>JAJVUU010000009.1 GCA_021621525.1 Caryophanales bacterium
TCATTTTTCCGATGGTGCCCGAGAAGGGACTTGAACCCTTACACCCTTGCGAGTAGTAGATTTTGAGTCTGCCGTGTATACCATTTCACCACTCGGGCAGCAATCCTTTGACATGAACCATGCAGTTTCGGAAAGAAACGGCAGACTCAAAATCAAAAGAACTTTCTATTTTCAACTAAAATTGAAAACAGCTCAAGTATTATAAACGCTAATCCTTCGTTTTCAAAGCCTTTTTTTAAAACTTTAGGAATCCTTCTTCAAAATCGTAAGATCTTTGTCTGTCTGAAGGACGATGCTGTCAGGCCCGACGGAATGAGTAAGATAGACATCTCCTCCGATGGTCGATCCATGGCCGATGACGGTCTCCCCTCCAAAGATGGCTGCATTGGAATAGATGGTGACATGGTCTTCGACCGTAGGATGTCTCTTCTTTCCAACAAGGTCTCTTCCCTTCCTGAGGGAAAGAGCACCTAAGGTGACACCTTGATACAGCTTGATATAGTCACCTAAGACAGCCGTCTCGCCGATGACGATGCCTGTTCCATGGTCGATGAAGAAATAATCCCCGATGATGGCTCCCGGATTGATGTCGATACCTGTATGATGGTGAGCCATCTCCGAGATATACCTAGCCAAGGTCTTGAGACCAAGGACATAGAATTCATGAGCGACACGATAATAGAGAATTGCTTCAAAACCAGGATATTCGATGACGATTTCCTGTTTGGAGTCACTTGCCGGATCTCCATCGAGGATAGCCTGGATGGAAGTGTTCAATGTTCTTCTTATCTCAGGGAGGAAGGAGAAGAAGCTATCGACCTTCTTCTCCTTGTCTTCCACTTTCATATCTGTAAAAATCTTATCTAATTTCCTTCTCGACTTTAGATAGAGGTTCTCCATGTCATCCTTGGTATAATCAGGAATCTCATAATCAAGCATCAACAGCTTTTTGATGTTGCATATGAAAGAGGATATCAGGATTTCATCGATCCTAACAAGCCCTTCTTCACGCTGATACTGTTTTTCCAATTCATCCAAGAACAACATAGGATTCTATTTTATTGTATTTGAAAAGTTCAGTCAAACAATCCAGGAACAGAAAGATATCTTTCTCCATTGTCCGGAAGGACAGTGACGATGACCTTGTTCTCATATTCCTTGGCAAGCTTGACGGCAGTGGCGACATTGGCACCGCTGGAAATGCCGACAAAGAGACCTTCCTTCCTGGCAAGTTCTCTGGCAAACTCAAAGGCCTCGTCATCCGTGGCAGTGAGGACCTTGTCAACAACATCAAGTTCGAGGACCTCCGGAATGAATCCGGCACCGATGCCCTGAATCTTATGAGGACCCTTCTTGCCGGTCGTGACGACAGCAGAGGTTGCCGGCTCGACACCAAAGGCAAGGACACTTGGCTTCTTTTCCTTGAGATATTTGGCTGTGCCGGTCAAGGTTCCACCAGTGCCGAAGGCAGAGATGAAGATATCGACGGTTCCTTCCGTCTGCTCGAAGATTTCAGGACCGGTCGTCTTATAATGAGCCATGGAATTGGCCTTGTTTTCAAATTGGAACGGAATATAGGAATTCTTGATTTCAGAATGAAGCTGTTTGGCAGCAGCGATGCAGCCAGCCATACCACCCTCGCTGACAAGACGGATGTCGGCACCGAAGGCCTTCATCATCTTGACTCTTTCGATGGAGCAGTTGCTCGGCATGAAGAGGACAACCTTCATATTGAGAGTAGCGCCGATGGCAGCGAAACCAATTCCGGTATTGCCACTGGTAGGTTCGATGAGGACGGTGTCCTTGTCGATAAGTTTCTTCTCCATGGCATCAAGAATCATTTCCTTGGCGGCTCTGTCCTTGATGGATCCAGTAGGGTTACACCTTTCAAGCTTGGCATAGATCTTAGAATTCAGGTTATAGGCAGCCTCGATGTTCCTAAGACGGACAAGCGGAGTGTTGCCAATCAGATCGACCATAGAATAATCTTTCATAGCTCAATTTTCTCCTTTATGAAAAAACAACGAGAATTATACCGATTCTCATAAATTCCTGCAACAAATATGATTTTAAACTTCATGCCATTGATCCTGAAATATTGTTTGTCATCCTTCCTTCAAAGAAAAAGTCCATGATGACAAAAGACCCAGGACAATGTCCTGGGTCTAGCTAAATCTCGATGGTTGAAGCGACGGGATTCGAACCCGTGACCTCTTGCTCCCGAAGCAAGCGTGCTACCAAGCTGCACCACGCCTCAATTTAGCGCTTAAAGATTCTACCACCCCTATGGATGACATGCAAGCTTTTTTATCAATTTCCATAGGGTTACGGGTTTCAAGATAAGACAACACCTCTTTGCATAAGAATCCGCTCATCCAAAGTTGTTTCGTTGAAATATCGGCTATCTTATTTCATAAAAGAGAATGCCATCATTAGGACTTCAGCACCTCTTCCTTTCATCAGCAATCTACACCTTATACATCATAATCAGAAAGTTCCATGATCATTGTCATCTTCTAAAAAGAAATGGCTGCGACTTAGTCGCAGCCATCATCTTTACTTGTCCTTTTTGACGTTGATAGGAGCAATCGGTTTGATTTCAGGGCGCTTTCTTTCCTTCTTCGGAAGCGGAGCAATCGGATGGAAAGGAGTGGAAGGCACCTGATCAAGAGGAGATACTTCTACTTCCTTCTTGACTTCTTCGGCAGGTTCTTCCTTCTTGTCTAGTGGTTTGAAGGCAACCGGAGTGATCGGCTTGTTGATCTTCTTTTCTTCTTCGACAGTGTTGGAAGATTCAGCCTGCTGATTCTTCTTGGCCTTCAGCATGTCACGGATGGACATCGGCTTCTTGGATGAAGGAGATGGAGCAGCAGAAGGCTTTGTCTTTCCAGTGAGCTTTTCAACCTGAACGACATCGCCATATCCATTCTGACGGATATCCTCGAGTCTCTTCTTCTCTTTCCAGGCGGAACCCTTTTCCTGATTGGCGAAGACAGGGTTGACCGTAGGCTGGACCTTGGTGACACCCATGTTGAAAGCCTGTTCAGCCGTCAGATCACCTTCATAGGTCTTGACCTGGTAGTTCTTCAGCTCGAAGGAGACATGTCTTGCCTTGACAGCCTCAATCTTGCCATGCTTGGATTTCTCGATGGAATGAAGCGGGCCGGCAATCGGAGCGGCAACCTTCTTCTCTTCGACAGGCTTTTCTTCGACGACAGGCTCATCCTTCTTGACAGGATTGATGACGCCGATAGGAGCGGCAGGACCATTCTTTCTCTTGGATGGATCGAACTTCATCAAGCCGATCTGACTGACTCTCGGCTGAGGTTTCTGAGGTTCGGCAGGTTTTTCAGCAACGACGGGCTTAGGCTCTTCATGATATTCACCGATATCCCAGGTATCCTCATCACTGACAGGCTTGGTAAGGATCGTCTTATGTTCGTTGTCGCAGACGATTTCCTTCTTATCGGTCCTGTCTTCAGGAACGATTTCTTCCTTGATGTTGTCTTCTTCCTGAGGACGGAGGCCATCCTTGAAGGAATCATTGATGAAGACGACCTTGGAAGGTTCTTCTTTGACTTCTTCGACAGGCTTTTCTTCGACAGGAATGTTTTCTTCTTCCGGAGCAGCAACGGCTGTCAGGTCTTCAAGAGGCTTTTCTTCCTCATTCTTAGGTTCTTCAGGAAGAATCGGAGCAACACATGAAGAATCAAGGCTTTCAGCAATCTTCTCGATGCGGTCACCCTCAGCAGAAGCTGTCTCTTCCTGCTCATCTTCAGGCCACGGATTGGCATCCCATTCATCGATACCAGGAAGGACAAGGACAGAGACATCCTTGGTGGCAGAAAGACTTTCGGCAGTTTCCTGGATCTTCTTGATTTCCTTGGCTTCATCCAAGGCTTCTTCATTGACAGGTCTGAGATTGGAGAGGTCTTCTTCCTTCTTTTCTTCGATGTCAGGAAGGACTTCAATCTTCGTCTCATATAAAGGATTCAAGGCATCCAGCAAGGCAACTTCACGGATGGTCGGAATAAGCTTGCTCTCTTCGTGAGCGGCAACCGGCACAGGCTGCTGAATCGGAGCAGGGGTCTGAACTTTATCTTCGTCAACGGCAACAGGAGTCGGGGCTTCCTTGACTTGAGTGACCTTGCTGGCTTTTCCAGCAGAGGCAACGACAAGGCAAATAAACTCAAACAGGACAAGCATCACATAGAACCAGATAAGTGCCCATGCATAATGGTTGTAGCTGATGCGTTCGATAACCAAGACATTGAGAACACCCTTTGGCGAAGAGCCCTTGGCAGGAGCAAAGAGCCTGCACCACTGGGCACCTAAATCAATGACCCATTTATAGGCTGCACCGAAGTCCCTGATAAGACGTATGGAGAAGAAAGCGGAAACGATGGCAAGGAAGACGCAGGTAAGAAGCCCAAAGCATGTCCAGTTGACAACCTTCCTCCAGGCCTGGTTCTTGCCCTTGACCTTGTTCCTATGATGAATGACAAACGGCAGATACCACATGAAGAGAGAGAACATGGTACCAAAATAAATGGCATAGAGATACAAGCATGAAGTGAAGGTGACACCATGTCCTCTGAAAGTCGTAGGAAGGTTGAATACCTTTACGACATGCCATTTCATCCAATTGTTGAGTGCAGCGGCCCAATCCTTAGCCCAGGAAGTCTCCTTCAAGGTTGCCTTGATGGATGTGGCGACCGGGGTCACCATAAGAATGGGAACGACGATGGCAACGACCAGGGCGATGATGAACAGAATGTTGATCACCCTGATGGCTACGCTCTTTTTGGCTTTTGCCTTCTCCTTTGTCTGTGCCATTTTTGAATCCTCCAATTGAAAGGAATACAAAATTCCTTACATTTGTAGATAGTTTAACACCAACAAAAGTATAGATACAAGAATTTTCTTGATATATAACTACAAATCCTTAGAAACAACTTTTGATATTCCCTATATGCTCATATCAAGGGTGCCTGGCGAAAGAAAAAACCTGCCGTTATTGAATAATCAGCAGGCTTTTCTGTGTGCTATTCAATGGAATTGAATTATCGGGTTCATCGGTAATATTTTAGCGAAATGAAGAAGAAAAAAGCAAGAAAAACGAAAGAAATCAGCAATCGCTTGATGCAAAGCAAAGGCAAAGAAAGCATGCACATGCTCATAGATAAAAGTTGTTTGTTTCTCTTTTCATTTTATTTTCTACGTTTTCCATTCATTTCATCATTCTCTTGGCAAAACATGGTAAAATAAAAAACAGGAGATTCTATCTATATGACCGATAAACTTCAAGCCGTCTTCTTCGACTGTTGGGACACTCTTCTGGAATTCCATGATCCTGACAGGAAGTGGAACATCAGCAGCCTGATGAGACATGCAATCAACAGAGGGAATTTTGACGAAGAGGAAGTCTTCCGATTTACGGATGATTTCTTTCACGCATATTACCAGGCCCATCTTGATTATGAGCTGACCATCCTTCAGATCCTGAGGTTGGTCAAGGAACATTTTCATATCCGATTGGATTGCCCCCTGGAAACATGCACTCATGAGATCCTTACCGAACTTGCCCCGAGTCAGGTTCAGGGAGCTGATGATTTTCTGAAGTTCCTTCAAAGCAGGAATATTCCCTTCGGCTGCCTTACCAATACCGTATATGACAAGGAAGATACTCTTGCATTGTTGAATGAATTCTATCCGGAACGTCATTTTGCCCTCGTCTTGGCCTCCAGTGAAATCGGAGTGAAGAAACCAAATCCGCTCTTCTTCCAGACAGGGGTGAAGATGGCCGGCAAGGAAATCACTTCATCCATGTATGTCGGTGACAAGCTCCTGCAGGATGCCTATGGTTCCTATAGAGCCGGCTTTGCCATCTCCTGCTTCCTTGACTGGAAGAAGCAGAAGGAGAAACACTTGCACGTCATGGAAAGTCTATCCATCAACACGGACTTTCCTTATGTCGAAACAGACGGATATCCGTCTTTGAAGGAGTATCTCATCAAACATGAACTTGCCTGACATCACCAAAGAAAATCCTTCCTTTGAAAAGATAGACTTTGTTCCATCCTTTGACAGCAGAGGTCATGTCGACCTAAAGGATCTCATCCATCATTTCCAAAATCTTGCGACAAGACACATCGACAGACTTGGCATGGGAGAGGAGTTTGAAAAAGAAAATTCCTTCTTCTATGTCGTATTGCGTTATAAGGGCTACTTCCTAAAAGAATTAGAAACAGGAAGACATTACACCATGGTCACCTTCCCGACCTACCCAGGTCCTCTTCAGCTATATCGCTACTGCTATCTGCTTGATGAAGAGAAGAAAGTCTGCTTCTATCTCATTTCCCTTTGGGTCCTCATGGACAGCAAGACAAGGAGACTGAAAACTGCCAGAGTCTTCCGTGACAGGATTGAAAAAGAAATACCCGATCTGAAAGACGTCAAGCCTTTGACAGAAGAGACACTGGGTAACTTTCCTCTTGAGGAAGATGGCTTTGTCAAGTGTGACACCTACCAGGTAGGAAAACAAGACATCGACGAAAACGGTCACATGAACAACACCGTCTACTTTGATATCCTAAAAAATCATCTTCCCAAAAAGAGCATCCATACTTTTGAGATGAATTATGAAAAAGAGTGCCTTTTTGAAGAAAAACTGAATATTTTCGTAAAAGAAGGCAGTTTCCTTACTTTCAAGGGAATGAAAGATGACGGACTGTCTTTCAAAATAAAATACACATTCATGGATTAAAACCACTCTCTCATCACAATATATGGTGAGATGGAAAAATTCAGATGCGAGAGATGTGGTAACGAAGACTTGCGTTTTACCGGAATCAGGAACGGAAAAAGATACTGCAGGAAATGTATCTCCTTCCAAGGAAACCTGGCCGATACTTCTTTCGTATGCAAGGAAGGACTTGGGTTGTCCTTGAAATATCCTTTGAGCGACAAGCAGAAAGAAGTTTCCGACAAGGTCGTAAGCATACTCAGCCAGAAAAGAAACGTGCTCATCCATGCCGTCACCGGAGCAGGAAAGACCGAGCTTGTCTATCAGGCGATGGAAAATGCCTTGAAAGAAAGAGGACATGTCGGCTTTGCCACTCCAAGGAAAGATGTCGTCATCGACCTGCTTCCACGAATCAAGGAAGCCTTCCCTCAGGCAGATGTCGTCTCCGTATACGGCGGACATACGTTTTCCTTGGAAGGAGACATCATCCTTCTTACCACCCACCAGCTCTATCGTTACCGACAGTATTTCGATCTTTTGATTTTGGATGAAATCGATGCCTTTCCCTACAAGGACAACGATGTCCTGAACCATTTCTTTTATGATGCCGTAAGAGGCAATTATGTCCTTCTTTCGGCAACCCCATCGAAAAGTGACATCGACCACATCGAAAAAGACAACGGAGAAGTCGTCTCCCTTTTCGAAAGATACCATAAAGGAAAGCTACCCGAGCCAGTCTTTATCCAACACAGTTCGGTTCTTCAGAGGGTAGCCGTTCTCCGATTGCTGAAGAAATACCAGGAAGAAAGAAAACCGGTCTTTGTCTTCTCTCCGGAAATCGAAGAAGGAAGAAACCTTTTCTTCTTCTTAAGACGTTTTTATCAAAACGGTGCATTCGTCTCTTCCAAGGAGGATTCAAGAAGGCTCGACATCGAGAAGTTCAAGACCCATGAACTGGATTACCTCGTCACAACCTCCATCCTGGAAAGAGGCGTCACGGTCAAGAATCTCCAGGTCATCGTCTATATGGCCGACAACGTCATCTATGATTCCGCAACATTGATCCAGATTGCCGGAAGGGTGGGAAGGAAGATGGATGCCAGAGACGGAGATGTCATCTTCCTGGGAAGAGAGAGCAGTCCGGAGATTGAAGAGGCTATCTATGAAATCAAAAGATACAATCGAAAAGCACATCTACTGTAAGGCCTGCATGAAAGAGATGAAAGTCTCTCCCATCCGGAACCTGTTGGAAAGAGATCCTTTGCTGTGCGATGAATGCATTTCTGAAATCATCAAAAAGTTGGAAATAAGAAGAATATTTGATATTCCAATCCTGTTCCTATCAGAATATGACGGATATCTAAAATCACTGCTGATGAATTACAAGGAGTATGGCGACATCGAACTTGCCGGTTGTTTCCTTTATATCTTCCAACCCTTCATCCGGCTGATGTTTCCCAATTCCGTTTTCCTTCCTCTTCCAAGCAGCAAAAAGAGGATTCGGAAAAGAGGCTTTGCCCACCTCGAAGAGATGCTCAAGGCAAGTCACCTGAACTATCTTTCCGTCTTTGAAAGGGATGATGACATAGAGCAGAAGACACAGAAAGGCTCCCATCGATTCCAGGACAAAGGAATCTATCTCGGAAAAGAGGCTGAGAAACTGAAAGGAAGGCATGTTGTCCTTTTTGATGATGTCATGACAAGCGGGAGCACCTTCAGGGAATGCCTGAAGCTTGTCAGCAATGCCAAGGTCAGAAAAATCAGCGGTCTCATCCTGATGGACCATTACAACAAGGGTAAAATCACCCACTAGGAAATTGCAAGACTTTATTTATAAGTACAATTAAATTATAATTTATCTATCTTCTTTAGGAGGCGGACATGAACAGAATCTTACTTCTCCAACGCAAATGGCTCACCATCGCTCTCTTTCTTGAGGCTATCGGCTTAGGTACCCTGATCGTCTTATACTACTACGTGCCGGACTTTCTCTATTATTTCATCACTCTTATCGCCCTCACGTCCTTCTTTATCGCTTTTGATTTCATCTCCGTCTTTGTCTTCAACCTCATCCTGACGAAGAAAAAAGGCAAATCCGAACTCAGGGCTGCCGAAATCATCGGAAACGACATCTCCGAAGCCTACCAGTTCGGTGAAATCGGCCTTGTCGTATGTGACCATGATGACAACATCGTCTGGGTCAACGACTTTTTGGGCAACCGCTTCAAGGACATCGTCGACACCGACATCAAGAAGAGTT
This sequence comes from Caryophanales bacterium, assembly GCA_021621525.1. GTDB lineage: Bacteria > Bacillota_I > Bacilli_A > RFN20 > CAG-288 > Enterosoma. Next base: position 9,006 of record JAJVUU010000009.1, read on the forward strand.
TCCCGGAAACCTATCAGTTCAGCGACCCCAAGAAGCAGGTCGATTCCATCCGTGTCACCTCGGAGAACCATATCTATCGGGTCGAATACCTCAAGGAAGCCCATCTCTACATCTTCAAGGATATCTCGAAATACGAAGCCTTGGTCGATGCCAAGAAGAACGAAGCACCGGTCATTGGGTATCTATGCATCGACAACTATTCCGATGTACAGCTCAACATCAGCGATGAAACAAGATTCACCGACATGCTGGCCGACGTCAGGAAACTGATCTCCAACTTTGCCGCCAAATACCATTGCTTCATCAGAAGGATCAAGGATGACCGCTACCTCTTCATCACCACGATGAAGCAGTTCGATCAGATGCAGCTTGACAAGTTTTCCATCATCGACGACGTCAGGAAAGAATACCAGAACGGATTCACCATCTCCATCGGTGTCGCCTATGGCTTCCCGGATGACTATCCGAAGAATGCCGAACTTGCCTCAAACGCCCTTGATGTCGCCCTCTCCAGAGGCGGTGACCAGGCCGTCATCCAGCCGTTTGACAGCCAGCTCATCTTCATCGGAGGCAAGACGGAACTCCAGCCCAGCCGCAACAGAGTCAAGCTGAGAACCAATTCCACCGCCTTCACCAAGATTCTCTGCAACTACAAGAACGTCATCATCATGCCGCATGACAATGCTGACTTCGATGCCATCGGTTCGGCCCTCGGTCTCTACCTCGTCTGTCGAAGCTTCAACATCCCGGCCAGGATCTGCTGGGAAGAGCAGCATATCGAATCCCATGTCAGAATCGCCGTCGAAAGCGAATATACCAAGGAAGAGATGGATGAGATCTTCGTCAACATGAAGAACGTCGATGCCGAAATCCACGGAAAAGAGACCTTGCTTCTGTGCACGGACCATAATGATCCGGAGTTATCCATCTTCCGTGACCTCTTCAACAAATGCCATGAAGTCGTCGTCATCGACCATCACAGGCCAAACGCCAGGGCCATCGAGAATACGAGGTGGGACTACATCGACACCAGTGCCTCCAGTGCATCGGAAATCGTCACGATGTTCATCACCTTCAACGAGAAGAAGATCAACATCGATGAAAGGACGGCGACCTTCCTCTTTGCCGGCATCTGCCTTGATACGAGATTCTTCAAGGAACATGCGACGACCAACACCTTCGATGCTTCCGCCCAGCTGAAGAACGCCAGGGCCAACGCCCTCAAGGTCTCCGACTATCTCAAGGATGACTTTGAGAACTACCGCCAGAAGGTATCCATCCTCAACAGGGCCGTCATGCCTCACTATGGCGTCCTTGTCGCCGTGAGTCCGGATAACGACAAAGTCGACGATGCGATGCTTGCCATCGTCGCCAATGAGGCGATGAACATACGTGGCGTCTATTGCAGCTTCTGCATCGGCAGAATCAGCCCGACCAAGGTCAAGATTTCCGCAAGGAGCGACTCGACGGTCTCCGTCCAGCTGCTCATGGAAAAGCTGGGGGGAGGCGGACACCTTGCCGCAGCTGCCTGTGTCAAGGAGAATATGACGGTCGACGAACTCAATACGGCACTCCTGAAAGTGCTTGATGATTACCTCGAGGATGCCAAGCTCCATCCCGAGGATGAAAAGAAAGGAGAATAATCATGAAAGTCTTAATGAAGAAAGATTTACGTAAAGTCGGAAAGAAAGGCGAAATCGTCGAAGTTTCCGATGGATATGGGGCAAACTACCTGATTCCCAACGGCTTTGCCGTCCTCTATACAGCAGAGGCTCAGAGACAGTATGCCATCGAACAGGAAGAAGAAAGAAAAGAGATTCTCCGCAAGACCGAGGAAGCCAAAGTCCTTGCCGAGAAGCTCAAGACCATCACGCTTGAATTCTCTGCCAGTGCAGGAAGAAGAGGCGAGATGATCGGAACAGTCTCCTTCAAGAAGATCCTTGAAGCCCTGAAGAAGGACTATGACATCCGCTTCGACAAGTCTCAGATTGTCGAAAAGGACGTCATCATCAACGGCTTTGGTCTCACCACTTTGAAAGTCGACATCTTCAATGGCGTTATCGGTGAAATCAGAATCCACGTCTCCCTCAAGGAAAAGAAATAGAGATGGCCGATATTTCCGATAACAGCAGTCTTCAGCTCGATGAGATTTCCATTCTCGGAAACATCCTGATGGACACCACCGGAGACTGTATGCTCACCGTCTCCCAGCATCTGGTTCCGGATGATTTTTGCGATGGAAGAAACAAAGCCGTCTTCTCCTCCTGCATCGCTGCCCAGCAGAAGGGTCGAAGCGTCGACTTATCCAGTGTCACCGAAGAGCTGAAGAATTCCAAGCTCTATGAGAGCATCGGCGGGGAAGACTACATCCAGACCATCCTGGAAAAGACAGTCCGCATCGCTCCGGTCGAAACCTATATCACCACCGTCAAGGAAAAGTCCCTGCTCAACCGCTTTCTGAACAAGCTGAGCAACATCATGGATGATGCCAAGAACAAACCGATAACCGACATCTCCGATTTCATCGGAAAAAGTGCCGATGACATTCTTGAGATTTCCCAGCAGAGAAATGTTGCCGAAGCCAAATCCCTCGACCAGGTCAGCGACGATGTTGTCAAAAAGCTGGTCAAGCAGACCGAGGAATTCCAGAAGAACGGTATCAAGGCCAACGGCGTCACCGGTATCTCCACCGGCTATCAGACCATGGACTTCTATACCAAAGGCTGGCACAAGGGAGACATGATCGTCATCGGTGCAAGACCTAGCGTCGGAAAGACGGCCTTTGCCCTGAATCTTCTTTACAACGTCTCCAAAAAGAAAAAGCCTGTCATCTTCTTCTCTTTGGAAATGTCTGCCGAATCCATCGCCTTGCGTCTTCTTACTTTGACCTCAGGCCTGTCCACGGATGAGATCAACTCGATGGAATTCCGTCAGGGTTCCACCAAGCAGCATCTTCTTGTCGACACCCATGGCGACAGCGAACTTGCCGCCAAGGTCAAGAAGCTTCAGCGCGGTCTTGACGAGCTCGTTTCCTTGCCCTTCTACATCGATGACAACCCCGGTTCCAAGATGATGGATATCTCCACCAAGTGCAAAAAGCTGCAGAACCAGATCCGTGAAATCAAGAAGCAGGATGTCGCCTTGATCGCCATCGACTATCTAGGCCTCATCACCGGTCCTAGCGGAAGTGACAACCGTCAGCAGGTCGTCGCCGACATTTCCCGTCAGATCAAGCAGATGGCAAGACAGCTTGAAGTACCTGTCATCGCCCTCACCCAGCTTTCCCGAGACAGCGAAAAAAGAGACAACCATACGCCTCAGATTTCCGATATCCGTGATTCCGGTGCCATCGAACAGGATGCCGATATGATCTTCATGCTCTATCGTCCTGACTACTATACCAAGCAACAGGGTATGGGAAAGGATTCCTCCGACGAGGATAGCCTTCCTGAAGACCCGAGCGAGAATACCAGCGAGAGCAAAGTCAGCGTCATCCTCATCAAGAACCGTAACGGTTCTACCGGAACCATCAACTATATCTTTGACAAGGAGCACTGCAACTTCACGGCCCTGCAAAAAGACCAGACGGAGGGTTTCTGATGCTTTTTGATGTCATTTCCTCCGGGTCAAAAGGAAACAGCACCCTTGTCATTTCCCATGGCAAGGTTCTTCTTTTGGATTTCGGCATTTCAAAAAAACGAGTCAATGAAGCCTTGAAGGAATACGGGCTTGCCTTTGAAGACATCTCCGCCTTCTTCATCACCCACACCCACAGCGACCACGCCAGCGACCTATTCAATGCACCGATAGATAAAATCTATTCTCCGCAGCCGAAGGTTCCAAAGTTCACCTCGCTGATTGACAAGAAGCATCTTGTCACGGCATTCCAGGAATTTCATATCGATGGATTCACCATCACCGCCCTTCCCATGTCCCATGACTGTCCGAACACCATGGCTTACCTCATCGATGACCAGGAAGAGACCCTTTGCTATGTCACCGATACCGGGTTCATCCCCGAAAAGGACTTCCCCTATCTGGAAGGCAGGACCTATTACATCTTTGAATCCAACCACGATGCCAAGATGCTCTATGAATCCAAAAGGCCGGATTATCTCATCCGGAGAATCATCTCCGACACTGGTCATCTGAGCAACACCGACAGTGCCTACTATCTGAGCAGGTTCGTCACCAAGGGCACCAAGGAAGTCATCCTTTCCCATCTTTCGGATGAATGCAACACCCCGACTCTGGCTATCAGCACCTTCGAAAGCGTGATGATGACGCAGCTTGGCTATCTGCCGGAATGCATCCTCTGCTGTGCCAGCGACAAAAAAGAAACGAAGGGCGGAAGATGAACATCCGTTTCCTCATTCCCGGGAAATGCCGGGAGAAATATATCCAGGATGGCGTAAGCGAATACCTGAAGCGGCTTTCCCGCTTTGCCAAGGTAAGTCTTTCCTATCTTCCTGAAGAATCTCTTTCCGAGGATCCTTCTTCTACCGACATCCAGAAAGCACTTGAAACAGAAGCCAGAAGAGCCTTGAAGGCGATACGTCAGGATGAATATCTCTTTTTGGTCGACATCCACGGCAAGAAGATGGATACCCCGGAATTTGCCTTGAAGATCAAAGAGGCTACTTCCAGAAACGGAAACCTGGTCTTCCTCTTCGGCTCTTCCTATGGAATGGATGATTCCTTAAGGAAGAGAGCCGATTTCTCCTTCTCTCTTTCAGACTTCACCTTCACCCATTATATGGCTTTGCTTCTCTGTGTCGAACAGGTCTACAGAAGCTTCAAGATCATCCGCGGTGAGACGTATGACAAATAGAGACGATTTCAAACAGGAATCAAGATTGGCGCCTGCTTTTTATCTTAAATAATACCTTCAATCATGACAACGGAAAGTGAATCGACGGATTCATTCAGCCATAGATGACTATTTCAGATATCGGAAGCCACAGGCAAAGGAAGCATCGATAAAACCGACAGGATGAGCGTTACAAGAATGGCGAGGTGAAGAACCCAAGCAAAAGAATCGTCATCGCCATTTGCCTGCCGATGAAGCTCCCATTCACCATCTCCGTCTCTATTTGTTTCCTTGCCGGATTTGCTTTTACGTACTCGTTTGAAGACGCAATGCTGCTAACTATCCTGGAACGTTATGTCGGAATGACTTTGGAAGAAAACAACAAGATGCTTGAAGAAGCTACTTTGATGCCACTTCATATTGTCTAATGCAATACATGTATGAAATTCTGTTATAACAGTGAGTTGTTCATGACATATTTTGTCATTTTTAAGCGAAAGCAAAAATAGAAAACGTTTTAGTGACGATGATTTTTCGTTCTCATCTTCTCCTTCGTTTTCCTACGGAACCTTGATTTTCTTAAAATTTTGTTTGACAATGCATTGCCAAGCCCTTATACTCTTATCTTGCCATTGGGATATAGTCAAGCGGTAAGACAACGGTCTCTGAAACCGTGATGCCTTGGTTCGAATCCAAGTATCCCAGCCATCGAAATCCATAGACTGACCTTCGGGTCAGTTTTTTCTTGTCCTTCTGAATTTCTTTTCTTATATAAGAAAAGAGCTCCTTCGATTTGGTATAATATGACATCAGAAAGAAGAATCAACATGGATATCAGATCACAACTCAACAAAAGCCAATACGAAGCTGCCAGTTCAACAAGCCAATATCTCAGAATCATCGCCGGTGCAGGCACCGGAAAGACAAGGACTTTGACATACAAGATTGCCTATCTCATCACCAAAGGCATGAATCCTCTCAGGATGGTCGCCATCACCTTCACCAACAAAGCTGCCAAGGAGATGCAGACCAGAGTCGACAGCCTTTTATATGAAAATGACTTCCAGGTCTACGGGAAGCCGCTCATGGTCACCTTCCACGGATTCTGCTATCGTTTCCTGAAGAAGGAAATCTCCCATCTTCCCGGATATAACGTCAACTTCAACATCGCCGATGACCAGGATCAGGGTCAGATATACAAGGACATCTTTTCCAAGATGACCAAAGGTTCCAGCAAAGACTTCACCAAGGCTCTCATCGCCAAGGTTTCCGAGCTCAAGACCAAGGGTCTCTTTGTCAATGATGTCTCACAAAGCGATGTCCCCTATGATTCCATCTACACCTACGATGAGCTTCTCCATGTCTATTCTTCCTACCAGGACTACCTCAACAAGCAGAACCTATTGGACTTCGACGACCTTTTGATGCTCACCATGAAGATTCTCAAGGCCAACGACGATGTCAGGCATCATTGGCAGAGCAAATATGACATCTTCCTCGTCGATGAATTCCAGGACACCAATGAAGTCCAGTACAACCTCATCAAGCTCCTTCTCTCTCCAAGGACGATGCTGACGGTCGTCGGTGATCCAGACCAGACCATCTACACATGGAGAGGTGCCAAGAACGAAATCATCAAGGACAGGCTTCAGAAGGATTTTCCCAATCTCGATACCGTCGTTCTGGACGAGAACTATCGTTCCACCCAGCAGATTCTCAATGCCGCGAATGCCCTGATCAAGAACAACCGAGACAGAATGGACAAGAACCTGGTGGCTGCAAGCGGAGCAGAAGGAGACAAGATTTCCTATCTTTGTTTCCAGGATGCCGAGATGGAAGCCTACCAGATAGCCTACACCATCAACAACCTAGCCAACAAGGAGAAGGTCGACCTCGACAAGATTGCCATCATCTACCGAAGCAACTATCTTTCCAACCCGATTGAAAAGATGCTCACCCGCTTCAAGATTCCCTATGAAGTCTACGGAGGCATGAAGTTCTATGAACGAGCCGAGATCAAGGACGCCTTATCCTACCTGAGACTCATCGTCAATCCTGACGACCTTTCCTTCAGGAGGATGCTCAAGGCTCCCACCAAGGCTATCGGTGATGTCGCCCTTCAGAGGGCACTCAGCCTCAAGACCGGAATGACGGAAGAAGACAATTCCCTCTTCCAGGTCTTCCGTTATCATCATGATGAGCTTCATCTTCAAAAGAAGTCCATCCTCGCCCTGAAGGACTTCTACCATGCCTATGATGAAGTCCAGGCCGTATATAAGAATAAGAACAGCACGCCAAGCCAGCTCATGACAGCCATCCATCTTTATTTCCAGAATTCCGGCTTCCTCGACTATGTCAGCAAGGAAGACAAGAAGCTTGAAGACAAGCTTTCCTATACCGCCTCCAGCTCCGTCTCCAAGGTCGACAACGTCAACGAGCTCATCCGTTCCATGGTCTCCTACTTCGATCAGGACATCCTCGACGAAGACGGGACTACCAGGGCACCGACTCTGGAAGACTTCCTCATCGATGTCGCATTGCAGTCCGACCAGGATACCATGAAGGATGCAAAGAAGGTCGCCCTCATGACCGGACACGTATCCAAAGGTCTTGAATTCCCCTACGTCTTCGTCACCGGACTCAACGAAGGTGTCTTTCCGACCAACCATGCCGTCATGGAGTTCAAGGCTTCAGCCATCGAAGAAGAAAGAAGGCTTCTCTATGTCTGTGTGACCAGAGCCCAGAAGAAGCTCTATCTCTCCTCCTTTGGAGGCAAGAACTTCCGCAACGGGACCCCATATGTTCCCAGCCGTTTCATCAAGGAGCTCAACATCCTTGAAAAGAAGACTCCGGAAAAGAAGGCTTCCTCCGATTACAACCCATATCTTGGAAGCCACAGGCCAAGTGCCGACCAAAGCCTCTTTGACAAGATGTCCTCCAATGCCAGAAGCATCCTCAATTCTGCTATAAGGCCTCAAGCTTCCTCTGCCACCTATGCTGTCGGAGACAGGATCGTCCATACGTCCTTCGGCAAGGGAACCGTGACCGAAGTCATGGACCAGGGAAGAAAGGTCCGCATCCAGTTCAAGGATGAAATCGGAAGCAAGGTTCTCATCAGTGCTGCCAAGGCTTTCAGAAAGATCAATGAAGGAGAGGAATGATGCAACCGATAGACAAAGACAAAGACAGAGTCGAAGAGCTGACCAAGCTCCTCAACCGATATAACTATGAATATTATGTCCTGAACCAGTCTTCCGTCTCCGACGCCGAATTCGATCAGCTGATGGAGGAGCTCCAAAGGCTGGAGGAAAAGCGTCCGGACCTCAAGGACAGGCTTTCTCCCACAAGCAGGGTCGGCGGTGGTATCGCCACCGGCTTCAGGAAGGTCGTCCATCAGAAATACATGCTTTCCATCGCCGATGTCTTCAACGAGGAAGAGCTTTACGACTTCGACAGCACGGTGAGGAAGCTCACCGGACTGAGCGACATCGAATACATGTGCGAAGTCAAGATCGACGGACTTTCCTGCTCCCTCGTCTATCAGAACGGCGACCTTGTCACCGCTTCGACAAGAGGAGACGGAACCACAGGAGAGGATGTCACCGCAAACGTATTGACCATCCCTTCGATTCCACTACATATCCCCTACAGGAAGGATTTTGAAATCCGTGGGGAGGTCTATATGCCAAAGGCATCTTTGAAGATGCTCAATGAAGAGAGGGCAAGAAACGGCGAACCTCTGTTTGCCAATGCCAGAAACGCTGCCAGCGGAAGCCTGAAGAACCTGGATAGCCGGGTGACGGCCAAAAGGAAGCTCGATGCCTGGTGGTACTATGTTCCTGACGGATACGAGATGGGCTTCAAGACCCATGACGAAGCATTGAAGTATGCTTCAAGCCTCGGTTTCCGCACCAATCCGGAAAGAAGGCTTGTCCACGGAATCAAGGAAGTCATCGACTATGTCCATGAATACCATGAGAAGAGACCGATGCTCGACTATGACATCGACGGTCTCGTCATCAAGGTCAACGACATGTCTCTCTATGATGAGATCGGCTATACCATGAAGGTGCCCAAATGGGAAATCGCATATAAGTTTCCTCCGGAGGAGCAGATCACCCAGATTGAGGATATCGAAATCAGTGTCGGAAGGACGGGAAAGGTCGTACCGACCGCTGTCTTGAGACCTGTCCGTGTGGCCGGCTCCCTGATTTCCAGGGCCACCCTCAACAATGAGGAATACATCAAGGCCAAGGATATCCGCATCCATGACTATGTCAGCCTCCACAAGGCAGGAGACGTCATTCCGGAAGTCGAGAAGGTCATCCTTTCAAGAAGGGAAAAGGATCTTCCGCCCTATTCGTTCCCGAAAGAGTGTCCTTTCTGCCACAGCACTCTTGAGAAAGTCCAGGGACAGACCTACTGCAAGAACGAGGACTGCCCGTCAAGAAGGATCAACAACCTCATCTTCTTCGTTTCCAAGCAGGGCATGGACATCGACGGCATCGGTGACAAGCTTGTCGAATCCCTCTTCAACGAGGGGTTGGTCAAGGATATCAGCGACTTCTACCTTCTCAAGGACCACGAGGAAGAGCTCATGATGATGGACGGCATCGGAAAGAAGACCTGCGAGTCCCTCTTTGCTGCCATCGAGAAGTCCAAGCACAACGATCTTTACCAGCTGATCTGCGGATTGGCTATCCCGCTTGTCGGAAAGAAGACGGCCCAGGTCCTCTCCTTGCACTATCAGAGTCTTGACAACCTGATGAAGAGTTCCTTGGAAGAACTCTCTTCCTTGCAGGACGTAGGGGAAATCACCGCCAGGAGCCTGATGGCATATTTCAGCGATGAGGATAATAGAAGCATCATCGAAAAGCTGAGAAGCTATGGACTCAACTTCTCCATCCTCCATCCTGTCATGGAGGCTAAGGACAACTTCTTCAAGGATAAGAAATTCGTCCTGACCGGCGCCTTGAGCGTATCCAGGGAGGAGATGACCAAGAGGCTTGAATCTCTCGGTGCCAAGTCTTCTTCCTCCGTCAGCAAGAAGACGGACTTCGTCTTAGTCGGAAGCGATGCCGGAAGCAAGCTTGCCAAAGCTAAGGAATTAGGTATCACCATCTATACGGAAGAAGAGATTCTTCCTTTGCTTCAGGAAGCAAAGGAAAAGCAGTCCTAACACCTTTTCCGCAAGTGTTGTATAATGAATTGTTTTAGAGGTAGATTCCATGATAAAAGTAACAAAAGAAGTGATCGATCTCTGTGCCGAGAACCTTCTTTTCAAATTGAATCCAGGTCAGACGGATTTGATTTATGAAGAGTTCAACACCATCATGGCCCAGATTGATTTCCTGAAAGGCATCCCCGGTGTCGACCAAGCCGACCCGATGACGTTCCCCTATAGCGAACATCAGAAATTCCTAAGGAAGGACAAACCTTCCAAGCCGCTCAGAAGCGAGGAAGTCCTGAAGAATTCCAACACGAAGATCGGCAACCAGATCAAACTCCCGAAAGTCGTAGGTAACAAGAATGACGAAATGGATGAATGAGAATATCCACGAGCTCCACTCCGCCTTGGTCAAAGGCGAAGTCACCGCATCAGAGCTCGTCGAGGAATGCATCGAAAGAGTCAAGGAAGACAAGTGCAATTCCTTTGAAGTGACCAACTTCGACAATGCCAGAAAGGAAGCTGGCAAAATCACCCAGGTCAAGGAAGACGAATACCTCAAGGGCATTCCCTTCCTAAGCAAGGACAACTATTCCACCAAGGGTCTTGAGACCACCGCATCCAGCAACATCCTCAACGGCTATGTCCCGATTTTCGATGCCACGGTCATCAGCAAGCTCAAGCGTGCCGGAATGATCCAGATTGCCCACACCACCATGGACGAACTTGCCATGGGCGGAACAGGAACGACCGGACACAAGGGCAACACCACCAATCCCTATGACAGGGAGAGGATCGTCGGAGGTTCCTCCTGCGGTTCAGCTGCAGCCCTGGCTCAGGGCATCGCTCCCTTTGCCTTGGGAAGCGACACCGGCGATTCCGTAAGAAAGCCAGCCTCCCATGCAGGCCTTGTCGGCTTCAAGCCGACCTGGGGAAGAATCTCCAGATTCGGTCTCTTCCCGTTTGCCCCGTCCATGGATACCGTCGGCTATTTCACCAGGGACGTATTGGATGCGGGCTATGTCCTCTCCACCCTTGCCGGACATGACAGCAAGGATATGTCCTCTTCCTATCGAAGGAAGGAAAAGTACCAGAACTATGTCCTGGAGCACAAGTCGCTCAAGAGAGTCGGCTATTTCAGTGCCGTCATGGACAACATCCAGAATCCGACCATCAGGAAAGCCTATCAGGATTTATTGGAATCCATGAAGGAAAAGGGATATGAAGTCGTCAGCTATGACTATCCCGTCGAACTGCTTGACGCCTTATATCCTACTTATATGATCATCTCCTGCGCCGAGGCAGGAAGCAACAATGCCAATCTCGACGGCGTCAGGTTCGGACCTGCTGCCGACAACAACCCGAAGACCTACAAGGAATACATGACCGACTGCAGGACCAAGGGATTCTCTGACCTCATCAAGAGAAGATTCGTCATCGGTTCCTTCTCCCTTCTCAGCCAGAACCAGGAAGAGATGTTCAACCGTGCCCAGAAGGCCAGAAGGCTCATCGTCAATGCGATGAACGCCTTCTTTGACAGCATCGACTATTTCATCGTCCCTGCCGCATATAACATTCCGAAGAAGATCAAGGACTTATCCACCGCCTGGTCCACCAATCCGGACTATCTTGACAACATCCTTTCCATCGGCAACTTCGGCGGATATCCTTCCATCACCCTGCCGCTATGCTTCTGTGAAGGCATGCCGATCGGTGTCAACATCACCGGAAGAGTCTTCGAAGACGGCCACGTCCTAGCTGCCGCCAAGGATGTCGAAGACATCACAGGTCTCCATGACCTTATCGCAAAGGAGGTCAGATAAAATGGAATTTGAACCAGTCATCGGTATTGAAATCCATGTCGAACTGAAGACCAAGTCCAAGATGTTCTCCTCTGCTCCTTGCACGTTCGGTCAGGCTCCGAACTCCGAGACCGTTGTCTTCGACCTCGCCTTCCCAGGCACCATGCCTGTCGTCAACGAGGAAGCCGTCGTCTATGGCATCAAGATCTGCTCTGCCATGCACATGAACATCGCCAGGACTTTGTATTTCGACCGTAAGAACTACTTCTATCCCGATCTTCCCAAGGGCTTCCAGATCACCCAGCAGTTCCATCCCATCGGAACCAAGGGCTATATCGAGCTCAACATCGACGGAAAGACCATCCGTGTCGGTGTCGACAACGCCCATCTCGAAGAGGATACGGCCAAGCAGGTCCACCTTTCCGATGTCTCCCTCATCAACTTCAACCGCTGCGGAACACCTCTGCTTGAAATCGTTTCCGAACCGGATATGCATTCCGGCGAAGAAGCCATGAAATATGTCGAGACCATCCGTGAGATCGTCACCTACTTAGGCTGCTCCGACGGAAAGATGGAAAACGGCTCCATGCGCTGCGACATCAACGTCTCCTTGAGGGAGAAAGGAAGCACCAAGCTTGGCACCAAGTGCGAATGCAAGAATCTGAACACCATCAGCAACATCCGTGCCGCCGTCGACTATGAAGTAAAGCGTCAGAAGGAAATCCTGGAAAACGGCGGAGTCGTCGAACAGGAGACAAGACGTTATGACGAGGCCAGAAAGGCCACGGTCCTCATGAGAAAGAAGACCAATGCCATCGACTACAAGTACTTCAGGGAGCCGAACATCGTCCCGATCGACCTGGACGAAGGGTTCATCTACGATGCCATCCACTCCATGAACAAGCTTCCCAGCCAGTACAGGGTAGAACTCAGGGAACTCAACCTTTCCGAATATGAGATCGAAGAGCTCCTCAAGGACAGGGACTTCGTCACCTACTTCGAAGACTGCGTCACTCTGGGTGTGAAGAATCCGACCATCCTCTGGAACTTCCTCATGGTCGACATCCTCGGTTATCTCAACAAGAACGAGACAAGCCTGTCCAAGCTGAAGTTCACCAAGGAGAACCTCGTTTCCCTGGTCAACCTCATCGTCACGGGAAAGATCAACTCCAAGCAGGCCAAGGAAGTCCTCTCGGAGATGTTCCTTGACGGCAAGGATCCTCTTCTCATCGTCAAGGAGAAGGGCATGGAGCAGATTTCCGACGATGGTGTCATCAAGGGCATCGTCGAAGAAGTCCTTTCCAAAAACGCCCAGTCCATCGCCGACTGGCAGAGAGGAAAAGACCATGCCTTAGGCTATCTGGTCGGACAGGTCATGAAGGCATCCAAGGGAAAGGCCAATCCATCCATGGCCAAGGAGATGATCATCTCCATCATCGGACCCTGCGGAAGCAAGAAATAAGACAAATGGCAAGGCGGAGCATTCCGCCTTGTTTTTATGCAAATCAGGGAAAAAATGCATTTGAAAAAATAATGCACCTATTTTTTAGACTATATTCTCGTTTTCTTTACACAATAAGTACCACGTGTAATTTTTGTTGTATTAGCTGTTTTACATCAATATAATAATTCCATCTCAGTTAGGAGGGACCGCCATCATGGCCAAAGAAAAGAAAGAAGATTTACGTGTCATCAAGACAAAGGAGAAGCTGACCAAGGCTCTTGTCCAGCTGCTCAAGGAAAAACAGATCCAGAACATCAAGGTCAGCGAACTGTGCGATTTGGCCAGTGTCTCCAGAGCGACGTTCTACAACAACTTCGACACCATCGACGACGTCTTCGTCTACTACGTCACCAAGTTCGAATTCCCCATCGACGACATCCTCAGCAAGGAAGTCAACGCCGTCGACTTCAGCAAGCCTGACAGCGTGAGCAATGCCTGGAAGGATTATATCTTCCCCATCATCGCCCAGCTCGAGGACAAGAAGGACGATCTCTTCGAGATCCTCACCAAGCAGTCCATGAACGGAGACTTCTATCTTGCCGTCCAGGATGTCATGACCCAGCTTTCCAGAAGGCTTCTTGCCGTCTATAAGAAGAAATATGACATCGACGTCCCCAACGAAATCGCCGTCCGCTATACCGCAGGCGGTCTTACCGACCTTCTCCTCTACCTCGTCATGAGCGGTGACAAATATACGCTCGAGGAGAAGCAGCACTACATCTATCATGTCGTCTTCGAGATCAGCAACTATTACTATCAGCGTCACCAGGATGGAGAACTTCTCTGATGTCCAAAGACTTCTATATCGAAATCCTTCACGAAGATAAGAACTGCCATGCCAGGTATGGCTATCTTCATACGCCGCACGGAACGGTCGAACTTCCGATGTTCATGCCTGTCGGTACCCAGGCCACCGTCAAGATGCTCTCCCCCGAGGAGCTAAGGGAGATGGGCAGCGGGGTCGTCCTAGCCAACACCTACCATCTCGCTTTGCGTCCGGGAACCAAGGTCGTCAAGGCTGCCGGAGGTGTCCAGAAGTTCATGAACTATGACGGACCGATGCTCACCGACAGCGGCGGATACCAGGTCTTCTCCCTGACCAAGCTGCGCGACAAGATCACCGAGGAAGGCGTCTCCTTCAAGGACCCTCTCACCGGTGACAGGCACTTCTTCTCTCCGGAGAGCGTCATCGGGCTGGAGGAAGACATCGGTGCGGACATCATCATGTCCTTCGACGAATGTGCACCCTATCCATGCAGCAAGGAATACATGAAGAATTCCATCGACAGGACCATCCGCTGGGCAAAGCGCGGACTTGCCGCCAAGACCAGGGATGACCAGGCTCTCTTCGGCATCTGCCAGGGTGGAGACTTTGCCGATTTGAGGGAATACTGTGCAAAGCAGCTCACTGCCCTCCCCTTTGACGGATTCTCCATCGGTGGAACCGCCATCGGCGAACCTAGGATCACCGAATACCATGAGGTATCCCTGACGATTCCTTATCTTCCCTATGACAAACCACGCTATCTGATGGGCATCGGCTCCTTGGATATGCTTTTTGACGGCATCCGCAAGGGTGTCGACATGTTCGACTGCGTCCTTCCCACAAGGCTTGCCCGCCATGGTTCCATCATGACGCACCACGGAAGGATCAACATCATGAAGGGCAAGTATGCGACAGACTTCTCTCCGCTTGACGAGGAATGCGACTGCTACTGCTGCAGGCATTTCACCAAGGCCTACGTCCATCATCTCATGAAATGCGAAGAAGGCTTCGGAGCAAGGCTATGCTCCATACACAACATCCGTTTTCTCATCCAGGCCATGGAAGAGGCCAGGGAAGCCATCAAGAACGACCGCTTCCTTGACTATGCCGCCTATAGATTGGATGAGTTTGGCAATGAAAGAGGCTGTTAAATGAATACACCAGGTTTTGATTACGATATCTATTCCTTAAGTTCCTATGATTATGTTCTTCCTGAAGAGCTGATCGCCCAGTCTCCCGCCGAAAAGAGAGACGAAAGCAGGCTCCTAGTCATGAACCGCAGGACAGGGGAGCTTACCGACGAGCCTTATTTCAAGAACATCGAGAACTATCTCCACAAGGGAGACGTCCTCGTCAGGAACAACACCAAGGTCATCCCGGCAAGGCTTTTGGGTGAGAAGAAGGAGACCCATGCCCATGTACAGCTTCTCCTTCTCAACCAGATCAAGGACAAGAAGGACGTCTGGCAGTGCCTCGTCGGAAACGCCCATGCCGTCAAGGTCGGAACAAGAGTCAGCTTCGGCCTCAACGACGAGCTTGTCGCCGAGTGCATCGAAGTCCAGGACGAAGGCTTGCGCCTGTTCCATTTCGAATACCAGGGCATCTTCCTGGAAGTCCTCGAAAAGCTTGGCAAGATGCCTCTTCCTCCCTATATCCATGCCCAGCTTGGCGACAATTCACGCTATCAGACGGTCTATGCCAAGATCGAAGGAAGCGCTGCCGCTCCGACAGCCGGCTTCCACTTCACGCCCGAGCTCTTTGAAAGGCTCAGAGCCAAAGGTGTCGAAGTCGTCGACGTCACCCTTCATGTCGGATTGGGAACCTTCCGTCCGGTCAAGAACGATGACATCAGAAAGCATGACATGCATTCTGAATTCTATATGATGTCCAAAGAGGCCAGCGATACCCTGAACAAGGCCAAGAGCGAACATAGAAGGATCATCGCCATCGGTACGACCTCCACCAGGACCTTGGAGTCCGTCTACCAGAGATTCGGAAAGTTCCAGGAATGCTCCGGAGACACCAAGCTCTTCATCTATCCTGGATACAGGTATCAGGCCATCGACTGCCTCATCACCAACTTCCACCTTCCCAAGTCGACCCTCGTCATGCTCGTCTCTGCCTTCTCCAGCAGAGACCATATCCTAGAAGCCTATCGCCATGCCGTCGAGAACAGATATCGTTTCTTCTCCTTCGGCGATGCCATGTTCATTTACCAGGATGAAGCTGAATAAGGATTCAAAAAACTATTACCAGGATCTCTATAAGGAGACCGTCATGATGCTTGAAAAGGAGAAGCGAAGGCCTTCTCTTTTTCTTCATGCCTGCTGCGGGCCTTGTCTGACCTATCCCTTAAGCATCCTGCTAGACCACTTCGATGTGACCGTCGGCTTCTTCAATCCGAACATCCAGCCGGAAGAGGAGTACCAGAAAAGACTAAAAACCCTCAAAGATTTTCTCTCTTCCTATGCCAGGGACAGGGGTGTCAGGATTCCTCTTGTCGTCAACGAGGATGATTTCTTGAAATACAACAGCCTCTTCAGAGACAGGTTTGAGGACCACGAGGGTGGGAACACATGTCTCAGATGCCATAGCTACAGGATGGGTCTTGCCTATGAGTATGCCTATAGGCACCACTATGAATACTTCACCACGGTGATGACGGTCTCCTGCAAGAAGCCAAGCCGGGAGTTGAATCTCATCGCCATCAAGCTTGCCAAGCAATATCCGGAGACGAAATACCTCTATTCCGACTTCAAGAAGGATGACGGACAGCTAAAAGGCATCCTCATCGCCAAAAAGTACAACCTCTACAGGCAGGATTACTGCGGATGCATTCCCTCCCTATTGGAGAGACAGGCATATAAAAAGAGGAAGGAAGAGGAACTCAGTCAGAAAAAAGCCTGACGATCTGAGGATAGAACTTCTCGGCTTCCTCCTCGCTTTCAAAGGAAATGGTGACTCTCTTGTTGCGGAGGGTCACTTTTCTTTTTCTTTTGTTTCCCAGATAGGTTCTTTTTTCCTTCTCCAGATCACGGACGGAGACTTCTCCCTTCCTGATTTTTTCATAAAGTTCCTTCTGGCGTTCCAAAGGCAGGTTGAGAAGGGAACGTGCCTCGGAATAAGTCAGGACGAAATCCTTGAGTCCGTCCTTGAGGAAGTCAGGAAGCTTGTCAAGCCTCTTGAGGTTTCTGACCTGGTTGACGGAAAGGGAGGAAAGTTCAGCGATCTTGTCATCCGGATAAGCATACTTGCTCTCCAATACCTGGAAGGCATAGGTCTTGACAAGTGGATTGTCTCCTTCCGACATGATGTTTTCGATGATGTAGGCAATCTTTCTTTCCTCAGGCAGGTCCGCTAGGACGATCGGCATGCTTTCAAGACCGATCTTCCTTGCCAGAAGGAAACGCTTGACGCCGTTGATGATCTCATATCTGTCATCCTTCTTGACGACGATGAGAGGCATCAGAAAACCATCGTTGCGGATGGACTTCTCCAAGGCCTCATAGCGTTCAAGGTCATAGCTATCCTCATGATAGAGGTCGCTTAGGACAAGAGACTCCGCCCTGCAGGCGCGTTCGTCCTTCGATAACAGGTTCTTTTCGATCTCGTTGACAACCGAAAAGCCCTGATACTTCTTGGCTAAGGATGAGAAATCAGTTCTCCTGGCTCTTTTCGGCATATTCCAAGACCTCCCTTGCCAATGCGGCATAGGAAAGAGAACCTGCGGAATTCGGCTTGTAGGAAGAAACCGGAACACCCTTGGCGATGGCTTCCGGGATGCTGACGTTGCGCGGAATGAAGGTGGTGAAGACCTTGTCCTTGAAGTTCTTCTTGATCTCCTGGGAGATTTCAAGGGACAGCTTCGTCCTGGGATCGAACATGGTCAATACCAGTCCCATGATGGACAGATCCGGATTGCTGTTTCGCTGGACTCCGGCGATGCTGGAAAGAAGCTGAGCCAAGGCATCCAAGGCAAAGAACTCGCACTGTACCGGGACAAGGACGCTCATGGCGGCATTCAATGCATTCAAGGAGAGGAAGCCCAGGGACGGAGGACAGTCGATCAAGATGAAGTCAAAGAGGGAAGCCTCCTTCTCCTGAAGACATCTCTTCAGGATGGTGAGGTCAGCCTTTCCGTCTTTGCTCATCAGAGTGCTCTCGACCATGGCAAGGGTGAGGTTGCTGGGAATGAGGGAGATGTTTCCGAAACCTGTCTTCCTGATGGCATGGCGCAGATCCGTCTTTCCTAAAAGAAGCTCCGATGTCGTCTTCTTGCAGATGCTCGGATCGATACCCAAAGCCATGGAGCAGTTGCCCTGCGGGTCCATGTCGATGAGAAGGATGCGTTTGTTATACCTTGACAAGGCGGCGGCAAGGTTATATGCCGTGGTCGTTTTTCCGACCCCGCCTTTCTGGTTCGTGATGGCTATGATTTGTTGCATATCGAGCTATTTTATCATAAAGAGAGGCTTCCGAAGAGCGAAATTCACCAAACCGAGGCAAAAAGCAGGGAGAAAAAGGCCTTATAGCCTCTCGAAAGCACCTTTTTTCTTGAAATGCAGCCATCAAACAACTATATTATTATGAGTCTATTTGTGTGTACTATCTATTCAACGAGGAGGACCCCATATGATGAAAGGGAAACGTGGCGTAGCTCTTGCGATGTCTCTTATCGCAATTTCGCTGACCGCCTGTGGTGAAGACTACACCTATCCAGATGCCAACTGGGTAGACCATGAGATCGTCACGGTAGGTGGAAAGACCTATAAGTATGACGAAATCTATAAGATTTTCAAAGAACAGAACGGCAAGACTTCTGCACAGTCTTATTTCAACCTGGCCAAATCCATTCTGGCCCAGGCTGTCACGACCAGAAGCCAAGGTCTTCTTTCCATCGTCGACAACAAGATGGAAAATCTCCATGATACCTGGAAGACCAATGCAAGGACCAACAACACTTCCTATAAGGAAGAACAGGAAAAGACCTTCGACAGCGAAGGCGTCGAGGATGAAGAAGAACTGAGGGAAAAGTATATCTCCCAGCAGCAGATTTCCCAGAACCAGACCTCCTTCGAAACCGTCAAGACTTCCGCGAACAATTCCAACGAGGAATATTATCTTTCCGAAGATCTGACCAAGCAGTATGTCGAGAACAAGGCTCCATACCATGTCTCCCACATCCTGATCAAGGTCGATGCCGCAAGTGGCGGAGAAGGCTATTACAACGGCCAGATTTCTTCCGATGACGCAAAGCAGATCTACAACGTCACCAGGATGCTTGCCAACGGCACCTCTTTTGGTTCCGTCGCCCAGATTGCCTCCGATGACCAAAGCAACACCCAGTATGGTGAACTTTATACCAAGGACAACATGGTCGCCATGCAGAAGGACACTTCCTATGTCAACGAGTTCAAGCTCGGTGTCTATGCCTATGATACCTTCCTGAATCCGAAGACCAAGAGCGGAAGCACCGATACAGGCAATGCCTCCAACAAGACGGTTGCCACCTCTCTCAGAGTTCCTGGCACCGGGGATGGATATAACAGCGAGAGTGAAGTCGCCGATGACATCAGCCAGACCTTGGTCGGTCAGGGCAAGGCTTTCGGCATCCCGCTTTCCGTTTGCTATGAAATGAACAGCGTCGCCGATTGGGAATCCAATCCGCATGACGGAAGTTCCATCAAGACTTCCAATGGCAAGTCCATTTCGGCCAGGCAGTATCCTAGGAACGTCCTTTTCAACAGCTTCTTCAACTATCATGGCGTATCCTTCATCTATAACGACAAAGGAAAAGAATTCGAAGATCGTTTCCTTGCCGAAGTCAACGACATCATGGTTGCCAAAGCTAAAGGCGACACGACAACAGCTGTCCAATTCGCTTCCATCCAAGACTTCAAAGACGCAGCTTCCACCTATAACCTTGAATACAAAGCTGATGAATATGATGCTATCGAGGCACAGCTTTCCAATCTTGATGATTCAGCCTTCGTCGAGTATGATGGCGAGCTTGTCAACTACAACGAAAGCCTCAATGGAAAGAAGGCCGATATCAGCCTTGACAACGTCATCAATGGAAAGAAGGTCCTTTCTGATGGAAAGGGCAATCCGCTCATCGTTGCCAGAGCCGGTACTTCCGGTGATTCCGGCTATCAGGGAATCCATTTCATCTCCGTCAACAACGATCCTTTCACCGGTGATAAAAACGGCAATGTAAGCAACAAATACAAATACTACAGAGCCAACGTACCGGATGATTCCAAGAAGGATGGAAATGTTACCATTGCTGCCTATAGTTCTGACTATGACACCAATCCTTCCTTCATCAACTTCGTCAATGCCGACAGCAACTCCACGACGACCTACAACAACCGTAGAAGTACCGTCGAGAGTGTCATCAAGAAGTCTTTCGACAGCGAGGACATCACTCTTTGGAGATACAACCTTGCTGAATTCAAGTCCAAGACCAACAAAGACTTCATGGATTATCTTGCTCCCGAAGTCAAGAATGAAATCAACAAGTACATCATCCTGACCGAAAAGTCCAGCACGGATTCTGCCAATGAGACGCTTGACAGCAGCTGGGAAACCTACATCAACACCATCAACATCCAGACAGAATATGCCGAGGAAAGAATGGTTCCGCTCAAGGGCATTGCCTATTTTGAGGCCGGTGAATTCACACCAGAAATGGAGGAAGCCTGCTATGTTGCGTAACAAAAAGAAATTGACGACCGCTTTGGCTGCTTTGTCTCTTTTGACACTTGTCGCCTGCGATACCGATGAAATCAAGTATCCGGAGGATTACACCCATAAGCTTCCGATCAGTGCATTCTATCAGTTGCCTGAGAATCAGGTTGCCAAGACCGCCCAGGATACCCTGAAGCAGTATTATCAGAGCCTTACCAACGATGATGCCATCTATGAGAAGACTCTCAGCAAGATCTTCGAAATCCTTGCCGACCATGTCCATAATATCGACACCGAGGGAACCGATGGCTCTGAAGTCTATCATGTCGTCAACGACTTCAACAAGAAGTCCGTTGCCGATGGTGTTGTTCTTCCCAGCTTGGCTAGCGATAAGAACGCCAACCTTCAGACCCGTGCCGAAGACACCATGCTTTCCACTGCCAAAGGCGGCTCCTACAAGAAGAACAACATGTGGGATGAAGCAAAATATGCCAAGTATCTCAACGAAAACTACTATTATCTTTCCAACGTTGAATATACCGATGGCAATCCTTCCCTGAAGTTCACCCTCCAGGACAAGGATCTCAAGAATCAGCTCGTCTTCAACAACATGACCTATTCCGATGTCTATTCTCTTGACAATGCTACACAGAAGAAAGGATATCAGGAATACATGGAAAGCGAACTCTTCCATGACAACAAGATCAACTATCTGACCAGCGAATACATCATCAAGAAGTCTCCGAACTCCATCGCCAACTCCAACGCCAGAAAGGTTCAGGTCGTCTCCATCGCCGACAGAAGCGATGAACCTGGTGATGCCAAGAAGCTTCTTGATGCCTATGTCGAAAAGTACATCCTTCATAAGGATGGCAGCACTGCCAATGATGATGACTTCAGCGTCTTAAGCAGACTTTGGAAGGGTATCACCTTAAATTCCATCGCCTCCTTATATAACCCGAAAACCGTCAGCATCAGTGAGGACTATACCAAGGTCGAATTCAAAGCTGGTGCCGATGAGGATGAAGCCAAGGATTTCTTTGCCAGATATGGTGTCACTGTCGCTGATGACGGAACCGTCGTCACCATCTCCGATAAGTCTCCTGTCATCCGCAGAGATGAAATCAAATGGCTCAAAGACAACAAAATCGACATCGAAGCCAACCTCACCGGAAAGATTCTTGACGACCAGGACAAGATTGCCCAGGCCGAAGACAACTGGCATAAGATCGATTCTTCCTTGGAGGACACCTATACCGGAAGCCATACCTATAGCTTGTCCGAAGGTTTCCGCAATTCTCTTGATGACATCGCTACGAGAAATCTCGTCACCGATGGTCTCTATCTCAAGAGCAGCGGTATCTCTTCCCTTCCTTCCGGACTGACCGACCGTATCTTCTCTACCAAGGTCACTTCCAACAAGACGGATGTCACTTCCATGAAGGATTCCATCAAGAGTGGCCAGTTCTCCACCAAGGCTGACCTTACCTGCTATGCTCCGGATGGATATCGTTATATGACGGTTGCCGACACCATCACCTCCAACGATGTCGATAGTATCCTCTACTATGATTCTTCAAGCAAGACCTACTACATCACCCGTATCCTTGATGTCGTGGACAACAATGCCATCAACGGCGGAAACAGCTCCATCTACTCGGGTGAGACTCTCAATCAGATCAAGTGGGAAGTCGCCTATGCCCTCTCCACCACTGGTTCCTACAAGACGGATTCCAGCGTCTACTGGCTCTCCAGAATGGATTGGTCCTACTCTGACGAGGCTTTCCTCGAATACATGAAGACCAATTACAAAGATGTCTTCAAGACCGAGAACCCCTACGACAGCGAATCCAAGTTCGATTTCAAGAAGTGGGCCGAATAATCCCTAAACAATGCTATAATAGAGGAGCGGTTATTCCGCTTCTCTATTTTTGAAAAAGGAGATAAGCCATGAAAGATTCATCCTGTATTTTCTGTAAGATTGCCAATGGCAGCATCCCGTCCTATAAGATCTATGAAGACAATGACGTCATCGCCTTCCTGGATGTGAACCCTGCCAGCAGAGGTCACTCCCTAATCGTCACCAAGGAACACTTCGACAGTATGGTCACCTGCCCGAGGGCCATCCTCGACAAGGCCTTCGAAGTCGCCCAGCTTGTCGCCCAGGCTGAGATTGCCCAGCTTGGTGCTACCGGTGTCAATGTCATCACCAACATCGGTGAGGCTGCCGGACAGAGTGTCCATCACTTCCATATCCATGTGATTCCAAGATATGAGAACGACGGACTCAAGCTTGCCTTCCCTCCGAAGCAGCTTCAGGATTCCCAGATGGTTGAAATCAAGGATTCCATCAAGAAGGGTCTGGAAAAGTAGTCTTCTTTGTTTCCAACGTGGGAATGACGCCTCCCAAGCAGCAATGCTGAACCGCTCTATATAAAAGCTGATGGCATCTATGAATATTCTTTTATATTCATGGAAAAAGCCGTCGGCTTTTTTCATGAGAAAGCGAGAAAAAACATGTTTCTGTCCTTATTCTTGATTCTGTCTTTAGGTGTGCTTGGAGGATTCCTGATGGATAAAATCAGGATGCCAAAGCTTATCTGGTATCTCATCCTCGGCATCCTTCTTGGACCATCCGTATTCAACATCATCGATTCTTCTTTGATAGGGATATCATCCTATCTGAGGCAGATAGCTCTGATCATCATCCTGACTAGGTCGGCTCTTTCCCTGGATGTCAAAGGACTGCTCAAGATCGGAAGGCCAGCCATCCTTCTATCCTTCCTTCCGGCAAGCTTTGAAATCCTGGGCATATGTATCTTCGCCCCTTTGTTTCTGGATATCAGCATCTTCGAGGCCTTGCTTCTAGGAAGTGTGCTTGCCGCTGTTTCACCGGCCGTGGTCGTCCCTAGGATGATCAAGATCAAGGAGGAAGGATACGGAAAGGAACACTCCGTCACGGACCTGGTGATGGCAGGCTCCTCTTTGGATGACATCTATGTCATCGTTCTCTTCTATGCCTTCAAGGGGCTTGTCGCTTCTTCCTCCTTCTCATATTTGGATCTTCTCAAGATTCCAGAGAGCATCCTTCTTGGAATCGCTGCCGGTCTTCTTTTAGGGTTTCTGTTAGGTTGGTTCGTCAAGAAAATACGTGTGAATGCTACTGTTTCGATTCTCCTTCTTCTTTCCTTCTCCTTTGGCCTGTTTTATCTTGAGGAAGTCTTGAAACCTTATGTGAGCCTTTCTTCCCTCCTTGGTGTCATGGTGCTGGTGATGGTCTTCATATCTTTCAACAAGGAAAAGAAGGCTGAGATCAAGAAAGGCTATGAATCCCTCTGGTCCTGCTTTGAAATCCTTCTCTTTACTTTGGTCGGTGTCATCTGCAATACGAAGCTCGCCTTCTCCAAGGAGGGAGGAATCATCGTCGGAGTGATCTTCCTTGCCCTGGCTTTCAGATGCGTAGGTGTCTTTCTCTCCATTCTCTTTACCAAGTTTACCTTCAAGGAGAGACTGTTCATCATCCTATCCTATCTTCCCAAGGCTACGGTACAGGCATCGATCGGTGCCATCGCCTTGCAGGAAGGACTCAGCTGCGGGAGCATTATCCTTGCTTCAGCCATCCTTGCCATCCTTGTGACGGCACCTCTTGGAGCCATATTGATCGACTTCACCTACAAGCATCTGCTGTCTCTTGAAAAGGATGATGTCATAAAGAGAACTTGCTGACCTTTCAGGTGTTTCTTTACGAAGCATACAACAATATGAGCAGAGGACAAAGGACATCAACAAGACAGTCACAGAGAGCCTGCTTGCACTTTCGAGAGCTCTCGGATGCAGGATGGAAGACCTGATGGAGTTCAACGGCTTTTGATGATTTGAATTCTGTTGCCATCAGTCTTGATAAAAAACGATGTTCTCATAGCAAAAGGATTCTTGCCTTGACATAAAAGATTCCTTCACTATTTCCCGATTCTTATCACTTTCCTTGTAACAAACGTATAAATTCATTAAAATATATAAGTTTTAAATAGCGATTCTGAACATTGGAGGCGGTATGGAAAATCTAAACATTGAAAACATCTCTTGCGAGGCTGAAGGGAACCATATTTTAAGTGGTTGCAGCCTGGACGTCAAAAAAGGTGACTGCGTAGCCTTGCTTGGTCCTAACGGACATGGAAAGTCTACGCTTCTCAACGTCCTGATGGGCAATCCGAGGTACAAGGTGACCTCTGGTAGCATCACGCTTGACGGGAAAGACCTGCTCAGGCTTTCCGTCGATGAAAGAAGCAGGAAAGGACTCTTCATGTCCTTCCAGAATCCGCCGGATGTTCCTGGTGTCGTCACCATGGATTTCTATAGGGCAATGCTCAACGCACGTCTGGAGAAACACATTTCCCTTTTCAAGTTCTACAAGGAAATCACCGACTCCTACAAGAAGGTCGGACTTGATGACTCCATGGCAAGCAGACATCTCAACGAAGGATATTCAGGTGGTGAGAAGAAGAGAAACGAGATTCTCCAGATGCTCATGCTCAAACCTGATATCGCTCTCCTTGACGAAATCGACTCCGGACTTGATGTCGATGCCCTGAAGACGATTGCCAACGTCATCGACACGCTCAAGCAACAGGGTACCACCTTCATCATCGTCTCCCACTATGACAGGCTCTATGAGCTTGTCCATGTCAACAAGACAGCCGTCGTCGTCAACGGAAGGATTGCCTTGCAGGGAGATGAGAATCTTGCCATGCGTATCAGCCATGAAGGATATTCCTTCCTGGAGACGGAATACGGCATCAAGATCGAGAAGCAGGAAAAGACAGCAAACAGCATCTCCATCGGAAGCTGTGGTGTCAAACAGGTGATGGGAAAATGAGCAACCTTGTCATCAATCCGGAACTTCTTCCTTCTTCCCTCACGTTATCAGGTGAGAATGAAATGAAGTTCTTTCTCTCTACCCCGATAAAAAGCAAAGAGGCTAAGACGGAAATCATCTTGAAAGAAAACGCAACGCTTGATTTCACCTTGGTGGATTTTGCACGCACTGATTTTGATTACAGCCTGAACATCAGCCTGAAAAGAGGAGCCAGAGTGATTCTCTCCTTAGCCAGCCTCGGCTTTGAAGACACGGCCAAGGTCTTCCACTTCAATGTCAGCCATGAGGAAGGGAATACCTATTCCAGAGTCAGCATGAACGGCATCAACAACAAGAATGGCGTGCTGAAGTTCTTGGGAAACTCCCTGATTGTCAATGGTGCCCATAAGAGTGACACCAGACAAGAGGGAAAGATCACCAATCTTTCCATTGACTGCAAGAGTGAAGTCTCCCCAGCCCTTCTCATCAAGGAAAACGACGTCAATGCCAGCCATGGTGCTGCCTTAGGTGCCTATAACCCTGATGAACTCTTCTATCTCATGAGCAGAGGACTCTCTTTAGATGAGAGCAAGAAGCTCATCACCTTCGGAACACTCCTTCCTGTGCTTGAAAAGCTGGGAGACCAGGATATCATTGAAAAAGCCAAAGCGTCTTTACAGGAGCTTACACTATGAGTTTCGATCCATATCAGATACGTAAGGATTTCCCGATGTACGCAAACCACGAAGGAAAGTTCAAGGGACTTCCCTTGGTCTATCTTGACAACTCTGCCACCACCTTCAAACCACAGTGCGTCATCGATGCCGTGAACCATTATTATTGCGATATCACGGCAAACACCAGAAGAGGAGACTATTCCCTTGCCCATGAGGCGGATGCCGCCTTTGACGAAGCCAGGGAAGTCGTCTCTGACTTCATCCATGCCAAGGATCCAAACGAAGTCATCTTCACCAGCGGTGACACCCAAGGGCTCAACGAAATCGCCTATGGACTCATCCCGCTTCTGAAGGAAGGAGATGAGATCGTCCTCACCCAGTCAGAACATGCCTCCAACGTCCTTCCTTGGTTCCAGGTAGCCAAGATCACCAAAGCCAAGATTCGTTACATCGAACTTGACAGCCAGGGAAAGGTCACCGTCGAAGGACTGAAGAAAGTCATCAGCGAGAAGACAAAGGTCGTCTCCATCGCATCCGTCAGCAACGTCATGGGATTTGAGATCGACGTCAAAGGTCTCTGCAAGCTCACCCATCAGTATCATGCCATCTATATCGATGACGGAGCACAGTCTGTCGCCCATCAGAAGACTGATGTACAGGATACGGATGTCGACTTCCTCGTCTTTTCCGGACACAAGATGTGCGGTCCTACCGGTGTCGGTGTCCTATATGGAAAGATGGAGCTTCTCGAAAAGCTGACACCTCTGATGTATGGAGGTGAGATGAACGCACGTTTCCATTCAGACGGATATCTGTCCTTGGATGACGTTCCCTATCGCTTTGAAGCCGGCACTCAGAATGTCGCCGGTGTACTAGGCCTTGCAAAAGCTTGCCTTTATCTTGAAAGGATTGGTTTTGACAATATCCATGCCCATGAACTTGAGCTGAGAAGACTTGCCGTCGATGGTTTGAAGAAGAATGGCAATGCCATCATCTACAACGAAGAAGCCACCACCGGAATCATTTCCTTCAACATAAAGGACGTGTTCCCTCAGGATGCTGCCACCTATCTTTCCAGCAAAGGTGTCTTTGTCCGTTCCGGCACACACTGTGCCAAGATTCTTCCGGAGTTCCTCCATGTCGATGGAACCCTGAGAGCATCCTTATATCTATACAATACGAAAGAAGACATTCAGGCTTTCGTCAAGGCCTGTTCCACCGCGGAGGATTTCTTAGATGCCTTTTTCACTGAATGACCCTCAGATGATGAGGGAAATCATCGTCGACCATTATCAGAATCCACGCAACTTCCAAGACGTGAAGGATCCCAGCTATATCACCATCCACATGGATTCTGCTTCCTGCATCGATGACATCTATGTCCATGTCAAGGTCGAAAACGGAATCATCAAGGACTGCAAGTGGCATGGCAAGGGATGTGCCATCTCCACTGCTTCCACCAGCATCATGAGCGAACTTGTCAAAGGCAAGAGCGAGAAGGAAGCCATGGACATCATGGATGAATTCAACAAGATGCTTGCCGGCAAGGATTTCGATGCCGATAAGCTGGATGAAGCCATCTGCTTCAGCAACGTCAACCGTCAGCCTAGCCGTATCACCTGCGCCAACATCTCATGGCGTGGATTATCCAAGGCTTTGATTCAGGAGGAAGAGAAGCATGACCACCACTGAAAAAGAACTGCTTGACAAGGACAACCGTGCCCAGTACGAATTCCGTGACAAGGATGTCGCCATCTATCGTACAGAGAAGGGCTTGGATGAAAATACCGTCCGTGAGATTTCCAAGATCAAGAACGAACCTCAATGGATGCTCGAATTCCGTCTGAAAGCTTTGAAAGAATTCGAAAGACATCATCAGCCGTCCTTCGGTCCGGATCTCAACTGGATCAACTTCCAAGATTATACCTACTACACCAAGATCAGCGACAAAGTCGCAGACAACTGGGAAGACGTACCCGATACCGTCAAGAACACATTCGACAAGCTCGGCATCCCCGAAGCCGAACAGAAGTTCCTCTCCGGTGTCACCACCCAATATGAATCCGAAGCCGTCTATTCCAACATGCTCAAGGAAGTCAACGACAAAGGTGTCGTCTTCCTCGACATGGACTCCGGACTCAGGGAGTATCCGGAAATCGTCAAGAAGTATTTTGGCAAGCTCGTCCCTCCCCAGGACAACAAGTATGCTGCCTTGAACAGCGCCGTGTGGTCCGGAGGAAGCTTCATCTACGTCCCCAAGGGAGTGAAGCTGGACAAACCTCTCCAGTCCTATTTCCGCATCAACAACAAGAGAAGCGGTCAGTTTGAAAGGACCCTCATCATCGTCGATGACGATGCCGAGCTCAACTATGTCGAAGGATGCACGGCTCCGATGTACTCGGAAGAGTCCCTCCATGCCGCCATCGTCGAAATCTTCGTCGGCAAGAGAGCCAAGATGCGCTATACGACCATCCAGAACTGGTCCAATTCCATCCTCAACCTCGTCACCCAGAGAGCCATCGTCGATGACGACGGCCTCATGGAATGGGTTGACGGAAACATCGGTTCCAAACTCTGCATGAAATATCCGTGCTGTGTCCTCAAGGGAGACAGGGCCAAAGGTTCGACCATCAGCGTTGCCGTCGCAAGCCAAGGTCAGTTCCAGGATACCGGTGCCAAGATGATTCACCTTGGCAAGGATACTTCCAGCAACATCATCTCCAAATCCATCTCCAAGGATGGAGGAACAGCCAACTTCCGAGGACAGATCCATATCGCCAAGGGTGCTCTGAACTCCAGGGCCCATGAGGAATGCGATACGCTCATCATCGACAGCCATTCCTATTCCGATACGATACCAAACAATGTCGTCGAAAACGCCTCAAGCTATCTGGAGCATGAGGCCAGTGTCTCCAAGATCAACGAAGACCAGCTCTTCTATCTCATGAGCAGGGGCTTAAGCAAATCTCAGGCTACCCAGATGATCGTCATGGGCTTCTTGGAGCCGTTTGCAAAGGAACTTCCTATGGAGTATGCCGTCGAACTCAACCAGCTCATCAAAATGGATATGACTGGTTCTATCGGTTGATGCTCAATTCAATATCTAACGATTACGATGTCATCGTCGTCGGTGGCGGACATGCAGGAAGCGAAGCCTGCTATGCCACAAGCAGAATGGGGTTAAAGACCCTCCTTGTCTGCCTTAACTTTAAGATGGTCTCCAATATGCCATGCAACCCCCATATCGGAGGTTCTGCCAAAGGCATCGTCGTAAGGGAAATCGATGCCTTAGGTGGCATCATGGCTAAGATTGCCGATAGCAAAGGTGCTTTGCTTCAGATCAAGGAACTCAATACCTCCAAGGGTCCAGGCGTGAGATGTCTTCGTGCCCAGGAAGACAAGAAGGTCTATCCTAGGAACATGCAGAACTATCTCCTCGGCCTTGATAACCTTGACATCGTCGAGGACGAAGTCAAGTCTCTCGTCATCCACGACCATAAGATCGAAGGTGTCGACTTGGAAAAGCACGGCTTCATCTCTGCAAGAAGTATCATCCTGGCTACCGGAACCCACATGGAATCCAGGATTCTACGCGGACATGACATCACTGAAGAAGGTCCGGACGGAGAAAGACCAAGCCATGGTCTAAGCAAGTCCATCGCCGATCTAGGTCTTGAGATGCTACGTCTGAAGACTGGTACACCACCTCGTCTTGATCCTGACAGCATCGACTTTTCCATCCTCAAACCGGAATACGGACAGGATGGAAAGCTTGCCTTCTCCTATGACACGACAACTTATATGAAGAAGGAAGACATGGTCGTCTGTTATCTTACCTATACCAACGAAAAGACACATCAGATCATCCGTGACCACCTCCTTGAATCCGCTATGTATGGAGGCATCGTCAAGGGGGTCGGTCCCAGATACTGTCCCAGCATCGAAGACAAGGTGGTCCGCTTCAAGGAGAAGACCAGGCACCAGCTCTTCCTAGAACCGGAATCCCTGGAGATGAAATCCACCTATGTCGACGGACTGTCCACCTCCATGCCGACCTATGTCCAGGAAGAGATTGTCCATTCCATCGTCGGACTCGAGCATGCAAGATTCCTCAAGTATGCCTATGCCATCGAATACGATGCCATTGAACCTAGCCAGCTTGAACATACCCTTCAGGTCAGAGGATATCCGGGACTTTATGTCTGCGGACAGATTGCCTCGACTTCCGGATATGAAGAAGCCGCAGCCCTGGGTCTCATGGCCGGTATCAATGCAGGTCTCTATCTACAGAAGAAGGAACCTCTGATCCTGAAGAGAGATGAAGCCTATATCGGCATCATGATCGATGACATCGTCACCAAGGGAACAAGAGAACCCTACAGACTCCTTTCTTCCAGAAGCGAGTTCCGCCTCATCACCAGGAACGACAATGCCGATTCCCGTCTTGCAAGATATGGCTATGAAGCCGGACTAAACAGCCAGGAGAGATATGATAAACTGAAGAAGAGCCAGGAAAATGTCATCCTGGCCATCAATGAACTCTCTGACCATCAGATTGCTTCCAATAAGAAGCTGCAGGATTATGTGATGTCCTTAGGTTTTCCAAAGCCTAACGGAAACGAGACGCTCAAGAACTGCCTGAGAAGACAGAACGTCACCTATAAAGGCATCCATGACTGCGTTGACTTCCTTCCTGATTTGAATGACAACGAAGCATTCAAATGCGAGACCGAGGTCAAGTATGAAGGCTATATCCTTCAGGAAAGGAAGGAAGTCACCCGCAGGAAGTCCTATGAAGAACTTCCTCTTCCTGATGATCTGGACTATCTTCATATCGACGGACTTTCCTTGGAAGCCAGAGAAAAATTAAACCTCTACAGGCCAAAGACCTTAGGTGAAGCAGGAAGAATCACCAACGTCCATCCGAGTGACATCGATGTATTGTCCTTCTATGTAAGGCATAGAAACTTCGACAACAACAAATAGCCGCATAAAGCGGCTTTTTGTTTGTAGATAAAGATGGCTTATCAATTTCGATGAAGCACAGATAAGATTAGACTATAACATCGAACCATAAGCTCAAGGTGACTGCTTCAATAATACATGTAGGGAAACGAACAACCATAAAATTCTACTGGACAGTTTTGATGATTTTAGTAAAAGTGTCCAGTAGGAACAGGCAAAATAGCAGGACAAGCAGTCATACTTCCTAAATAGGAAACCTTTAAAAGGGTCATTAGACTACTCTGGTTTTAGCCTGATTTTAACAGCCCCATGGCTTTTGACACTTTTACAACACCATAACTCCACTTCATAGGAAGTGATTTCAAATACAGAATGCGGCATAGAGGGGAACGATTTTTTTGTTGTCCTCAAAGCCGAAGTTTTTGATAGAGAGTTTGATGGCATAAGCAGGCTTATAAATATCCATATAGACCTTTAAGCTCTTGGCTTTGGTGTTGTCGGCTGACTTGACCTCAATAGGAATGAGCTGCCCGTCACGCTGAATGACAAAATCAATTTCAGCTCCACGCTCGGACTCCCAATAGTAAGTGTGATAGCCATTAATGGTGAGCTGCACATTGACATAGTTCTCTGCCATACCGCCTTTGAAGTCATTCAATTCATCTACCATATAGAGAATATCATTCGCTAGCAAGTCTTTCTTAGCACAAAGCAACCCTAAGTCGGAGACATAAATCTTGAACGCATCAATATCACGGTAGTTTTCAAGCGGCTTTTTGATCTGCTCGGCCTTGTAGACCTGTGACACGATACCAGACAGGCAAAGCCATTCGATTGCATTTTCAAATTCGGAAGCCCGCCCACCTTTTTTTATCAGCTTATATTGGAAACGGGTGTTCTTCTTGGAAAGCTGAACGGTGATATTATCATAGACAAGTCTGGTTTTCTTGATTTCATTCAAGTTGTTATACTTGCTCATATCGTTGAGGTAACTTTCAAGAATGGTGTCTTGTATATGGCGAATAAGGATATAGTCCTTTGTTTTGGCAAACTGCATCACGCACTCTGGCATACCACCGACTATAAGATACTGACGGTAAAGTTGCATTGCAGCATCGTGTAAAGCAGACGGCAGCGGTGTATCGGTTTGGAAGCACTTTTTAATCCGATCTACCAAATCGTCCTCACCGAGAG
>JAJVUU010000080.1 GCA_021621525.1 Caryophanales bacterium
CAAAATAGGATCTACCCGACTATTTATTTATGATATTGATTCCCTTCTTTTTATAGGAATCGATGACTTCATCCGAAGCATTGGTATAGATGGCATCATAGAAGCCAAGATCCCTGACCCGATAGGGGAGAGAAAGACTGAATTTGTTCTTATCCACGACAAGAACCTTCTTATCGCTTCTCATCAGGGCTGCACTCTTGATCTGCATGGTTTCGATGGTCGGTTCATAGGTTCCGTCTTCGCGGATGGCAGCACAGCTTGAAAGCATCAGATCCATATGAAACCTGTCCAGCATCTCCGTAGTCAGGGAACCATCGGTAGAATAGGAAGAATACTGAATGACACCACCTAAGAAGATGACCTTGACATCCTTACGGTTGGAGAGCTTGACGGCAAGCTGAAGGCCGTTGGTGATGATGGTCTTATACTGGAAATTCATCCTTTCGGCAAGAGCGAGGCATGTGGAGGAATTGTCGATGAAGACCGTATTGAAGGATGGCAGCCTGTCCAAGGCGATTTCAACGGCCTTCTGTTTGTCGGCCGTGTTCTTCTCGATACGGACAAAGATATTGACCTCATCGACATTGTCGACAAAGACGGCACCTCCGTGGGTACGCTGGATGATGCCAAGCTTCTGCATCTCATTGAGATCTCTCCTGACCGTAGCCTGGGAAACATAGAGAACCTTGGCAAGCTCATCGACCGTGGCCCTGCCATGTTCCTTGAGATAGTCTGAAATCATATCGAAGCGTTCACTGGTAAATAGATTGTCTGCCATAAGCGATACCTCTTTTCTTCATTATGCAAACATGTGATTGATTTTGCAAGTTTATTTTCATTTATGATTTCTGACTCACCATAGGCATCATCAATCAGAGGCATTCAAACAAAAACCGAAAAGGATCATCAGAAACCCAAACCGGTTGAATATTTCCCTACCTTTTCGTCTTCCTTCCTTTATAATGATAGGAACAGAGGATTCAACACATGAAGATAGCAGTATTTCTCGGCGCCAATTACGGAAGTGATGACAACATCATCGAAGAGACCAGGAAACTCGGAACCTGGATTGGAAAGAACCATCATACCCTGGTCTATGGCGGAAGCAAGACCGGACTGATGAATGTCCTTGCCGAGTCTACCAAGATGGCAGGAGGAAAGGTCATCGGCGTAGAAGCAAGAATCTTCTATGAAGAAGGCAAAGGTCTGGAGACCTGCGACGAATTCTATGTCGAGGAAACGATGGCTGAAAGAAAGAAGAGGATCATGGATACCGCCAATGCCTTCGTCGCCCTTCCAGGAGGAACGGGAACACTGGACGAAATCAGTGAAATCATGGTCTTGGACAAGCTCGAGAAGGCCCATAGGACCATCATCCTTCTCAACATCGACGGATTCTATGACGATCTCATGCATCAGCTGGACAAGATGGTCAGCTTCGGCTATCTGCGAGAGGAAGATCGCAACCTGATACACTTTGCCAACAGCGTCGATGACGCAGCCTATTTCCTAAGATGAGCAAATAAAATCCCGGCATTCGACTCGTGCCGGGATTTTGATTTGTTCAGAAGAAGATGACCGTCTCTGTGGGAAAGGCATTGAAGATCTTTTTCTTCTGGATGCATTTGACAAGAAGCTTCAATTTATTTTCGCCTTGATCGAGGAAGATATAGTAGAACTTTTCCAAAGGGCGGTAGATAACGACAAGATGGCCGTTGGTCAAAGGTCTCTTGGCATCGTCAAGCGTGGTGAATTCCACCGTATCGACATCATATTCCTGTTTGTTTTTCAGAGCCATGTGCCTGGCATCATCCAGACTGATATCATATTGCTTCTTCAGCTCAAGTCCAAGCATGGTATCGGAATAGGTGACCTTATCCGTTATCTGATATGCACCCTCCGGTTTGAAAGGAGAAGAGAATTTATCACACTTCTTCCATAGATAACTGACGACATCTTCACAGGACAACAGATTCGTCTTTGTTATATAAAGATCATCATTTTCGGACATGGTCTCATCCCCCTTGGCAAGTTCAATTATATAACTTTGTTTTTTCGTTGAAAAGAAATAAACAACATTTGAACAACAAAAAAGGCATTTTTTCACAAGAATCCATGCTCGATTCAACAATATCAGGCAACACAAAAACCCCCACGGCAATCGTCGCGAGGGTCAGTCTTCTTATGATTCAGATTGGATTTAGTAATCCATTCCGCCCATGCCACCGGCCGGAGCAGCAGGAGTCTCCTTCTTCGGGAGTTCCGTGACGACAGCTTCAGTCGTGATGAACAAAGCGGAGATGGAAGCAGCATTGAGGACGGCAGAACGGGTGACCTTGGTAGGATCGATGATGCCTTTTTCCATCATGTCGACCCATTCACCGGTCTTGGAATCAAAGCCGAGCTCATCTTTTCTGGCCTTGGATTCATCGATGACGTCATCGCCGTCAAAGCCGGCATTGACAGACATCTGATAAAGAGGAGCAATCAAAGAATTGAGAACGACATCGATACCCTTCTGGACATCAGGATTCTTATCCTTGAGGTTGCCCTTGAGATCCTTATAGACCTTCATCAGAGCGATACCGCCACCTTCGACGACACCTTCTTCGACAGCAGCAGCCGTAGCATTGATGGCATCTTCAAGTCTGAGCTTCTTATCCTTCATCTCGGTTTCGGTCGTGGCACCGACACGGATGACGGCAACACCGGCAGAGAGCTTGGCAACTCTCTTCTGGAGATTCTTCTTGTCATAATCGGACTTGGCTTCTTCGATCTGGCCACGGAGTTCGCTAACTCTGTTGGCAACAGATTCCGGATCGCCGGCACCATCGACGATGGTGGTATTGTCCTTGGTGACCTTGACCTTCTTGGCAGAACCGAGGTCATTGACGGTGATGTCCTTCAACTGCATGGAAAGATCCTTGGAGAAGAAGTTGGCACCGGTCATGATGGCGATATCCTGAAGGATGTTCTTCTGGTTATCACCGAATTCAGGAGCCTTGACGGCAACGACATTGAAGGTTCCACGGAGCTTGTTGACGATCAAAGTGGAAGCGACATCATTGTCGACATCATCGGCGATGATGAGCAAAGGACGATGGGCTTCAACGACAGACTGGAGCATCGGAAGGATGTCCTGGATGTTGCTGACCTTCTGATCCGTGACCATGACATAGGCATTCTCGAGTTCAGCGACCATCTTCTCGGAATCCGTGACCATATAAGGAGAGATGTAGCCCTTGTCGAACTGCATACCCTGGACGACATCCAAAGTGGTATCGAATCCCTTTCCTTCTTCGACGGTGATGACACCGTCTCTGCCGACCTTATCCATGGCTTCGGCAATGGTATTGCCGATTTCGACATCACCGGCAGAAATACCGGCAACGGAAGCAATATCGGAAGAAGTAGAAATCTTCTTGGACTTCTTGAGCAACTCTTCGGAGACCTTCTTGGAAGCAAGGTCGATACCTGCTCTGACAAGAACCGGATTGGCACCGGTATCGACGGCCTTGAAGCCGTTGTGAATCATGGCCTGAGCCAAGACGGTGGCAGTGGTCGTACCATCGCCGGCGATGTCGTTGGTCTTGTTGGCGACTTCATAGACGAGCTTGGCACCGGCATTCTGTTCCTTGTCCTCAAGTTCGATCTCACGGGCGATGGAGACACCATCGTTGACGATCTTCGGAGATCCATATCCGGAATCCAAGGCGACATTTCTGCCTTTTGGACCCAAAGTGAGTTTGACGGTGTCGGCTAAGATATCGACACCCTTGAGCATATTGTCTCTGGCTTCTTTGCCATATGTAACTTTCTTTGCCATAATGTGTTATCCTCCGATATTATTCGACGACAGCGATGATGTCGCTGTCCTTGATCAGCATGACCTTCTTGCCTTTGTCTTCGAAATCGGTCGTGGAATATTTCTTGTAGATGACCTTTTCTCCGACTTTGACTTCTACCTTGATCTCATGTCCGTCCTTATCTGTATATCCAGGGCCGACAGCAATGACATTGGCGACTGCGGATTCATTATCCTTGGCAGTTGCAATGATGATGGAACCGACTTTCTTTTCTTCCGGCAGCTTTTCCAAAACGACATAATCTCTTAAAGGTTTAATCATTTCTATTGACCTCCATGAATCTCTTTTCATCTGCGACTGATTCATATTATAGGCAAGAAATTAGCAATTGCAAGGGTAAAGTGCTAAATTTTAGTTTATTTTATGTTTTTAACATCTAAAAAAGCCTATAACTAAGGTCTTTTTCAAATATAAATTAAATTTAAAATTCTATTTTCAATGCCTGATTTCAGCCTGTTTGTCCAGGAATTTCGACATCCATATACGAGGTATGACATGTGAGAAGACGTGGGCAAGCTTCATCTTTGTTCCATAGACGATTTCAAAATGTCCACCCAGCATCTTTTTTATAGCATATACGGCAAGTTTATCTGCGGAATAGGTATGGAAGAAGAATTTTGCATTCGCCCTTTCTTCAAATCCCGTCCTGACAGGTCCGGGAAGAAGACAGGAAAGAACAACCTTGGACTTCTTGTCTCTGAGTTCCCTGTAATATCCGTGACAAAGAGAATAGACAAAGGATTTGCTCGCATAATAGACGTTCATGTAACCGGCGACGCCAAAGGCTGCCGCCGATGCCACGGCAAGAACATGCCCGCTTCCTTTCTTTTCGAACCGGAGCAAAAAGCTTTTGATCAGAATCAGGGAGGCAATGTCATTGAGCTTCACCATATTGACTTCCTTTTCCAAAGAAGTGTCTTCCATCCTCCCGATGTCACCGAATCCGGCATTGTTGGCAAAGATGGTGATGTCATCCCGGTCTTTCGTATCCTCTAGCAGACGAAAGCACTCCTCTTCCTTGGAAAGGTCGTAGGAATGATACTCAACCTTCGTTCCTTCCTTGCATCTCGTTTTAATCTCATCCAGGCCGTTTTCTTTCCTGGAAACCAGAAAAAGATCATAGCCCAAATCAGACAAGGCGATAGCAAGTTCCTTGCCGATGCCGCTTGTCCCACCTGTGATAAGCGCCGTCATTTTTGATAAATCACTTCCTGTTCACACGATAGGTGATGAAGTGGGAGTAAGGCGTATTTGCCTTGAGGATGAAATGGTCGAGGATGAACTGCTGAGGTTCGATGGCAATGCCCCTGCGTCTATGATGGATCAGGTTCGGATTGTTGACGAAATCGACAGGAACCAGGGTGGAATCGACATAGAAGTTGCAGGCATCGAAGTCCGTAAAGCATTCGACGCTGCATCTGTCGTTGGAAAGAACCACCTGAGGTTCCTGAATCTGGACCATGTCAAACAAATAGGAGTGGTCCAGAGTTTGGATATCCGGAAGTGCCTTCTCGATGGCATCAAGCTTGTCCTTCAAAAGACTCGGCTTGGTAAAGTCCAGATAATCAGGAACATCACTGACATCACTGATCAGTTTGGAGCCTGGACGGAAAGTACCATATCTGCCTGCCTTGACAAGAAGCGTAGAATC
Source organism: Caryophanales bacterium (assembly GCA_021621525.1). Classification (GTDB taxonomy): domain Bacteria; phylum Bacillota_I; class Bacilli_A; order RFN20; family CAG-288; genus Enterosoma. The sequence continues at coordinate 5,518 of JAJVUU010000080.1, forward strand.
ATCGACGCTATCTCTTCCGGAAAGGTTCCAATACATATGGTTGGACAAGGAAATCAAAGTATCCTTGTCGGATATGGCATCATATCGGATGGCAAGGATGTTCAGATCCTTGTTCAGGCTATAGGTGACATTGACCTTCAGGTTCCCCGGGAATCCGCAATCACCATCCGGGCTCAGCAGAGAGAAGCGGACGCTGACGTTCTCGTCATCCTCTTCCATGGTCGCCTCATAATTGCGGAAGATCATGCTTTTCTCATATCCGCCATGAAGGCACATGCCAGGTTCGAACTCCTCCAATGAATATGGAACGCCGTTGATTTCTCCCTTGGAAGGAATTCTTCCGATGAACCTGGAAACGGTCTTACCAAAAAGCTGAGGAGACGTCAGGTATGTCTGCTCATCTTTGAGTTGAAGAATCAAAGGTCTGTCGTCAAGAGTCAGTGACCTGACGCCTGCGCCAAGGGTCGAAAACACACCCTTCAGTCCCTTATGATTGTCTAGCAGGATATATCCTGATTCAAGATGATTCATACCAAGCCTCCTCAGCTTTGTTTTTCGATGGTTTTTCTTTATTCTGCCTTGGCTTCGTCGCTCTTTGCGGCAGGAGCAGGTTCGCTCTTCAGAGCACCGCTCTTGAAGGCATTGTATCTGAAGTCAAGGTCATCCGAGAAGAAATTGGTGGCATGCTTGTTGAATTCCTCCGGATTGTTCCTCATGAGATCCTTGAACTTATCGACGGCAGCCTTCTGGGCATCCGTCCAGGTGTTGCTTAAAGACAGCTTCTGGGTAAAGATATCCTGGACGAGGATGATGCCATCCTTCGGATTGCCGGTCTTGGCAAAGAAGGCAAATCTCGTCTGAGTCTCAGGATCGTCATAGCAGAAGGTGGATTCATATTCGATCTTCTCACCGTTGTTGCCATTGAGAGTGACATGAGCCTTAACGTTCTGGTCGCTGAGAAGCTGGCAGCCGGCAGCGATGGTCTGATAGGAAGGAAGGAGTCTGGCCTGAAGAAGTTCGGTCATCATATCGACTCTCTTCTTGACTTCCGGATTGTTGCCGATGATCAGACGGAGATGCTTGCTATCGGGTGTGACGGAGAAGAGATACTGTCCGCCATAGCTGACAGAGACGCAGGAGACAAAATAAATCTTGGAGACATAATCAAAATAACGATAGATTTCCATCATGGTGATGTCTCTGCCGATAGAAGACTTCAGCTTGACTTCGACACCATTGTTCTCCAGCTTGTTCTCAAGGAGAATCTCATATTCGTTGGTCTCGCCGGTGATGAGCGGAGCCTTTTCAAGTCCAAGGGCCGGCTTGACCTCGGCATTGTAATGTCTGGTCTTTTCGACGGCCTGCTGGATATCAGTATATTCTGTGACAGTGCCATCTTCCTTGACGTTGAAGACACGATAGACGAGAAGCGGCATATCGCTGCCAAGGCAATAGCAGTCGACGGAGCCATCCTGCAAAGTCTCGTTATAGACAAGTTCAAGCTTGGCAGTTCTCTTGAAGACGAAATTCTGGGCAGTCGTATCTGCGAGAGCCTGAATCTTAGATAGCATTTCTTTTTCGGTCATGAATAAAAGTTCTCCTTTATTTTTGAATAGAACACACAAACAAGGATTATTATAATGAATCAGCCATGGAATTTCC
>JAJVUU010000123.1 GCA_021621525.1 Caryophanales bacterium
CCCTCTTCATTCCATTGGCCATTGGCCCGCTCAGCTGTCCGGTCAGAATAATAGGTCAAACCAAGCGGATAGCCATCGGTTTCTTCAATGCTAGCTGGCGTCTTATAGACAGAGACTCCGTTCAAGATTGGAGTGGCTTGGGCATCAGTGATGGACACCCGGATATAGCGACTATCAACTGGTTGCCCTTTGATTAATCGGCGGTATCCCACAGTTGAGCCAGCTCCATAAGGAACCCATTGCCCATTCACTGCCACATCAATGGTGAAGCCAGAAATCCGTTGGCCTTTCTCGATGGTTTCTTTGAGCTCTACCACATCAAAATGCTGTTCTTTTCCAAGATCAAGGACAAAAGATCCGGTCTTGGCATCATCAGCCGGTGCCCAACTGGTCTTTTCATCGCCATCTGTCAAATGGCTGGCCTTGTAGAGCGGATTGCGTCGTGTCGAGTCAGCTTCGACCAAAGCTCCTGCCGCATAGTTCACACTGTAGAGTTGGTCCAAGGTCTGACGGAATTCTTTCAAACGGGCCACATCGGCCTCCGCAAATTTCCCATCTTGATTGGGTGGAATATTAAGCAGAAGCGGAGTTCCACGGCCGACCGATTTGAAGTAAATGTCCATCAATTCGCGCAAGGACTTAGGCTCTTGATTGTCATGGTAGAACCAGCCGGAGCGAATAGAAACATCGGCTTCTCCCACCGAGTATTGCTTCCCTTCTGGATCCCCGTGATTGAGGTAGCTATTAGATGGATTGTTGCGGATCTTATCTGGATTGACCTTTTGCCAAACCGGATCTCCGGCAATCCCCTTTTCATTTCCGATCCAACGAACATTGGTCGGCTCAGCTGAGAAGATAGCAATATCTCCTTGGGCCTTGCGAATGGCATCAAACCACTTGTCGAAGGTATAGGTGACTTTTTGAGCCCCATCGCCACGCGCTCCATCCATCCAGACTTCTACGAACTTACCCTTGTTCCCATATTTTGGATCTTCAAGGATTTCCTTAAGCTGGTTGAGGTAGTATTCGTTGTATTGGTCCTCTGTATCCACATGGTAGAGCGGGCTGTGAGCATCCCAAGGCGAGAGGTAGACCCCCATGTCCATGTCATACTTGCTGGCAGAAGCAGAAACCTCGGCTAGGACATCACCTTTTCCATCCTTCCAACCACTTTTAGCAATGGTATGGTCGGTGTATTTGGAAGGGTACAAGAGGAAGCCATCGTGGTGCTTGACGACCATGATCGTCCGTTTAAAACCAGCATCCTTCAGGGTTTTGATCCACTGATCGGTATCCAGATGCTCTGGATAAAAATAATAAGGATCTTCTTGCCCATCTCCCCATTCACGATCGTA
>JAJVUU010000124.1 GCA_021621525.1 Caryophanales bacterium
AGACCCACTTCTGGGAAGTTGATCTTGAGCTCTTGGGTACTACCACTACCAGAGACTTCTAGGACAGTCCCTTCGCCCCACTTCTTGTGAATGGCAATATCACCAATGGACCAAGCGACGCTTTCTTTGGCGCTAGAACGGTTACTATTACCAAAAGGTAGACTTGATGACGTGAGAGCATTTGGGGCTGCTTGTCTCTTGCGCTCTTGAAGGGCTTGTGACAGGCTCATGCCTTTTCCAAAGGTCGTTCCGCCTCCATTGCTATACGAAGCCTTAAAGCTGGTATTAACTGGACGGGCTAAGCCCTGGTAGGTCAATAAATCCGAGCTAATTTCATTGATGAAACGCGTTGGCCGGTTGTAGCTGGTCCGTCCAAAGAGCAAACGTGAGTTGGCATTGGTCAAGAAGAGAACCTTCTCTGCCCGCGTGATCCCTACATAAGCCAAGCGACGCTCTTCTTCCAATTCATCTGGATCCTCAGCCGCACGACTAAGAGGAAAGACATTTTCTTCCATCCCAATCAAGAAGACGACTGGGAACTCCAATCCCTTGGCTGCATGAAGAGTCATCAAGGTCACTTCTGAAGTTTCTTGAGCCACATCGTATGTATCGGCAATCAAAGCAAACACGTTCAAGAAACGACTCAAGGTTTCCACACCTGATTCGTCTTCGACGGTCTCTCCATTTTCATCAAAATTCTTGGTAACAGATAGGAACTCTTGGATATTCTCGATGCGGGCCTGACTTTCCAAATTTCCCTGATTGGTTAGGGCCGTCATATAGCCCGTCTTGTCAAGGACTTCTTCGACCAACTCTGTAATGGTCAGCTGGTCCAATCTTTCTCTCAAATCAAGAATGAGATTGGCAAAGTCCCAGATGGCTTGGGCAGCCTTTCCTTTGATGCCAGAGAGCATGATATTGGCTGAAGCATCCAGGAGTGAGGACTCTTGCATTTGAGCAAAGTCACGAATCTTATCCACTGTACCTGGCCCGATTCCCCGCTTGGGTTCATTGATAATGCGCTCAAAACTGATATTGTCACTGAGGTTGGCAATCAAGTTCAGATAAGCAATGACGTCCCGAATTTCCTTCCGGCTGTAGAACTTGGTGCCCCCTACCATGGTGTAGGGAATGTTGGACTTGAGTAGCGCTTCTTCAATGGTCCGTGACTGAGCATTGGTCCGGTAAAGAACGGCAAAATCACGGTGCTTGTAGCCAGCTTCGCGACTCAGCTCTTCAATGGTTTTGGCAACAAAGACCGCTTCATCCTGCTCGTCATTAGCCCGATAATAAACAATCTCTTCCCCGTCTTCATTTTGTGTCCAGAGATTTTTCGGACGGCGGTGGCGATTG
>JAJVUU010000125.1 GCA_021621525.1 Caryophanales bacterium
CTATATCCGGGTGTCCATCACTGATGCCCAATCCACTCCAATCTTGAACGGTGTCTCTGTCTATAAGACACCAGCCAGCATTGAAGAAACGGATGGCTATCCGCTTGGTTTGACTTATCATTCCGACCGGACAGCAGAGCGGGCCAATGGTCAGTGGAATGAAGAGGGAGAAGGTGTTCGAGGCACCTCTATGTGGACCAAGGAAAAGGGAGCTTCGGTGACCTATCAGTTTGAAGGTACCAAGGCCTATGTGGTCGCAACTGTCGACCCTGGTCATGGGGAAATGGATATCTATGTCGATGGTCAAAAACTAGCGACCGTCAATACCCAAAGCCCAAGCCGTAAACGCAGCCAAAAGGTCTATGAAACACCGGACTTGGCAGCAGGATCTCATACCTTGACCTTGGTCAATAGCAAGGGAGATGCGATCGCAACGGAAGGGATTTATGCCCTCAATAACCAAGAAAAGGGTCTCTTTGAATTTGCTCAGCCAACCCTAGCTGTTAAGAAAGGCGACCCAGCGCAAGTCGTCGTCAAGAGAAAAGGTGGCTCTAAAGGAAGTGCAAGTCTGAAATTGATCACAGAACCAGGAACAGGGGTTCATGGCAAGGTCTATAAAGATACCAACGTCACCCTTGAGTTCGCAGATGGCGAGACAGAAAAAACAGTCCAAGTTCCAACCCTTGATTTTGCGGGAAAAGCGACCGATGTCTATGACTTTAAGGTCAAATTGCTCCATCCGGATCAAGGAAGCCTGGTCGGCTTTATTCCAGAACTGACAGTCCAAGTGATGAACGAGGACCTGCTTCCAGAAAATCGCAAAGAAGTAGATGACCAAGATCCGAAACTGCATTACAGTGAGGGTTGGCACCACGAGACAGACAATCCAAACTTCTCAAATGGCACAGAATCTTGGTCTAGCTTTAACCAAGTGACCGATGAGGAAGGCAAGAAACACATTGAAGTGACCATTACCTTTAAGGGCACGGGTGTGGAGGTTCGAGGAGTAGTCGACCCAAGTCATGGTCTTTACAGCGTCACCCTGGATGGAAAAGAAATAGCCTTCGAAGAAGGTCGTGGCCATGATTATGAAATCGAAGGCGATCATTATTTCAGTGGCTATGGAGATCAACGCAAGCTCGACCAGAGTTTGGTCAATCTGCAAGGTCTAGCAAAAGGTTATCACCAATTACGCTTGCACCTAGATCCAGCCCTCAATGACCCTCAGTCATCCAGAGCCATCCAGGTAGACCGATTTATCCTATCAGGGAAAGATAGCCAGTTGCTCAGTCAAGAAGAGCTGCAACAGATCATCAGAGAAGGAGTAGAAAAG
>JAJVUU010000010.1 GCA_021621525.1 Caryophanales bacterium
TTTACAAATAATCCTGTGTTTCACAACTTTTGTTTTTATGAAAGATTTCATGTGTGTTTATGAAAAGATGAAAATTTCTTATTTTCTTTTGGATTCAAAAAGAGTATCTTAATCACAGTTTATTTTCATCACTCTGGCTGAGACGGATAGCAATAAAAGGAGGCCACCATGCCAAGTCAGTTCGATATTCCAGCAAACTATGGTGTCGACGTGTTCGATGATGAAGAGATGAGAAGTCACCTTCCCGAGAAGGTCTACAAGGATCTGATGGAGACCATTCACAATGGTTCCGAACTCGATCCGAGCCTGGCCGACGATGTCGCCCACGGCATGAAGGATTGGGCTATCAGCAAGGGAGCTACCCATTATACCCATTGGTTCCAACCCCTGACAGGTGTCACTGCCGAAAAGCATGACTCCTTCATTTCCGTTCCGGACAAAAAAGGCAAAGTCATCATGTCCTTCTCCGGCAAGGAGCTCATCAAAGGTGAGCCTGATGCCAGCAGCTTCCCTAACGGCGGACTTCGTGCAACCTTCGAAGCAAGAGGATATACCGCCTGGGACTGCACTTCCCCGGCCTTCGTCATCCATGACGAATATTCCGATGTCTTATTCATTCCGACCGCTTTCTACTCCTACACGGGAGAAGCCCTTGATTCAAAGACACCTCTTTTAAGAAGTATGGAGTATGTCTCCGAACAGGCTGTCCGTGTCCTTCGCATCTTCGGTGACAAGGAAACCAAGAGGGTCATTCCGATGGCAGGACCGGAACAGGAATACTTCCTTGTCGACATCGAGCATTTCGCACAGAGAAAGGACCTGATCTATACCGGAAGGACACTCTTTGGTGCTCCCGCTCCCAAGGGTCAGGAACTCGATGATCATTATTTTGGTCCTATCAGGGAACAGATTGCCGGCTTCATGACCGAGGTCAACCAGGTTCTCTGGAAGCTTGGCATCCCTGCCAAGACCGAACATAACGAAGTCGCTCCTTCCCAGCACGAACTTGCCGTCATCTATTCTTCGGCCAATGTCGCTGCTGACCAGAACGCCCTCGTCATGATGATCCTGAAGAAGATTGCCAAGAAGCACGGCTTCATCTGCCTGTTTGCCGAAAAGCCGTTTGCCGGCATCAATGGTTCCGGAAAGCATGACAACTGGTCTCTTCAGACGGATACCGGAATCAATCTTCTCAAGCCTGGCAAAAATCCGCATGAGAATACTCAGTTCCTCGTCTTCCTTGCCGCCGTTGTCAAGGCAGTCGACGAATATGCCGGACTCATGAGAGAATCCGTTGCCACCTATACCAACGATTTCCGTCTTGGTGCCAACGAAGCTCCTCCGGCCATCGTCTCCATCTTCCTTGGTGACGAACTTGATGCAGTCGTCGAAAGAATCATCCACTCGGATGCACCGACCAAGGCAAGAGCCAAGAGCCTTTTGCAGACAGGAGCCAAGACTCTTCCGGTCCTTCCGAAGGATTCCACCGACAGGAACAGGACATCACCTTTTGCCTTCACCGGCAACCGCTTCGAATTCAGAATGGTCGGAAGCAACCAGAACATCGCCGGTCCGAACATCGTCCTTGACACCATCATCGGCAAGACCCTCAAGGAATTCGCTGATACCGTCGAAAGAAGCGAAGATGCCAACAAGGCCATCGATGACTGGATCCGCACTTCCCTGAAGGAACATGAAAGAATCATCTTCAACGGAGATGGATATTCCAAAGCATGGGTCGAAGAAGCCAAGAAGAGAGGTCTTTTGAACCTCGCCACTTCCGTCGAAGCAACCGACGTCCTCAACGAAGAAAAAGTCAAGGACCTCTTTGCCGAATCCGGCGTTCTGACAACAAGTGAGCTGAAATCCAGGGCTGAAATCAAATATGCCAACTATGCCAGCCAGGTCATGATCGACGCCAAGACCATGTCCCATATGGCAAAGAAGCTCTATATTCCTGCAGTCCACGGATATCTTGCCAAGCTTCTTGACGAAGCCAAGTCCTTCAAGGAATTAGGCATCAAAGCACCAAAGTCGACTTCCTCAGCCATCGAAAAGATATCGTCGCTTCTTGATGAAGCCCAGTCTGCTTCCGATACGCTTGACCAGGACATCGCCTCTTTGAAGGCCACCGGAAGAGACAAAGCCGTCTATTGCAGGGATGTCCTCATCCCGGCGATGGCAGACCTCAGGAAACCTATCGACGAACTGGAGACCATCGTCGCCAAATCCTCCTGGCCGGTTCCGTCCTATGGCGATCTTCTCTTCCACATCAACTAAAAACAATTTTTCAGACTGCTTCAAGGGCATAGTTTTTATGCCCTTTTCTCATAGGAAAATATCATCATGAACACTAGAATCGAATCTGACTCCATCGGAAGCATGCCCGTCGATGAAAACACCTATTATGGTGTACAGTCATTGAGGGCAAAGGAGAACTTTCCCATCACCGGCCATCTTCTCTCTCATGAGTTCATCGTCAACCTTGCCTTAATCAAGGAAGCATGTGCCATCACCAACCAGGAAGCCGGCCTGCTTGAAAAGGATAAGGCAGAGAGCATCATCAAGGCCTGCAAGGAAGTCGAAAAAGGCCTGTTTGACAATCAGTTCATCACGGATGAAATCCAGGGCGGTGCCGGAACCAGCATGAACATGAACATGAACGAGGTCATCGCCAACAGGGCTAATGAAATTCTCGGCGGAAAGCTAGGCACCTATGACATAATTCATCCAAACGACCATGTCAACATGGCCCAGTCTACCAACGATGTCATACCTACGGCTGGAAAGATGACCGTCCTAAGCCTTCTTACACCCTTGTTTGACCAGCTTTCTTCTCTGGAGAAGGTCCTATTGAAGAAAAAGGAAGAATTCCGCAATATCCTGAAGATGGGCAGGACTCAGCTTCAGGATGCCGTTCCGATGACACTTGGAAACACCTTCGAAAGCTATGCCTCCATGATTCAGAGATGTCTTGAAAGACTTAAGGAAGCATCCTTGGAAATGAAGAGCGTCAATCTTGGAGGAACAGCCATCGGAAGCAGGATCAACGCTTCCGGATATTACGAAGACCATGTCGTAAAGACACTATCTGACCTCTTTGGCGAAAAGCTTCATCAAGCCAAAGACCTCTTTGACAGCACCGAGAACCTGGATTCCTTTGTCGAGATATCCGGTTCTTTGAAAGCCTTTGCCGTATCCCTGTCCAAGATGTGCAACGACTTAAGGCTTCTTTCTTCCGGCCCGAGATGCGGACTTAACGAAATCAACCTTCCGGCAAGGCAGAATGGTTCATCCATCATGCCAGGAAAGGTGAATCCAGTCATCCCGGAAGTCGTTTCCCAGGTATGTTTCCTTGTCATCGGGCATGACATGACGATCGCCCTTGCCTGTGAGGCAGGACAGATGGAGCTCAATGCCTTCGAACCGGTCATCTTCAGCCAGCTCTTTGAATCCATCCGTTCCATGACAAATGCCATCCATACCCTGAACATCCACTGCATCGAAGGAATCACGGCCAACAAGGATCATTGCCTTGACTTGGAAAAGAACAGCCTTGGCATCGTCACTGCCCTTGCCCCCTATATCGGATATAAGAAATCAGCCGAGATTGCCAAGAAGGCACTTCGTGAAAACAAGGAGATTGAGGATGTCGTCCTGGAAGAAGGCATCATGAACAGACAACAGGTCGAAGCTATCTTCAGCAAGGCCATCGAAGAATGTGAGAAGGAAAACTGAAGGAAGCAACATCATCCAGGAGCAAAGCAATTCCAGACATGAGATTCAGGTCTTTTGATTCTGATATCTCCCATCTAAGAAACAGTCTTCTCATATCCTTTCAAAGGATAAGATTCTCCGTTGTCAGGAAAATCTATCCATATCATCGTTTTCAAGGCTATTGAATCGAAAATGTAGGATAGTATAATAAAACAAACCAAAATCAAAAAAGGAGGTACATATTTATGTATTGTCAGAATTGTGGAAGAGAAATCAAGGAAAGCGATAAATTCTGTCCGTATTGCGGTGCCGAGAACAAGTCCCAAAATAGCAGCTATACCACGACTTCAACAACCTATACAGCCGCCAGAAATGATGATTCCGTAAGTTCATTGAGCCGTCTTGTAGCCTTTCTTCTCTGTCTTTTTCTCGGAGGATTCGGTGCACACCGCTTCTATGCCGGAAAGATAGGCACTGGTCTTCTTTGGCTTTTCACCTGTGGATGCTTCGGTATCGGATCGCTTGTCGACCTCATCCTGATTGCCTGTGGATCATTTACAGATAGCAACGGGAAGACCATCGCCAATTGGAACGAGTAATATAAGCGCTTTTTACTTTCTTTTGTTCTCTTTGTTTCTCCTTCATTTACATCGCATTTCAATCATCTTTTTCATCATCTTCAACAATCGTTTGTTTTTGCAGCCTGCTTGTCAGGTTGCTTTTTTTAAATCAAATAGAAATCAAAAGCGTTCGATGCTATCATCATTTCATAGGACCCAAACGAAAGGAATCCATATTCGTATGAAATGGATAAAAGAACCGGTATATGACTGATAGAAACATCAATACAAAAAAATATTTTCTTCTATATGTCTCGATAAGTCTCAGTTTCGTCTTCTCTCTTCTTGCCGGACTCTATATTTATTATGATGGAGCCTATTTCCTTTTTGACAGCCCTCTCTTTACCCTTCGTTCCACGCTCCTATGACACTTCTTCTTGAAATCGTCTTGCCTCTTTCCATCCTCATGTCATGCATATTGGCTTCCACATGGTATCCTATCTTCAAAGCCATGTTGGACAGAAAAAGAAACGCAAAAGCCATATCAAAGGACTGACTTCAAAAACCACCTTCTTTCCAAGCAAGGAGAGAAGGTGGTTTTCTTTTGATGCAATGTCAGAACAACGTCATCTGTTCGTCTTCCGGAAGGTCGCCTAGGGCATTCAAAGCTCTTAAGGCATCAATCATCTTATCACCGACATGACCTCTTTCCTTGAGGTCTTCAATCGATGTGAACGGGTGTTCGTCTCTTGCCTTGACTATAGCAAGTGCAACCGATTCACCCAAGTTGGAAACACAGGTAAGTGATGGAATGACCTGATTTTTAGCTCTGTCGATAGTGAATCTCGTTGCTTCGGAACGATTGACGTCCAAAGGAGCAAAGCTCATACCCCTGTCATACATCTCAATCGTCTGCTCATAGGCATTGATGGTGGCAAGTTCCGTATTGGAGACCGGTTCCCTGTGGGCATGCCTGGTCAGGATATCCTCTCTCTTCTTCATGCATGGGTTGATGCCCTTCATCATCGTCTTGATGTCATAGGCATCACAACGCAAGGTGAAGTACGTCGCATAATAGGCAAGAGGTTCATGGACCTTGAACCATGCGCAACGGATACAGTTGCTGACATAGGCGACGGCATGTCCCTTCGGGAACATGTAGGCAATCTTATGGCAGGATTCGATGTACCATTCCGGAACATTGTGTTCCTTCATGATCTGGTCGTATTTTGCCTTGAGGTCATCATCACCCGGTTTTCCAAAACGACCTTTTCTGGTGAACTCCATGATTTTGAAGGCATCTCCGTTTTCGACACCATATTTGTCATGAAGGACGGTCATGATGTCGTCACGGCAGGCGATGACGTCTCCCAAAGTGAAGCCCTGCTTCGTGATGAGGTCTTCGGCATTTCCGGCAAAGACGTTGGTACCATGGGACAGACCGGAGATTCTTACAAGGTCGGAGAAGGAACGAGGCTTGGTTTCAATCAGGACTCGACGGCCGTTTTCGGTACCGAATTCAGGAAGGCCCAAGGCTCCGGTCTCCTGCTGAAGCACATTGTTCTTCAGATGGAGAGCTTCCGTCGACCAGAAGAGGGAGTGAGCCTCCGGGTCGGAAATCGGAATCTTTTCCTTCATATCCATGAAGCTGAAGCCACATAGGTCGCACTGCATCCTGACGGCGACAGGGTCGACATGACCAAGCATATCAAACTTCAAGACGTTGTCGTGGATGGCGTGGAAGTCGTAATGGGTCGTCTCCCACTTGGAATCCGGATCATCGGCAGGATACTGGACCGGCGTGAAGTCGTAGGCCTCCATGCCGTTAGGAATGACGATGACACCACCCGGATGCTGACCGGTGGAACGCTTGACATCGACGCAGCCGGCGGCCACCCTGTCGATTTCAGCATCCCTGACTTTCGAGGTATCGATGCCAAGAGATTCATAATAGCCTAAGACATAACCTCTGGCCTGTTTTTCCTGAGTCGTCTGAATCGTACCTGCCTTGTAGCAGTGGTTTCCGGAAGCATTCAGGACTTCCTGCATATGAAGATGGGCTGTCGCCTGGAAATCAGACGGGAAGTTCAGATCGATATCCGGAACCTTCTCGGCATGGAAACCTAGGAAGGTGGCAAAAGGAATGTTCTGGCCATCTCCGATCATGTCATGTCCGCAATCCGGGCACTTCATGGGAGGAAGATCGAAGCCGGAATCATATTTCGAGATATCTGCCCAGATCAGCTTCTTGCAGTGTGGACACCTCCAGTGGGGTGGTAGCGGATTGACCTCGGTGATGCCGGACATCGTGGCAACCAGGGAGGAACCGACAGAGCCACGGGATCCGATCAGATAGCCTTTGGAGTTGGACCAGCGGACGATGTCCGAAGAAAGCCAATAGATGACACCATATCCGTTGGTGATGATACCGTTGAGTTCCGTCTCAAGTCTGTCGGCAATCTCCTTGGGAAGAGGATCCCCATAGAGTTCCTTGGCCGTCTTATAGGTCAGGTCGGTCAGCTTCTCATCAGCACCGGGAATGAACGGAGGATAAAGCTTATCCTTGGTAGGCTTGATGTTGTCATCGATCATGTCAGCAATCTTGTTGGTGTTGTCGATGATGATTTCTTCTTCCAAGGCCTTGTCCTTGAGGAAGGAGAAGCAAGCCATCATCTCATCCGTCGTCCTGAAATGCTGGTCCGGATTGGGAAGTGGATTCTTATACCATGCCTGCTTCTTTTCTTCTGAAGCAGAGTCATACGGAGCCAGGTTCAAAGGATGCCTGGCACCCTGGATTCCCTTGGATGCGATATAGACATCCCGATAGAGTTTGTCTTCCGGATCCAGGTAGTGGCAGTCACCGGTAGCACAGACAATCTTCCCGGCATCCTTTGCGACCTTGATGAGGTCGGAAGTGATCTTTTCGACCTCTTCCATGGAACCAAGCTGGCCCTTGTGGATTTCAAAGATATGGTTTGCCGGAGGCTGGACTTCGATAAAGTCATAGAAGTCGAGCTTTTTGCGAAGGTTTGCCTCACCCTTTGTCGTAGCAGCCTCCCAGACTTCGCCGTTGAGACAGGCAGAACCGACAAGAAGGTTCTTCCTGTTCTCCGATAACAGACTTCTTGGCGTGATCGGAGTACCGTTTTTGGAGAGGTAGGTGGTGTTGGAAAGGGATATGACCCTATATAGATCCTTTAACCCATCCATGTTCTTCACATAGACCGTCGCATGATAGGGATGAAGTCCCAACATCATTTCCTTGCTGACGGGAAGGTTCTGCAGATCACAGTGCCGGATATCCGGGAAACGGTCGTTGAGCTGGGATAGCATGGCATCGAAAATCTGTGCCAGATGTCCGGCATCATAGTTTGCCCTGTGGGCACCAGTAGCATCGAATTCGACGAAGAGCCTTCTTGCAAGAGCCTCTTCCCTGTGGCTTCTCATGTCCGGGAAAAGATATCGAGCCAAAGGAAGAGTATCGATGACAGGATTCTGGATCGTCGGCATCCCGTTGTTCTTCAAGGCCTCATTGATGAAGTCAAAGTCGAAGGCTGCATTATGTGCTACCAGAATGGAATCTCCGAAGAATTCCAGAATGTCCTGCAAAGCCTTCTTGATAGGCTTTCCGCGGTCGACATCCTCCTGACGGATATGGGAGACTTCGATGGCGAATTTCGACAGCTTATGTCCGTCGGGATTGATAAAGAAGTCGATTTCATCGATGATCTGACCTGTCGAAGACATCTTGACGGCACCGAATTCGATGAGCCTGTCATATCGACAGGAAAGGCCGGTCGTTTCGGTATCGAAGACGACATAGGATTCCTTGGACAGGATCTTGTCGCATGGATTATAGATATAGGTCAATTTATCATCGACCATGTAGAGTTCAGATCCATAGATGATCTTGACGCCTGTTGCCTTGGCTGCCTTCTGGGCTTCCGGGAAGGACTGGACGTTTCCGTGGTCGGTGATGGCCAGAGCCTTATGTCCGAATCTTTTACATGCCTTGGCATAGTCTGTGACGGAGGCAAGTCCGTCAAAGGCAGACATCTTGGTATGGGCGTGCAATTCGACACGCTTCCTTTCATAGGTATCTTCCCTGAGAGGATCCGGGGGGAGGATTTCGATTTCATCGATGTTGATGATGGGGATGTCATGGGCGTAGTGGTCGATACCCGGTTTTCCCTTGACACGGATCTTCGTTCCGACCTTGTATTTGGCAATCTCGTCCTTGGTCATCTTCTTGCCTTCGAAAAGGTTCGATGTGATGGAATCACTGCCATCGGAATATTCGATCGGTTGGATGATGGTGTTCTTCCTCGTGACTTTCGGTTCCCCGAGCTTGAAGATCTTGGCTTCGACGATGACCATCCTGAACTGTTCGACATCCTTGAGCTTGCATGGCTGATAATGCGTCTGGATTTCTTCCAGCTTCTTCATCCTCTGATAGGCGTTCTCGCTTCTCTTCTGATATTCCTCATCTCTCTGTCTGGTGAAGTCATCGCTGAAATAGACCTTTTCCTGAATCAGGATACGATAGGAGGAAGTGATGCTGTCTAGGAAATCACGAAGCTTCTTCGTTTCATCGCTGATCTGGGCTGCACCATCGGCAGATTGGTAATAGAACAATATCTTCTTCTCTTCTTCAAAGAAGGTATAGTCATCCAACATCGTACAATTCTGCTTTTCCTTGAATTCCTCCAAGAAGGACGTCAGATCGGATACCGTCTCCTTCTGGTAGGAAAAAGACAGCTTGATTCCGAATCCGCCTTTTGAAATAAAGGAGGATATGGTATCGAAGAAAGATTGATAGGCATCATAGGAAAGATAGTGATTCAGATGAATCACGGCAATGATCCTATTGTTTTCCTTGTCGTTGTCCAGCTTTGCAAAAAAGCCGTCCTCGAAGTTCTTCAGGTCCTGATATCCTATTTTTGTAAGAAAGCGTCTGAGTAAATCATCCATAGCCTTTACCTCGAACCATTATTCTAAGTTTGAAAACATGTTTCCACAAGGGGAAAATCCAGCAGCATGAACCAAACCCACAAAAGGCACCCTTCACAGGTGCCTATACGTCATTAGATACCGACGATGATGTCTTTGACAATCAAGAGTCCTGCCAAAGCAAGCATGACGATGAGACCGATGGTGTTGGCAACACTCTTGGCCTTGGTGGGGAACTTCTTCCTGGTGATGGACTCGATCAAGGCGATGAGCGTCTGCCATCCATCCAGTCCGGGGAAGGGAAGCAGATTGAAGCATCCAAGGTTGAGGGAGATATATCCCCAAAGAAGAAGGAAGTAGGCTGCCGAACCGGAAGCCGCGCCTTCGGCAGACATCTTATAGACCGAGATGATTCCGCCGACGTTCTTCCATCCGCTTGGCGTAAACAGTCCGCCAAGAGCCTTGTAAAGATTGACGAAGAGATTGCCAAACTGCTTGAATCCCATCACGATGCCTTCACCAAAGGATGCCTGATAGGTCGTCGTCGTGCAGGTGATGCCAAGCTTTCCGAATCCCCAATAGTCCTTTCCGTTGACACTGGTCGTGGTCGTACCGATTGGCTTAGTCGTGACCGTCTTAGTCTCACCATCTCGTTCATAGGTGATGGTGAAGGTTCTCGTCGACCTTTCGTTTGCGACATATCTGGAGAAGCTGGTACCATGTTCCTCATCATAGGCCTTCAGGTCGAAGGCTGGTTTTCCGCTTGAGACCTCATTGGCATAATAATTCAGATAGATATCCTGGGAAGCATAGGAGATGGAAGATCTGGTAAGATCGTCATAGGTATCCTTGTCCGTGGTGGAGCGGAAGACCTGGTAGTCCTTCATCTCAATCTGCTCATCCGTTGCCGGGAAGACCATACGCTGGGTCGAATAGGAATTGCTCTCGGCATCATAGAGGCTATAGAAGGTCTGATAGAGATAGAGAATCTTGTCTCCTGTCTTCAGCCCGATATCGTTGGCAGGATAGGTTGTTTCCTTGGTGTTTTCACTGACGACGATGGTATTGCCGGTATAGACAGCCTGGGTCTGTGGAAGCCAGCAGGCAATGATGAACAAAACGATGGCCAGTATGAAGTTCATCGTGATACCGGCCAGCATGATGCAAATCTGCTTGAAATGATTGACACCGTTGAGGCATCTTTCAGGAGGAATCTTCTTTCCGTCCTCCGTCAGGTTTCCATCTTCGCCGGCCATGGCGACATAGCCACCCAAAGGAAGGGCACGGATGGAAAGCTGAGTCTCTCCGACTTCCTTTTCTTCCTTTTTGTCAGATGCGACATAGAGGTTCTCAGTCAGGATTTCTTCGTTCTTGTTCTTTTTCTTCTTATGTTTGAACTTATGCTTGTAGAGCAAGGGTCCGAAGCCGATGGAATATTCAAAACAATAGACCTTGCAGATCTTGGCGACGGCAAGATGTCCTGCCTCGTGGATACAGACGACAAAGGAAAGACATAGCAGGAAAATGATGATATTTAAAATGGTGTTAAGAACAGTCATGAATGCACACCTCCAAATGAAAGACTACATGATTTTGTCTAAGACGTCCTTGGCAAATACCTCAGCTTCTTTGATCACTTCTTTGAGATTCTCTTCGGAAAGTTCTGGAAGATGGTCCAAGTGGCAGTAAGTATATCGTAATGCCTCCAGCAATTGCAAATAGGAAATACGACCCTTCAGGAAGAAATCGATGGCCGATGTATCAACGGCATTATAATAAATCATGCCGACATTGCCATACTTCCTGAATGTATGGATGGTATAAAGGAAGGCAGGATAGAAGTCGGAATCGATATTCTGAAAATGAAGTTTCTTGATATTTGCGGTATCTTCAGTATTATTGTGATGCATTTCCAGTTCGCCTTTGCTCAAAGCATAGGCAATCGGGACCTTCATGGAACAGGCAGAATATTCCTGAATCATCCTTCTTTCTCCGTCATCCATATATTCAAGCCTTGCGTGGACCAAGGATTCCCGGCAGATAATAGCGCTTACTTTTTCGAGCGGGACATCAAAAAGAACACTTGCCTCAATGACTTCATAGCCCTTGTTGACCAGGGTTGCACAATCCACGGTGATCTTGCTTCCCATCGCCCATGTCGGATGATGAAGGACCTGGCCGGGGGTGACATCCTTGAGGTCTTCCTTCTTCATATCCCTCAAGGCACCACCGGACGCCGTGACGATGTAGGAGACGATGTCATTCCTGGCAATTCCCATCCTTGTCGTCTCCTTGATAAGTTTGGCAAGGGCGACATGTTCGCTGTCGACAGGATAGATGTGGGATTTGCTCGTCTTGGCTTCCTTTTCGATCAAAGAAGAACCGATGACCAGGGATTCCTTGTTGGAAAGCATGATATCCTGGTTTTGCCTCATGGCAAGAAGGGTGGGCCTAAGTCCACAATTGCCAATCAGAGAATTGAAGACATCGCAATCCTTGCATGCCTTGATTAGTTCAAGGCTGGCATCCTCACCGGAAAAGACAGTATAGTAAGGATGTCTTTCATGGAATTCCTTGGCAGCCTTCTCATCGCCGATGGCGACATATTTCAACGAATCAAAATAGAAAAGATAAGGTTCCAGCCGTTCAAAGCGAGACTGGAAAGAAACGCCGACCAGTTCATAGTCAAGAGAATACTGCAGGATATCAAGACACTGGGTACCGATGGAGCCGGTAGCACCCAAGACAATGATTTTATTTCTCATGTTAAATCAGGAAGTTCCATCCATAGGCCGAAATCCAGATGATGATGGTCGTGATGATGCTGTTGGTGAAGATGGAGTCGAAGCGGTCGATGACACCTCCATGGCCAGGGAAGATCTTTCCGAAATCCTTGATGCCATACTGTCTCTTGATGAGAGAGAAAAGGAAGCCACCGACATTTCCGACAAAAGGCAGAAGAATCGTGATGATGACAAGGAACGGCCATGCTGCACCATTGAGGATTCCCATCGCCTTCAAGGCAGGAGAATTCCTGAACTGAAGAAGGCCGGGAACAAGCGGCATGTCAAAGGCAAACTCAAAAAGAGATACCAGTCCCAAAGTGACGACAAGGGAGAAGACGGCACCGCCGATATATCCTTCCCAGGTCTTGTGAGGAGAGATACGTGGATTCATCTTGTGCTTTCCAAAAAGCATACCGAAGAAATAGGCACCGACATCGCTTGACCATGTTCCGATGCAGATGAAGAAGATAAGAAGGCTGGAGCAATAATTCTGGTTCATGCCATGAGCCTGATAGTAACTGGCAAAATAATTCTTCAGGATCACCTGGTTTTCATTCCATGGGACACTGACCGTCACATCGGCAAAGGCAGGATTCCGGACAAAGCCGCTGGAATTGGGAAAATATCGTACGAAGTAGATTCCTACAAAGCCTAAGGCAAGAAGGACACCGACCGTAAACAGATATGTGACATCCTGCAACTGCATCTTCGGGTCGACAACGGCAATCAAGAAGAGAACCAGTGCATATAGAGTCATTCCCGAAATGGATACGAAGATGGTCGTCAATGAGAACTGACCACCGTTTTCAAACGGATTCATATAGTCAGGACTGCTAGGCGACCTGAGCATGTTCTTCAGATATCCCCAATAGATAAAGGAAAGGACAAAAAGAAAGACGACGGCTCTGACCACCCAGTTGTAACGCTTGGGTCCTGGCGTCGACAGCATCTCGTGGATGGCAACGACGGCAAGAAAGAAAATCAAAATGAAGAAAGGCCAGTTTCCAAGAATCGAGCATGGCAAAAGGACGGCGATAAGACAGATTCCGGTGATGGTTCTCTTCAGCATTCCTGATTTGGAGGAATTGGATAGTTTATTCATTCTTTGATGGCTCCGAAACGACGGTTGCGATGCGTATATTCCTCAAGGCACTTGGCTAAGTCCTTCTTGGAAAAGCTTGGCCAATAGACATCCACGAATTCCAGTTCCGTATAGGCAAGCTGGTATAGGAAGCAATTGGAGATTCTCTCCTCACCGCTCGTCCTGATAAGAAGGTCGATGTCAGAAATCTCCTTGGTGAACAGATGCTGCTTGAAAAGTTCATCATCGATGTCATCCACGGCAATCTTTCCATCCTTGACCTCTTGGGCAATCTTCTTGGTGGCATCGAGGATTTCTCTTCTTCCACCATAATTGAAGAGGACGTTGAAGACATGCCTGGTGTTGTTCTTGGTGCGGTCTACAGCGTCATGAATGGTATCTAAGATATCCTTGGGAATCCTTGGGTCGTCGAGTTCTCCAAGCACCCTGACCTGCGTGGACTTTTCCATGAAATAGTCAATTTCACGCCGGAAGAATTCCTTAAGCAGTTCAAAGAGAGTCGATATTTCCTGCTGTGGGCGATTCCAGTTTTCCGTCGAGAAACAAAAAAGACTGGCGGCATAGATGCCGTAGTCTTCAAAAGCACTGTCGATGATTTCGTGGATCTTGGCCACACCTGCCTTATGCCCGGCACTTCTGGGAAGAAGGCGCTGTTTGGCCCATCTTCCGTTTCCATCCATGATAAAAGCAATATGCTTCAATGGAGCATACTGCTGGATGTCTTTCAGATCTCGTGCTTCTTTTTTGGGCATCTTAGATAGTCTCGATGTCTTTGACCTTTTCCTGATAGAGTTTGTCGATTTCAGCGATATGCTTGTCAGTGGCCTTTTGGATGTCGGAATCGAAATCCTTCTTCATGTCTTCGGAAAGAGTCTCATCCTTCTTGACCTTGGTGTTCATGTCGCGACGGATGTTGCGGATGGCAACCTTTCCGTCTTCGGCATACTTCTTGGCCTGCTTTTCAAGGTCTTTTCTGCGGTCCTCACTCGGAGCAGGGAACTTCAGGATGATGGCATTGCCGTTCTGGGAGACGGTGCAGCCCAGATCAGCCTTGTTGATACCGGAAACGATATCCTTGGCCGTCGACGGATCGAACGGCTTGATGGAAAGGTCGGTCGGGGAGACAACGGAAATGGTGGCTCCGTACTTGATGGGAGACGGAGAGCCATACATGTTGAAGGTGACTTTGTCAAGAAGGGCAGAAGAAACTCTTCCAGCTCTCAATGTAGCCATGGAAGCCTTGAGGGCTTCGACGGACTTATCCATTTTTTCATTGCATTCATCCAAATAATCCATAATTTTATCCTCCAAAAGAATATATAACTATTTTACTAGATAGCACTTCGAAATGAAACTAATCTTACTTGGAATTGGTCACCAAAGTGCCAAGGTCTTCCCCCTTGACGACTAAAACGGCATTTTCAGGGTTGTTCATGTTGAAGACACGGACATCGACCTTGGAATCCAAAAGAAGACCGATGGCCGTGGCATCCATGACCTTGAGTCCCTTGGCAAGGATGTCCTGATAGGAAATCTTCTTGATCAATGTTGCATCGGGGTTGGTCCTCGGATCATCGCTCATGATACCCTCGACACCATTCTTCCCCATGAAGATGCCATCGGCACAGATTTCCTTTGCTCTTAAGGCAGCACAGGTATCCGTCGTGAAATAAGGCGATCCGATACCACCGGCAAAGATGACAACCCTCTTCTTTTCCAGATGACGTATCGCTTTTCTTCTGATATATGGTTCACAGACCTTGTTGCATTCAACGGCAGACATGACTCTTGTAACCAATCCATTATTTTCAAAGTAAGATTGCAGGCACATGGCATTCATGATGGTCGCCAACATGCCCATATAGTCTCCAGAGGTTCTCTCGATGCCTAGGTTGGAAGCAAGGTTTCCGCGCCAAATGTTTCCACCACCGACGACGATGGCGACTTCCGTGCCCATATCGGTGATCTTTTTGACCATCTGATAGATTTTCTCGATGAAGTCCTTCGCATAGATTTCTTCACTGCCTTTGAGTGCTTCACCGGAGATTTTCAATAAAATACGTTTATATTGTTTTGCCATGTTGTTTTCCCTTGAAATATTTGCTTGAAGAAAGGCACCCACAAAGGGGTGCCTTATCGATAATCTCTTTACTTACCGGAAGAAGCCTGAGCGGCAACTTCGGCAGCAAAATCATCCTGACGCTTTTCAATGCCTTCACCGACAGCATATCTGACGGTCTTGACAACGGAAGCACCATTCTCTTTGAGATACTGACCGACGGTCTTGGAATCATCAAAGATGAAGGGCTCATCGACAAGGACAGATTCAAAGAGAACCTTGTTGACCTTGCCGGCGACAATCTTGGCCTGGATGGCAGCCGGCTTCTTGGCGAAGCTAGGATCGTTATGGGCAGCCTCGGTCTGGACTTCGGTTTCCTTGGCGATGACATCAGCCGGAATATCATTCTCGTTGATGTAAGCCGGATTGTTGGAGCAGACATTGAGGGCAACACCATTGGCGACTTCGGCATTTCCGCCCTTGAGGACGACCAAAGTGGCAATCTTGCCGTTCATATGGATGTAAGGTCCGAAGACTTCATCATCGGACTTGGTGACAATTTCAAATCTTCTGAAGTCAAGCTTCTCACCGAGCTTGACACCGGCATCGACGAAGAGGTCGTTGATGCTCTTGCCTTCGGCGTTCTTGGAAGCCTTGGCTTCATCGAGGGTCTTCGGAGCATTGGCAAGGACAATTTCATTGACTTCCTTGACCAAGGCACGGAACGGATCGGAATTGGCAACGAAGTCAGTCTCGGAGTTGACTTCGATGATGGCGGCAGTATTGCCTTTGGCCATAACCCAGGCAACACCTTCGGCAGCGATACGGGAAGAGGCTTTCTTTGCCTGCTTGGCAATGCCCTTTTCACGGAGCCAGGTGACAGAGGCTTCGACATCGTTGTTGTTTTCGGCCAAGGCCTTCTTGCAGTCCATCAAGCCGGCACCGGTACGATCACGGAGCTGTTTGATAAGTTCGATATTGCTGGACATTAGGCGTTCTCCTTTGCAGGTGCAGTTTCGGCAGTAGCGGTAGCGGCATCGGCAGCAGGGGTGGTCTCATCCTTCTTTTCTTCAGTGTTGTTTCTCGGGCGGAAGTTCTTCTTGACGAACTTCTTGGCCGGACGATTTCCGGACTTCTTCTTTCTCATGGCAATGGCATCATTGCGGAGCTTGGCACGGATGGCCTTGGTTTGCTCGTTCGGATCGACACCCTTGAGCATCTCAGCCATGGTGGAAGAAGCGGCAGCGGCATCCTTGTAGGCATAAAGCGGTTCGCCACCCTTTCCTTCGACAACGGCATCGGCAAGAAGTCCGACGATGATGCGGATGGAAGATTCGCTGTCATCATTGGCAGGGACAAGGAAGTCGATGGTGTCCGGGTCGGTGTTGGTATCACCAAGGGCGAAGACAGGGATGTTGAGAAGTCTGGCTTCAGCAACAGCGTTGTGCTCTTCCTTCGGATCGACGATGACGATAGCCTGCGGAAGGAGACGGATTTCCTTGATGCCTTCGAGGTTGCTGGCAAGCTTAGCCTTGAGCTTGAGTCTGTCGGAAGCTTCCTTCTTCGGAAGCTTTTCAAGTTCGCCATTGAGCTCTTCCTGTTCAATTTGTCTCAAGAGAGCGATTCTCTTGGCGACGGTGTGGAAGTTGGTGAGGGTTCCGCCCAACCAACGGTTGGCAACATAGAAGGAACCGGAACGGACGGCTTCTTCCTGGACGGCCTTCTGGGCAACGGCCTTGGTTCCGACGAAGAGAACCTTGCCACCCTTGGAAACAATATCCTTCAAAGCCTGATAGGCAATCTGCATCTGGCTTGCGGTCTTGTTCAAATCGATGATGTGGAGATTATTTCTCTTTCCGTAGATGAACTGCTTCATCTTCGGGTTCCATCTGGAAACTCTGTGTCCGAAATGGACACCGGCATCCAAAAGGGTCTTTGCACTGACAACCGGATCATCAGGATTGTGGACAGTGCTGGCCATGACATCCTGGGTCTGCTCGACTTCTTTGACTTCTTCGCTCATGTTTAGAGCCTCCTTTTTGTTAAAACTTCTTTCTGTTTCAAGATGCCAACCCAATAGAATGATCGTAGCAGGGGCGTTACTCCCTGGTCTGAAGAAGGGAATAATCTAGAGGACTTGTCGGCAAGATTCACATAAAGAAAATGCATCAAAAATGACGCGTTGTTAATTATATTATATATATAATTCCGATTACAAGCTTTTTTAATCTCTTTCCAAGTGCAATCCACCGCCTTATGTTTCTGCAAAATCCAGAGAGCCGTCTGACTACAGTCTTCAGCGGTTGTCAAAGCTACCCGGAATAGTCCTATCTTCATGAAGGATTCGGACATCCTCCTTTTCATGGATGACATCTCTGCAGTTTGCAAAGGTACCATATTCTCCAGCCACTCCCCTGATATCAGAAAAACGGATCTTTGCCATCACACCGTTTTCAAATCCATTGAATGTATAAAGGCAGCTTTCAGAAG
Source organism: Caryophanales bacterium (assembly GCA_021621525.1). GTDB lineage: Bacteria > Bacillota_I > Bacilli_A > RFN20 > CAG-288 > Enterosoma. The sequence continues at coordinate 17,665 of JAJVUU010000010.1, forward strand.
CAGGGGACTCCTGATAAGATATCGAAACATCCTCAAAAGACAGGTTTTCAACGCACGTATCCTTGATCATGGGATCCGTGCATGCAAGAAGCTTCTTCCAATAGGGAGGGATGACGCCTTTGTAATCTTCAGGAAGGACATTGGCGTTATACATCCTGTTCCAGTCAAGATAGCAATAGAAAGGATAGCGGACATCCTTCAATGAGACATGGCGCATCAAGACATTCCTCACATATCCCTTTCTATTCTTCGACGACTTGATTCTGAATCCACAGTCTGACATGGAAAAACTGACGTTTTCAACCAGGACGTCTTCAATGCCGGCGGAAAGTTCGGAGCCGATGGAGATTCCATATCCATGAAGGATGCTGCAGTCATGGATGTAGACATGCTTTGTCGGAATACCTCTGTCAATGCCATCCTGGTCTCTTCCTGATTTGAGGGAGATGCAGTCATCATTGGTGGAAATACTGCAGTGACTGATTTCCACATTCTGGCTTGAATCGATGTCGATGCCATCCGTAGAAGGACCGTCAGGGTCATCGGCAAGGATACATAGACCATCAAGAACGATGTTTTTCGAATATAGCACATGAAGATTCCAAAACGGAGAATCCCGCAATGTCAGATCCGATATATTGACATCCTCAGAGTTCTGAACAAGGATGTTCTTTGGCCTTGAGCAGTCATAATCGCAGGCAAACCGAAGACCTTTTGCATCATATTCCTTCCGCATTCCACCCTTTTTGTCATCGCCCCAGTACTTTCTGTACCACTTGCTTCCGTGCCCGATCACTTCCCCATGCCCGGAAAGGACAACGTTCCTGACATCAATCAGGTTCAAAAGGGCAGGATATCCTTCCATGTCGATTCCGGCAATCCGGGTAGGAATCTTGAAGAACATGGACTCATCATCGATCAGGTGGATCCTGGCACCTGCCTCAAACTTCACCTCCATGTCCGAGTGTAAAAAAAGAGGACCGGAAAGATAGTCCCCTTTCAAGAAAACAAATTCGTCGGCCTCATCCAACAGAGACTGGAGCTTTGCGGTAAGAAGTGTCTTCCCGTCCTTTTCAAGAAAGGAAGTATCTGACATCCTACTCATGGTCTTTGCAGCAACAGCACTCGTCATCTTCACCATGGTGGCAGTCATCATGGTGATGGTGGCAGCATTCCCCATCATGATGATGGCAGCATTCATCCCCTTCGAAATGGAAGACAAGTTCGCCTCCATGGACATCGAAGACAATACCTTCCAAGGCTTCCCTGACATCTTGAGTCATGACAAAGGAAACGCCATCGACATCAAAGGCAAGATCCGCTCTGACATCTTCCTTCTTCACAAGCTGGACATTGAGATTAACGCTTCCGTCATCCATCTCTTCCAAAGAGACGGCAACAAGGTCCAGATCATTTTCCTTAAGAATCTTGGCAAGAAGTTCTCTTGCGGCATCCGTGACTTTCATCAGCTGAGCTTATCCTTGATTTCCGTCTTCTTGAAGGAGAGGACGGCGTCATCGGAAAGAAGCGTATCGAATTCGATGCTGAGGTTTTCCTTGTAATCCTTGTTGAAGGTCACCTTATCCGTTTTTGTCTCGACGATATAGAAAACCGTCTGCTTGACGCCATTGACGGTGATGGAGCTGAAGTTCATGGAGGTGACAAAGCAGACACCCGTGAAGGTCTTTCCACCGTCGGCGACAGTGAAATCAGAAGGAAGGGCATCCTCAGAGACTCCTTCGTCCATGCCAAGAGGAAGGACCGCCATATAGGAAACTTCCGTCTTGTCTTCCTTGCTCTTGCTGATATGCTGCACATATCCTCCGGAGAAGGTCGTCCTAAGATAGAGATGGCATTTGCTTAGGCCATCAGTTTCTCCCGAACAGGAAGCAAGCATCATAAGTGGGCTGAGACATAAAACGATATTTTTCAATTTCAAAGGGATTGTCTCCTTTCTTGACACCATTATATAAAAGTTGACACGTGTTTTCAATAGTTACAAAAAAATATTTTTTGTTACTTTTTTAAATCTTGGCCAGTTCGATTTCAATCAGCTGTGTTTCCAAGGGTTCCACGGCAAAATCAAGGTTCAACCGGTTGTCGACGACCTTCTCCTTCTTGACGGAGAAGAAGATATAGTTGAGGCCACGGATTTCTTCGACCTCTTCCCGTTTCATATCGTCAAAGCTTCCGACCTTCAAGGAAAGATCATAGGCACTTCCGGAATGCCTGGAGATGCTTGACTTCTTGATCCTTGCACCGGTGCAGTCCAGGTTTTCAAAGCTGAAATGGAACAGAAGATCCTTGGTCTCCGGGAAGCAGGAATACCTCTCATCCTCCCTGAGAGTCTTGAACTCCTTGTCGGAATACAGATCAAGATACTGGACGAAGTTGTTGAGAAGGATGATGATCTTGTTTCCCTTGCAGGTCACGATGAAGTTCCTTCCTTTTTTCAAAAGATGGTTTCCGAGCCTGGAAAAGAAGATAAAGGCATTATAGCTGGCTTTCTTGATTCCGTCATAGGTCACCAGACCGCTCTTTCCGACAAACGGATTCTTCTGGATTTCATATCCATAGGAATCGAAGAAGGCATCCTTGGACATGGCACTGATGTTCTCGATATTGTGGATGAGATTATAGGATAGATAGCTGGAGGCATAGACTGTATCGTTGAGATAATTCTCCTGGTTGGTGAAATTCAGGCAGTCGATCAGGACTTTGTCGTCACTTACGCCATAATCACGGCCAAGTTCCTCAAGGAACATCGACAGTTCCTTCCTATCCTTTTGAATATAGTCGATCTTGTCGACATTGAGGTAGCGAAAAGAAAGATAGTGAAAGGACAGGCTGTATTCGTTGGATACTTCAAAGAACCTTTTCAGGATCGTTCCGTTATGGATATCGCTTCTTAAGAAAGCGGGAGAAACCAGGATGGTTCCAGGAAGGCTCTTACGAATGCAGTCATGGATGTTTACGACACATTCAAAGAAACCATCCACATCTTCCTGCCTGCGGTTCATGATGCTCTGGGCATAGCTGACCGAGAACATCCAGTCATGGTAATCCGCCGGGTCATAATGGGATTTGATATAACTGACCATGGATTCGATAACCTGACAAAAGGCAGACGGCTTCATCACAAAATCATATTCGAAACGGAAATAAGGTTTGAAGTAATTCCTTTTGCAGAAGCTGAGAAGGTTCTCAAGGATGGATTCCGAGAAGGAAAAACTGCCTTTGCTGTCTTCGACAAAGAGGCGGACCGTCTGATTGAAGAGGTCCTGCAGAAGGAGATATTGGAATCCGGCATGGTTCTGCAGATCCGAAATCAATCCACGCAGCTCGGAATAGACCATGACCTTGCTCGAGCCGACATCCAGGATGCGGTTCCCGACATTCCGTATCTCTTTTCCGGATGTCGAGAAATCGACATTGATGACCTCTTCCTTATACACCTTCTCGATGCTCTTCCTATTCATTTTGCTGAGAAATTCGTCATATTTCTTCAGAATGAGGTTCAGGAACTTGGAACTGATGGCATTCAAATCGATGCTCGTCTTCCTGGTATTCCTGTTTTTTCTCCGATATTCACTCGGATAGACATCGTGATAGACGCTGCGGAATGCTCTGACATAACTCCTCGGATCATCAAATCCGTGCTCCAAGGCAATTTCCTCGATGGTCTTGTTGGTAGAGACCAGATCATCCAGGGAATAATTGACTCTCACCGAAGTATAGTATTCCATGAAGGTGACATGAAAGCACTGCTTGAAAAGACGGGAAAGATAAGACAGAGAATACTGGAAATGATCAGCCAAGGAAGTCAGGGTGAGTCTTTCCTTATAATGGTCGTTGATAAAGCTGGCAAGGTCAGAATAAATGTCTCCTTCATTGGATTTATTCATGCTTTGGGAGACATCGACGGAAAACTTGTTGATCAGCTGGGCAAACATGGAATAAGCAATGGCTCTGTTGGTATAGATGCTGTCGACGTTGTCCATCGTATTGTATTTGATGATGCTGTAAACCAGATAGCGGATTTCATCAGCCTTGTCAGACCTGCCATACTTCATCGTATTGAGGTTGAAGACATGGGATGAGACTTCCTCCTCCGTCAGCCCAAAGCCCTTCTGATTGATGAGAAGAGACAATACGGTAGCCGTGCCTTCAGCAGTCGATGAATGAAAAACTTTTCTATTTATAATAAAGATGTCATCTTCCTTTGCTTCAAATTTTTCATCGCCGATGGTGATATTGAATTGTCCATCCAAAACGATGACAAGTTCAGCATAGGAATGCATGTGCTGAAAAGCCGAGTCGAACTGAACCAAAGAGAATGTCAGGGGCAGTTTGTCCTTGAAATCAAGAAGCTTAATTTCTTTTTTCATAGCTATATGATAAAGCCGAGACACCAAAAAAACAATAAAAACGAAAGCTCCCGGAGCGATGTCCGGGAGCAAGTGATGTGATACTAGTCGATGGAATTGGCAGCATCGTATGCCGTCTTGATGGCATTTTCGATGGTAGAAGGTCTTTGTCCGCTGCAATCACCGACAGGGATGACTTTGACACCTTCGACGCCTTCCAGGTCGAGGACGTTCTTTGCCGAGGCAAGTGCGTTGACGACGAAGTCGCACTTGATTTCCTCTTCCTTGACAGGATTTCCGTCCTTGTCGAGGACATCGACGACGACCTTGCCAAGCTCGATTCTCTTGATCTTGCTGGAAACATGGATATCGACATGGTGTTTTTCAAGGTCAGCCATGAGGGTCGGAAGAATCGTGTTGGACTCTCCGTTGGCAATCTTCGGAAGCATTTCGATGATGGAAACAGGATAGCCCTTGTCAGCGAGCCATTCGGCAGTCTCGACACCGACAAGTCCACCGCCGCAGATGGCGATTTTACCGAAGACGACCTGCTTGTGAGCAAGGACATCCCAGGCATTGACAACGTTGGTCAAATCGATTCCAGGGATATGCGGGACAAGGTTATGGGCACCGACGGCATTGATGATGGTGTCATACTTCCTGGCATCTTCCTTGGTGAATTCATGGCCTAAGAAAATGGTGACATCTTTCTTGGAAAGAACATTTTCGAAATAGTTGATGATACGGTTCATCTCGCCTTTCCTTGGCGGAACGCTGGCGATGTTGACCTGACCACCAAGCTTGAGAGACTTCTCATAGAGGTCGACATGATGTCCTTTTTCAGCAAGGACTCTGGCAGCCTCAAGACCGGCAACGCCGCCACCGACGACAGCGATGCTTCTAGGATTCTTGGCCTTGGTGATGACTCTCTTGTATTCATAGCCGTTTTCGGCATTGAGGACGCAGGAGACGAACTTTCTGGAGCTGATGGCATCGGTGCATCCCTTGTTGCACATGATGCACTTTCTGATTTCGTCAGCCTTTCCTTCGGAAAGCTTCTTGGCGATGTCAGGATCGGTAAGAAGAGATCTTCCAAAACCGACGATATCGCAGATGCCTTCTTCAAGAAGGGTTTCACCTGCTTCCGGAGTGGTGATTCTGCCGACCATGGAGACAGGAACATGGACAGCGTTCTTGATCTGCTTCACATAGTCAATCATGAATCCATATTCCCTGGTACCCATGGCAGGAATGGTATCATTCATATTGCCGGTATGGTTGGCCTGGGCGACATGGATCATGTCAACGCCATGCTGCTCAAGAAGGACGGCAAGCTTGACAGCCTCATCGATGAAGAGGCCACCTTTTCCGCACGGATTTCCATTTTCGTCCGTTGTGACAATCGGAAGCTTATAGTCGATGGTGATGTCCTTGTCGGCAGCCTTGATGGCGTCGACGAATTCAAGGGCAAACCTTGTCCTGTTTTCGAAGCTTCCACCATATTCATCCGTCCTGTGATTGAGGATGGTAGAGCAAAGGGAACCGACAAGACGGTCTCCGTGGACTTCGATGACATCGACACCTGCCTTGACGGCACGGGCGATGCAGGCCTTGATCTTCTCAAGGATGGCAGCAAGTTTCTCACCGGAGACTTCACTGACAAAATGAGTCATATCATAATGAAGTTTGCCAAAGGCAGCCTTCTCCTTCTCGGAAGCTTCCTTCATGACAGCTTCATAGGAAGGATCCTTGGCATCCATCAGAGCCTTGGCCTTGGCTTTCAAAGCCCAGGTCTCGTTGACCATGGCAGTGACTGCCTCGGCATCATAGTCCGGATGGAAAATCTGAAGGCCGAGCTTTGCGCCATACTGATGGACACTGTCGGCAAGCTTCTTGAAGGATTCAATCTGGGAATCCATGAAGAGCTTTGGTGTCGGAGAGATAGTCGGAACAGGAACGACATCACCGACGACAAGGTAGGCTACCCCACCCTGGGCCAGACGAGTGTAGAAATTGCGGCTGTGTTCGCCGATGGAACCGTCTCTCTCCTCATATCCAGTCGTCAAAGGAGTGAACATGATACGGTTCTTCAACGTAATCTTACCAACTTGAATCGGTTCTAAAATTTTCATAGCTTATTACCTCCAATAAGAAACTTCTAAAATTCAAACACCGGAATAAGAAGAGAATCCACCATCGATTGGGATGCAGACACCGGTGACAAATCCGGCGCCTTCTTCCGAAAGAAGGAACAGGGTGGCTCCAAGAAGGTCATAGACCTCTCCGAACCGGCCCATCGGAGTCGCAGCAAGAATCTTGCCGGTTCTCTTGGTAGGCGTACCATCGTCATTGAAGAGAAGCTTGGCATTCTGCTTGGTGGAGAAGAAGCCTGGAGCGATGGCGTTGACACGGATGCCGACATGGCTGAAGTGGACGGCAAGCCACTGGGTGAAGTTGCTCACGGCAGCCTTGGCACCGGAATAAGCGGGAATCTTGGTCAAAGGAGTATAGGCATTCATGGAAGAGATGTTCAATACGCTGCATCCTTTTCTTCCGATCATGTCCTTGGCAAAGACCTGGGTCGGAAGGAGCGTACCGATGAAGTTGAGGTTGAAGACGAATTCAACGCCGGACTGTTCCAAGTCGAAGAATGTCTTCAGTCCTTCCTTGGTGGCATCATCGACTTCGGCATACTCGTTGTCCGTGGTGGCACGGGGATTGTTTCCGCCGGCACCATTGATGAGGATGTCACACTTTCCGAATTCATCAAGAACTTCCTGATGGCATTTTTCAAGGGATTCCTTGTTCAGGACATTGGCTTCGAAGCCCTTGGCGACAAACCCTTCATCGACGATGTCCTGGGCATTCTTTCTTGCTGCATCAAGGTTCAGATCCAGCAAAGCGACTTTGGCACCGCAGCTTGCGACAGCCTTGGCAAGGTAGGAGCAGATGACACCACCGGCTCCGGTGACGACAACAACCTTGTCCTTCAGATCGACAGGAAATGGTAATTTCATTTTTCTATCCTCAATATTTCATATTGCAGAAGGCATCGACAGGGGAGACCCCTTCGAAATCTTCCTTTCCGACAAGCTTGTCGACAAGAGAATCCAAAGTAGATTTGTTCTTGTCGTAGGCGTTGATATAGGTCTTGACCTGGGGAGCATCGAAGAGATGGAAGGGGCAGCGGACCGAGACCATGATGGTCGGGACTTCATGGACATACCATGGGACGTCCGGTGTACCCTTGCTCATCTGCCAGAGAGCTCTCTGCACAGTGTTGTGGGAATCAAAGTCCATGACATGGATGATGAGATCGTAGTTCTCGGTCAGGGACGCAATCGGTGTCTTGAAATTATAGACATTTCCGACAAGATACATCGCCTGCTTTGGATCGGATTCCTTTGCCTTCTCCATAAGAGACTTGAATATTTCGACTTCGAATCCTTCCTGCTGAAGACGTGACTTGATGTAGTCATAGATGGTTGGAATACCCTTGGGCATCATGAAGGCAAACGGATTGGCATCATGCTGGGGGACGATAAGAATCTTCCTGATCTTGTTCTTGTCCAATGGAAGAAGTCCTTCTTCCTGTTTGACGAGGGTGATACCTTCCTTGGAGACTTCCTTGGCAACCTTCTGATGGGCTGGACAGCCAATGAGGGACAAGTCAACGTCACCGATCGTCTCATCGCCATGCTTCTTGTCAAATCCAAGCATGCATTTCACACCAAGGATTCTTCTTAAGGCATCCGTAAGACGTTCATCCGTGATGATACCCTGACGATATCCATCCATCATGAAGGAAATGTCTTCATCATAGTCGTTGTAGAAGAGAATCATGTCACATCCAGCCTGGATGAGTCTGGGAAGGAGGTCTTTTCTCTTCATGGCACAGGTCAATGCGACCATATGCGTTGCATCGGTGGTGACCAATCCGTTGAATCCAAGTTTTCCCTTGAGAAGGTCCGTGACCACTTCCCTGGAAAGGGTGGCCGGCATATATTCCTGAATATCAGGATTGAACTTCTTCTCATAGCTCGGAAGCGTGATGTGGCCGACCATGATCATCGGAAGACCGGCATCGATAAGGGAAGAATAGACCATTCCGAAGCTCTTGTCCCACTCTTCACAGGAAAGAGGATTGATGGAAGGGGCCAGATGCTGATCCCTTTCGTCATATCCGTCACCTGGGAAATGCTTGGCACAGGCAATCAGACCGACATCCTGAACACCCTTTAAAAACTGCAATGACATCTCGGATACAATCTCAGGATTGTTTCCAAAGCACTTGTAGGAGATGACAGGATTATGAAAGTCATGATGGATGTCGACAATCGGAGCAAACAAAGTATTCACACCGATCTGCTTGGCTTCCAAGGCAGAGATGTATCCCATCTGATAGGCAAGCTCAGGATTATGTGTGGAACCGATTTTGGTGCCGTTTCCGACTTCCGTTCCGCCACGGCATGCACCATTGCCTCCGCTTTCCGTGTTGGCAGCAATCAGGCAAGGAATCTTCGTGGTTTCCTGAATCGTCTTATTATGGGAGAGAATCTGCTCTGGGCTTCCCGGATTGTATCTGGCACCCCCGAACTTGCACTCGGCAGTGACCTTCTTTAAATAATCTTCATTGTTTTCCGCCGTAAGGATGAAGAACAGCTGTTGAATCTTCTCTTCAAGCGTCATCGAGGAAATCGTATCCTCAACCCATTGGATCTGGCTGTCGGAGAGATAATACGGCTTGGCTTTTAAATTAACTGACATAGAATAATCACCTTTTAATAAGGGAGCGGAATAATCCGCTCCCTGGAGACAGAAGAGTCTTAGAAAATAATGGAAGAATTAAGCAGCCTTGGCAGTGACATTGACATTGAAGGTACCGGCTGCCTTGACGGAATAGCAATAATACGGACTACCGAAAGTATCTGTGACCTCAGTATCATTGACCTTGACGGCATCATAGGTATATCCACTATCAAAGGTGGCCTGGATGGCAATATAGGTTCCTTTGTTGTAGACTGCCTTCTTATCATTGAAATCTTTGATGTCACTGAAATTCGGAGCAACGATGTACTTGACAGTAACAGTCTTGACATGTTCGCCCTTGGTGACGTTGCCGATTGTAATATATTCGACATCGCCAGCACCGGAAGAAGCCTTGCACTTGACATCGACGGCATATTCACCGGCATCCTTGACCTGGAAGCAATACATACCATTCATGAGCGTAGCAGCCTTTCCATTGACCTTGACGGTATCAACCTCAAAGCCAGAGGACGGCTTGACAGTGAGAGCAACCCACTTGTTTGCACCGACCTTGCAGCTTCCTGCATTGTTGGTGAATTCAACATCAGTCATCGTTCCAGGATTATGAGTCGTAGGATCAAGATCGAAGCTCTTGGCACTGACGGAGATGGTGTTGGTGTCACGGGTGACCTTGATATAGGCAGTATCGGTGTTGTGATCGATGGTATCGACCTTGGTGAGGGTGGCACCATAGTTGACGGAAAGGCTTCTTCCACCAGTGATGAGGACGGTCGGAGCCGGAGTCATGATAGGCATATCCATACCGGTATCGACATAGGTTTCGGTATATCCGGTGACCCAGCCCTTCTTGGTGGTATTGAGAACGATGTTGGCAGTAGCGGCACCATCGGTCTTATGGTTCTTGAAATCAGAGATACCATTATCAGTCTGATAGCCGACATAGGCCGGATTGTATTCGACCTTAAGTCCGCCATCGGCATTGATGGTATAAGTAGGATCATCAAGATCATCAGCCGTGAAGGTATCGGTCAAATGGAACTGGGCAAGTTCATAGCTTAAGCCAGTCTTGTAGATGAGGGTATCAAGAGAGATACCGCCGACCTGGGTGTTGGAGGCAGAAGCAAGAAGGCTGTTGATGGTCTTGGTGACATCAGCCGTGGCGACTTCAGCCGGAGCAGTAGACTTGGTGGTCATGGAATAATATTTTCCATCGGTTCCCTTGTAGAGCAAAGCTTCGGTCTTGGACTCGGTGTTCTTGCGCTTATCCTTGGTGGTACCAGTAACCTTGAGATAGAAATTGCCATCGGTAAGGTCGATGTCGGCAGTGGTCGTGGCTTCGATATCACGCTTGAAGCTGTCAAGGTTGGCAGTTCCGCCATTGGCGTTGATGTCGACCTTGTAGTTGGCCTTGTAGGTCAGGCTGAGGGTAGTGCCGGAGACGGCGCTGTCAAAACCCTTAGTGACATCATCGACATTCTGACCATTGGAAGAACCATCGGTCTTTCCAGTGGAAGAAACTTCCGTTCTGTTGCAGCCGACAAGACCGCAAGTCATGAGAAGAGCGAACAAAGATACTAATTTTTTCTGTTTCATAATTTTATCTCCTTTTATTGATTTAGCCATTGGCTAATGAAACACAGTTTTTTCAAGATAGTCGATGACAGGGAAGAGTTCGTCATTCCAGGTAGCCCAGGAATGATCCGCATTCGGCACATATTTGTACGACGCATCGATTTCATTGTCCTTCAGGAACTTGTCAAGCTGTCTGGAGGCTTCGATGATGAAATCATTCTCACCGACAGACAGATAGATGTTGAGCTTCTTTCCTTTGTTTTCGAGGAAGAGGTCTCTCAAAGTCCCATAAGTAGTCTCATCGATATAATCCGGTTTGGTAGCAGGAGAGAGAGCAACGCAGGCAGCATAGGAGGATGTGTTCTTCAGATAATGGTAGAGAGCACCATATCCACCCATGCTTACGCCGCAGATGAACTTTGGCATGTTCTTGTCAAGAGCCCTGAAGTTTCCGTATAGGAAGTCAGGAAGATCTCTTTCCAGGAAGGAATAATAGTCAAGAATCGGTCCTCTGTTGAGATACCAGCCATTTTCGCCGTTGACGAAGCAGGCAGCGATGCCCCTTTTTTCGCAGAGGGCAAGTATCCTGGTGTTGGTCTGCCAACTCTTCTCATTGTCGCCGAAGCCACAGAGGAAGATGGCAAGAGGATATTTCTTATCCAGGTTCTGATAGTAGCTGTCATCCTTGTTCTTCAGGCATCCCTGAAGATTGAGGGAAGGGATGCAGACATCCACACGGACTTTTCTGGCAAGGGACTTCGGGTAGAATTCAATAGAGTAAGTTGCCATTATGCATTCTCCTTGTCATCTTTGGAGGCACCCTTGACGGAATCCTGATACTTCTTCAGGGCATCTTCACCTTCGGCGCGCTTGATCATGCACTGGAGATAATATTCAGTCATCTCCTTGGCTGCCCTTCTTTCCTCATCGATGGACGTACCGATGGAACCTACATAATATTCAAGGTCCTTGATACCGGCATAGTCGATCGGGTTCTGGCAGGAACCACCGATGGCAAAATAGACTTTCTTTTCATTGCAGATGGTCGCAGCAGCATTTCTGTTGGTATCATCCTGAAGGGAAATGATGAAGTCAGCACCCTGGTTGCAAAGGGTCTTGGCAACCTGGTCCTGCGTATTGCTGGATGTGACGGAGCCGTTAGGAAGAACTTCGACACCATAGGCATCGGTAAGATATCCTCTGATGAAGTCAATGTAACTCTGGACAGAATCGTTGACAGAGCTTGGAGCGATGATACCACATTTGATCTTCTTGCCGGCCTTGTTGCCCCAGGAAGCTTCATCCGCTTCCCTGTTTGTGCCATTTGTCTCATAGAGAGCCTTGATGGTATCCTTCTGGGAATCGGCGACATATTCGCTAAGAGCCTTGGCTGCAGAACCATCCTCCAGATTGTAGGTTCCGTCGAAGAACTTGTCGACGTTGATTTTTCTCATCGTCGGATGATCTTTCTTGATGGAATCGACAGCAGACATCTCATCATATTCGGCCAAAGACTGAATGGCCCAGTTCTGAATGGAGAGAGACAAAGCCGAACCATCGGCATTCTTGATGGCCTTCCCGTTTTCGACGGCATTGACACAGGCTGCAAAGATAGGAAGGATGTGGGCAGAATACTTGGCATCAAGATAATTCAGGGATCCGTTTTTGAAAGCATCTCGATATGTCTCTGAGAATCCACCCATCGTGGCATTGGAGATTCCGATACCGGAAGAAAGAATAGGCGAAGAAGCAAATTCGACACCATTGCAGGTCGAGATGATAGCCATCGGCTTGTATTTGGTAATCGGCTTGGAATACTGAATACCGGCATCCCAGTTCTGGTTGTTGACCATGTAGATGACGGCATCTTCAGGAAGATCGCAGGTGTTTTCCCTGGTGATCTTGAACTTACGGGCATCCTTCTCCTGTTCATAGCCAGTCACGGTGATGCCGTGGTCAGCCAAGGCATCGTTCATGCCGAGCCACTTGTTGGTGAAGTGCTGTCCTTCATATCCATAGTAGTTGTAAAGAGCAAAGAAGATGGAATTTTCACAACCTTCGAAAAGTTCATAGTCAGTGGCCTGGGCAGAGGTACCGCCGAAGATGAACGGACTGCATGCCGTGCTCGAGAGAGCAAAGGTCAGGCAAATCAATTTGAACATTCTTTTCTTCATCATAATTTAAGCCTCCTTTGCAGGTTTCGGATTGAGGCGTCTTTCTTTTCTGAGGTAGCTCCTCATCTTCAGCCAGTTCATGAAGCGGTTCTTGTCGACCATGTAGACCAAGACGGCAAAGACGGAGAAACCGTTGAGAAGGCTGGAGATCGTAGCGGAGAGACCGATGACGGAAGCATTGTCGAAGCCATAGTTGTAAAGGACCGTCGTAGCGAAGACACCGAGAAGAAGACCGACAATCTGGTTGGAATATCTGGCAAGGATACCGCCGATGAAGATAGGAAGGAAGTTCTTGAAGACACTGCCGGAGGAAGCGAGGTTGACGTTGATGGTGATGGAGGCAGTACCGCAGGAAGTCATGACCTGATAGATGGCGATGAGACCGCCGGCGATGATGAAGCTAGCGATGCAGTGTGAGATTTCATTGATACCCGTATCGACGGAAATCTTCTGATTGTAGACAAGGGCAAGCTTGTTATAACCGAATCTGGTGTAGCAGAGAGCAGCGGCCATGATGACGCAGATGATGGCAAGGAGAGGGATGAGGATGATTGGTTCCTGGAAGAAGGAAGAGGTGTGGGAACCGCTGACGAGGTTGACGTTTCCAGTAGAACCGGTAGCGACAGCGACGACCTTGGAAATACCTTCATAGATAAGACACATACCAAGAGAGATGACGATTGGAGAAAGCTTGGTAAGAATCAAGACGATGGAATGGATGAAGCCTAAGATCATACCAAAGAGGATAGAAAGGAAGAGGAAGGCAAAGATGTGGGCAGGAGTATCGACGCCAGGGATGATCAAGGAAGCAAAGAGACAGGCAAGGACACCGGTTGCACCAAGGGAGAAGTCCATACGTCCGGAGTTCAGGTTGGTGTTGAGAGCCAAGGCGGCAATCAGCGTCATGGTCAGGGTTCTAAGCATGATGAGACCATTGGCAAGGTTATCAAACGGAGAGGTGGAGATGATGAAGAATCCGGTTCCGGAAGCATAGGAGAGGATGATGGCGATGGCAAGGAAGACGACAGGGCAGCATAAGGACCAGAAGAGGTTCTTTCCGAATCTCTTGAGCTTGCGGTTGCCGGTGATAGGGTTGTTGTTATATGTGATTGGTTTATCGTAAGTCATTACTGGATGCTACCTCCTGAAGCAAGATTCTTGGTTCTCGTATCCCACATGTTGGCTAAGGAGACAATGATGAAGATGATACCCTTGGCCATGTAGCAATAGTCACCGACCTGGAATGTCGGAGTAGAGATGGCAGCAAAGAATTCATCGAGGAAGACAGAGAAGAATGCACCGATGATGGCGCAGCTGACCTTGGACTTCGGTCCACCTGAAGTCGTCATACCACCAAAGACGATAGCGATGATGACGTTCAGACCGACCTGACCTAGGACCGTGGTTGCTCCAAAGCTACCGGAGCTGGAAGGAAGAGAGTTGGAAGCGACGAAGAGGAATCCGCAGATACCAAGACCGATACCCGAGATACCGAAAGAAATCATACCGGCTTTCATCAAGTCGATACCATTGAACTTGGCTGCTTTCTTGTTGGAACCGATGAACTTGTTTCTTCTTCCGAGTTTGGAATAGTTGAACAGAGTCCAGCAGATGACGAAGAAGGCTGCAAGGAAGATGGCATAGACCCAAGCATCTCTCGGAAGTCCGCCAGTGACGGTGATAAGACCGCCTTCGGCACCCAAGACAGCCTCGTTGACGGCAGCCAGGATGTTCATCATCGTCAGGGTCATGACCATGACCGGGAGGTTGAGCATGGTGGCGAAGATAGCGTTGACGATACCAAGTCCGCATCCAAGCAGAACGGCAAGAAGGACAGAGAGGAAGATGTTCTTGGTGGCATTCCAGGTGAGGGCGGCGACGATGGCGCAGGTCAGGGCCGAGCTACCCAAGGACATATCGAAGCCACCCTGTGAGTAGATGTATACGGCACCGGTAGCGACGACGGCGACGAAGATACCATTGTTGATGACATCGCCAAGGTTACCCTGATATCCAGTGCAGGCCTTGCCGATATAGTAGGCAACGATGATGAGGACAAGCATGAAGAGCGGAACGAGGTTGATGTAGGTCTTCTTGCTGGTAAGCGTACGTCTGATATTGATGTTGGCCTTGTTCTCAAGGACCTTCAGCATCAGGTTGTCCTTGCCGACGGAAGAGAGTCCCATCCTCTTATAGATGGTGACATATTCGTTTTGAAGATCATATCTCTTGAGCTTTTCGTTCTTGGTGTTTTCATCATAGGTGTTCAAGGCCTTGATTTTGGCACGTTTGCTGACCGTATCGATACCTTTGATGACATCGGAATAATTCTTTTCGAATTCCTTGACCTTCGAAGGGTCAGAAGGAAGATTCTTGTCATGTTCGGCTTTGGCATCGGCAAGACTCTGCTGATGGGTCTTCTCGATTTCAGCGACTTCCTGAAGATAGGCATCCTTGAAGTTCTGAAGATTTGCCTTCTGGGATTCCTTGAGTCTGGCATCCTCGGCAAGATAGAATTTCTTAAGTTCTTCCTTGAAGGCTACTTTGTTTTCTTTGGAATCGTCAGCCAGGGAATCAGCCTTTTGGACATCTTCCTGGCGGAAGTATTTCAATTCAATTTCTTTCATATTTCACCTCCTTAGATCATATAGTCGACGATCTGTTCCTGCGTCAGATCCTTGCTGCGCTGGAACTCCTTGGCAATCTGTCCGTCCTTCATGACAAGGATTCTGTCGGACATACCGATCAGTTCCGGAAGTTCCTCGGAAATCATGATGATGGACTTGCCTTCCTTCTTCATCTTATAGAGAAGCTGATAGATGAACTGCTTGACACCGATATCGACACCTCTGGTCGGGCAGTCGAGAATCAGGATTTCAGAATCATTGGCAATCCACTTGGCCAGGGAAACCTTCTGTTTGTTTCCGCCGGACAGGGTAGAGACGAGCTGTTCAGGAGAATTGCACTTGATCTGCAGTTCCCTGACCTGTCTGTTGACAAGTTTCTTCTCATCATTCTTGAAGACGAAGAAGTTGAGTTTGGCGATGTTGTTGATGGAAGCGATGGCAATGTTGTCGAAGATGGATGTCTTCAGGGCAAGAGCCTCGACGTCACGGTTCTTGGAAAGGTAGCCGATGTGCTGCTTCATAGCGAAGGTCTCGCTTCTGACAAGCTTGTCAAGATTCTCGCCGGTATAGACAAAGCCACCTTCCATCTTGATGTTTCCGAAAAGAGCCTTGCCGAGGGTATGCATACCGCATTCGGAGAGACCGCCGATACCAAGGATTTCGCCTTTGTGAAGTTCAAGGTTGACATGTCTCAGCTGCTTACCTTCGATACCGTCGACCATCTTCAAAACGACCTGAGGATCAAAGGAGCCGTCATAATCGGAACGATAATAATCGCCCTTGAGTTCACGGCCGATCATGAGCTTCTTGATGACATCAGCATCGAACTCACCCTTCTCCTTGGAAAGGTTGCCGACGATGTTGCCATCTCTTAAGACGGTAAGAGTATCGCATTTCTCCATCAATTCATCCAAGTCATGAGAGATGAAGAGAACGGATTTATTGGCTTGCTTGAGATCGTTCATCTTCTTATAGAGAAGATTACGTCCGGTTTCACTAAGAGCAGTCGTCGTCTCATCGACGATGAAGATTTCAGGATCCTTGTTGAGACACTTGGCGATTTCGATCAGCTTTCTTTCCTGCATATCATAAAAGGCAGTGGGAAGGTTGGCCTGGATGTGGTTGGCACCGATCTTGTCAAGTGCGTTCTGGGAATACTTGTTGAGCTTCTTCCTGTTGACGAAGAGTCCGAAGAAGATATCGAGGAAGCGGTTGCGGAAGTCCTTCTTCTTTTCAGAGACGTTGGTCTCCTTCAAAATATGAAGCTTGTTGAGATAATGATTCTTCAAGGCAACATGATCGCTCTTGAGCCAGTTTCTGCGGATGGAGGAGTCATTTTCAAGGCCTTTGCAGGTCCTGGCATATCTCTTCTTATGTTCCTTATGGTCGTTGTCTCTTCTTCTTTCGACAAGTTCGGCATCAAGATGTTCTTCGTTCTTGTCATATTTTTCATCGATGGCCTTCTCTTCAGCCTGGAATTCATCGAAGATCTTCTTGGCCATATCATCGAAGCGTTTGACTTCTTCGGCAAGCTTGGCTTCGTTTTCGCTCATAAGCTTGGCATCGAGTTCCTGATACATCGAAAACAGGACTTGCTTAGCTTCCGTTTCGTTTTCCTTGGCAAGCTTTTTGTCTCCGTTTGCCTTGGCTTCCTCGGCTTTGGCCTGGAATTTGTTTGCAGCTTCGTCGAAATCCTTCAGGGAAAGGTCGAACATAGGAGAGAAGCCTTCCACCTTGAGGTCTTCGAAGTAATTTCTTCCAGAGAATCTGGAAAGCTCTCCGAGATAGATGTTCTCGGCAACCGAAATCTCGGAAATCGTTCCGTTCTCCTGGACGATGATTCCGATGCCGCCGTTGAGTGCTTCGATCATGGATTTCGGTTCCCATGGTTTGCCATGGTATTCCATAGATCCACTCGTTTTTTCATAAATACCCGTCATAATCTGTGACATCGTAGATTTTCCGGATCCGTTCTCACCGATAAAGCCACGGATTTCGCCAGGATAGATCTCAATGTCGACATCATTCAAAGCAATGGTCGGGCCGAACTGCTTGACGATATGTGTCGCCTTAAAAATAGGTTCTTTCATCATATCTCCTCCCTACGCCTGAATTTTATCAGGAGTGAAAGCCTTTTCAAATGCAAGTAAGAGACGAGAAGACTACACTTTTTTGACATTTTAAAAAGTAATCGAACAAGTCCACTTTTTTCAATGTCAAGAAAATGAGCTTTTATTACATTTTCAATGGTTTATAAGCTTGTATACAACAATCATAAATTGCAAACTTTGCCCTGATATTTTTCATTATTATCATTGCCAGAAGTACTTTTTCAAAAGAAAAGGTTTTATCTCAAACCTTTCCTTCGAAAAAATGAGCGCATCTGTAAAAAATGCCTTTTTTTGCTTTTTTCGTTGCTTTATCATCCCCTCATGTCTATAATCCAAACCGAAGAAAGACTTTCCGAGGTAATGAAATATGCTCGATTTTACAAAAAAGAAAGACTATCTGATATGCATCGACTCCGACGGCACCGTCATGGACACCATGACCGTCAAGCATGAGAAATGCTTCGGTCCCGCACTTATCGAAGCGCTTGGGATCCATGAGCATCAGGATGCCATATTGAAGCGTTGGCTTGAGATCAACCTCTACGAGAAGACCAGGGGTATCAATAGATTCCAAGGTTTCTATGATATCTGCTGCTTCATGGAAGAAAACTATGGCGTGCACTTTGATGGCATCCAGGATTTCAAAGACTGGGTTATGACAACAAAGGAGTTTTCCGTAGCCTCCATCAAGAAATATATGGAAAAAGCAAAAGATACATCCCTCTTTGAAAAAGCCATCGACTGGTCAAAGCTCGTCAACGAGACAATATCTTTGCTTCCTCCGTCTAAACCTTTTGACGGTGTGAAGGACGTCCTGGAATATGCCATGATGTTTGCCGACCTCATCGGTGTATCCAGTGCCAACAAGGAAGCCGTCAAAGAAGAATGGACAAGGCTCGACCTGATGAAATGCTTCGCCTTCGTCGGATGTCAGGACATCGGAAACAAGGCTTCCATCATCTCCCAGGCACTGGAAAGTGGCTACGCCAAAAAGAACGTCATCATGCTAGGGGATGCCATCGGGGATTATGATGCAGCAAAGAAGAACGGAGTCTGGTTCTTCCCCATCATTCCAAAGCATGAAGTCGAATCCTGGGAATCCTTCGAAAAGGAAGGACTCAAAAATCTGCTCTCCGGCAAGTTCGACAGCACATATCAAAAGAAGCTGCTGGACACATTCTACTCCTCACTCAACTCCTGATGAAAATGACCTTCCCAGAAAACCGGGAAGGTCGTTTTTTATTTAGAGAGATCTTTGTCCAACTGATACAGGGCAAGCGAATCATCCTTGGCAAAGAGATCATATTTTTCAAGAAGCTCTTTGGCATTCTTCTCTTCTTCCGTCTGTTCGCTGATGTACCAACGCAAGAATTCCATCGTTTCAAGATCGTCTTCTTCTCTTGCTTCGCGATAAAGGGTATGGATCAAAGATGTGACTTCCTTTTCGTGTTCGACGAAGAAGACAAGAGGGTCACGAAGGGATGCAAACTTCTTATCAAGGACCTTGATGTCAGAAAGAGCAGCCTCGATGTCATGGTCGGCAAGGTATTCCGATATCTTCTCTGCATGTCCGACTTCCTCTTTGGCCTGAGCTGTAAAGAAGCCATGGAATCCGTTGAGTCCTTTCCTGCGATAAAATTCGCTGACAGCATAATAGGCATAGGCAGAATAGAGTTCCCAGTTGATCTGGGCCTGAAGCAATCTGATAAGTTTTTCGTTCATGAAACTTTCCTCCTTATCTTTATTATAAAGGGGACAGGAACGGAAATGTGAAGATATGCTTATCCTGCGTTCTCCATCCTTTTGAACTGCCTGAAAAGGCGTATGGTGAAGAACAATGCAATCAGGAAGGCAAGGGTATCGGAGAACATCGGTGCATACAATACTCCGACGACACCCGTTCCCGGCTCATTGGCTTCCATGATCATCGGGATGATGAGGACGCTGGGACAGAAGAAGAGGATGTCACGGCACAGGGAAGCAATGGTTGCCTCAAGAGGTTTTCCGCAGGACTGGAAGAAGATGGAAGACATCTTGATGAAACATGTTAGGACGGTCGTGCATAAGAAGAGACGGAAGGCAAGCTTTCCGTATTCCATATACAATTCATTGTCCGTCGATCCGAAGATGGCAAGGAGCACTTCCGGCCAAAGTTCAAAAATCAAAGTGAAGACAATGCCGATGACCAACGTACAGACAAGGATCAGATAATAGGTTCTCTTAACCCTGTCGATACGCTTGCAGCCCATGTTGTATCCGATGATCGGCTGTCCTCCCAAGACGATGCCTACGACAAGGTTCAGGACGACGGTGAAGACCCTGTTCTCGATGGAAGTCGTCGAAATCGGAATATCCTGACCATATTTGGATAGGTTTCCATATTTTACCAGGGCATAGTTTCCGACAAGGCTGATGACGACGATGGAAATCTGCGTGATGAAGGAACTGATGCCAAGGAAGAAAGGCTCCTTATAGACCTTTAGATTCGGAACAAAGGATTTCAAATCAAGGCGGAACGTCTTGGAGCGGAAGAAATAGACGGCACCGATCAGAAAAGAAACCACCTGGCCGATGATGGTAGCCCAGCCAGCACCTTCGATTCCCCAGTCAAAGACATAGATAAAAAGAGGATCCAGACAGATGTTGATGATGGCTCCGACACCGGTGGAAAGCATCGCATATAGAGGAGAACCATCACTTCTGATGATACCGTTGAGCATGTTCTGAAGCATGAAGCACGGGAAAAACCAGGCCAGGATGAACAAATAGGAATAAGCCATATCCAAGGTATTCTGACTGGCTCCACAGAAGGTGAGGATCTGTTTTCCAAAAATCAAGCTGAAGATGATGATCAGTATGGAGGATATCAGAGTCAAAGTGATTCCTGTACCGATGGCATGCTTTGCCTTGTCTTTCTCCTGCCTTCCCTGGCAGATGCTAAGATAGGCGGCACAGCCATCACCAAAGCCCCAGGCAAAAGCCTGGGTGACGACGACGATGGGAAAGACGACGCCGGTCGCCGCATTTCCAAGATATCCCAAAGAAGAATTGCCGACAAAAATCTGGTCGACGATATTATATAAGGAAGAAATGAGCAACGACAAAACACATGGAACCGAAAACTTCAAAAGAAGCTTTCCGATGCTTTCTTTTTCAAAGTCATTCTGTGATTCTCCCATAGCGACACCTCCAAGACAACAAATTTTATTTTATCAATTATAAAGGTTTCATGGAAGTTATATTTTAAGGGTTTGTCCTAAAAGACATGGCCATTGAAACAATTCATATTCAAGATGCTTGAATTGTCAATTCAAATCGAGACCGCATTTATCATTCTTTATCATATAGCAGTTTACGATGCGTATTCTTCCTTTGCATTTATGTGTCACCTAGCTGAAAGAAATATTGAGCTTTTTCATAATCAAGTCGTTTTTTCTAAGCGTTCCTTTTTCGTTTCAATAGGAATATACATTCCATGTCACAGACTTAGCATCAGCCTTGTCACCTGTTATCCACAGAAACATATCATTTACATCCGTCTTCACAAAATCAAACTGAAAATATGATATTACCGGAAAAGTCTGTCATGACGGCAAAAGAAAAGGAAGCAACTCTTTTGGATTACCTCCCTATCTTTAAAAGTTAAAAAC
>JAJVUU010000126.1 GCA_021621525.1 Caryophanales bacterium
CCGGTCAATGCGGTCCTCCAGATTCTCACGAGCGAACGTCAGTCCATGGAATCCGAAATCCTCGACCTGTCCGCACGGACAGGCATGCCGAAGGTGAGCGACGTTGCCATGTTCAGGGCGAGACGGAAGATAAGTCTCCGATTCCTGTCATCGCTTTTGAAGAGCACCATTCAGTCGTTCGAGAAAAGGAACCGCCTGATGATGAGCGGATTCGGAGGATACAGGCTCATCGCCATCGACGGTTCCAAGCTCAGACTGCCGCGGACGATCGACCACAGGGAATGTCTGTACCACGGAAAGAACAAAGACAGCACCGTTTACATGCTTGAGGTCCAGGAGGCATATGACATAGAGAACGGGCTGGTCCTGGATTTCCAGATAAACAGCCGCGGAAACGAAAAAGCGATGGCCCTCTGCAACGTACGGGCCATAAGAAACATGGACAGAAGTCCCAAAATATACGTGTTCGACAGAGGATACGCCAGTTCCAGGCTGATTTCCGAGATCATGGAAGGCGGGGAGTTCTTCGTCATCCGTCTGCCGTCAGGCTTCTACAAAGACGGACAGGGTCTTCTCGGGGAGAAGACCGGCGACATCGAATACGACAGGGCCTTCGGCACGGCCAATACCAATAAATACAGGAATGACATCGGATTCCGGATGAAGCTTCTGGGAAAGCCGATGCATCTGAGGATGGTAAGGTTCGAGGTCGGAGACGGAACCGTGGAAACACTGGTCACGAATCTGATGTCGGACAGGATGTCTCTGGAACAGCTGAAGGAAATATATCGGCTGAGATGGACGGTGGAGACGGATTACCGTCACTGCAAGCAGAGGCATATGATCGATGCGTTCACGGGAAGAAGGCTAAGGTCCGTCATGCAGGACATCTATTCGGCGGAGCTGATGCATGTCCTGACCCTGATGACGATATGGGAAGCGTCATATGATATGAAATGGAAGAAATACAAACACAGGATGAAAATAAACTATGCCAGCGCGGCAAGAACACTCAGGAAAAGTCACATTCTTGACGAGCTGGCAAAGGAAGCTACAGGCTTCGATAAGATTCTAGCACAATTGATGGAAGGAATGGCCAAAAGACTGGTTCCGATACGTCCCGACCGAAAGTCAGGAGGCAGGGTAACACTCGGAACCGCCAAATCCGATACCTATAAGAGATAGACAGATGTAGTGATAAAACCGAAAAACAGGCACGGTTTTCATGTGGAAGGAATTCGAAAACGGCAGCCCATTCCTGAGCTGCCGCGATCTGGCTTCTCCGTAGTCAATGCCTTAAGTTAATGACATTG
>JAJVUU010000081.1 GCA_021621525.1 Caryophanales bacterium
CCTTTTCGGATGCCCGAGTTTCTGGTATATTTTTCGATAAAAGACTTAGCCATCTGTTTTCATAAGTTGAATTCGTTTTTTGATTTTCTTGCTATCTTTGGTTTGAATAGAAAAATCACATTGATTTTTATAATCAATGATTTCTGTTTTGATATTGTGAAGAAAAAGGTTGAAATACAGATAGCTGTCAACGAAGTAGACAAAAATGTCTGGATCAAAAAGACCGGTTATGTCAAATGCTTTTTTAGCAACAAGGGTGCCATTATTGATGGAATTGAATAGACCGACTTCCTTGTCTTTAGGTTCGACCATCGTTGATTTCAAAAGAAAATGAAAAAACATTTTCTTTGGGGAATCTATCTGGCGTGTCTTTATGTTGATATTGATTGGAGAAAACACAAGAGAAGAGGAAGCTTGGATTCTGTGTGAAATCAAAGATAGATATTCCTGACTGATATTCGTATCGTCATCTAAGAACAAAATGTAATCTGTTTCCGTTAGATAATTTTGAATGACGTAGTTATATGCAAAGGAAAGCCCTTTGTTACATCCAAAAGAAATATAGACAATATGTTTGTTTTGGCAGAATTCTTTGTTGAACTTTTGACAGTCTTTTGTGGTGGAATTGTCGAAAATGACAAAAGTAACCTTTGAATTATCAAATGAAAATAAAGAATTTCCCTTCAGTTTATTTTCGTATACGACAAAAAGAGCATAAATCATATATCATTTAACCATCTTAGAAAGAGACGAGTACCTCTCCATCCACTTCATGTATTCACCACTCTCTACGTTCCTAAGCCATTCCTGGTTCTTCAGGTTCCATTCGATGGTCGGAACGATGCCTGTCTCGAAGTTATAGGTAGGCTTCCATCCAAGCTCCTTTTCGATCTTGGTAGGATCCATGGCATAACGCAAATCATGTCCGGGTCTATCCTTGACATAGGTGATCAAAGATTCCGGTTTACCTAATACCTTCAGAATCGTCTTTACAACCTGAAGGTTCGTCCTTTCGTTATGTCCGCCGATGTTATAGACCTCTCCGTCCTTTCCTGTCCTTACAATCAGGTCGATGGCATTGTTATGATCACCGACATAAAGCCAGTCACGGACATTCTCTCCCTTTCCATAGATAGGAAGGGATTCATTTCTCATAGCCTTCTGGATGATGAGAGGAATCAGCTTCTCAGGGAACTGATACGGACCATAGTTGTTGGAGCATCTTGAAATCGTACAGGGAAGACCAAACGTCCTATGATAGGCCATGACAAGAAGATCGGCACTTGCCTTGCTTGCGGAATACGGAGAAGAAGCATGGATTGGTGTGTTCTCCGTAAAGAATAGATCTGTCCTATCAAGAGGAAGGTCTCCATATACTTCATCCGTGGATACCTGATGGTATCTCCTGATACCATATTTCCTGCAGGCATCCATCAAAGTCTGTGTGCCTAAGATATTCGTCGTCAGGAATATCCCAGGATTCTCGATGCTTCTATCCACATGGCTCTCGGCAGCAAAGTTGATGACATAGTCAAAGTGTTCTTCTTCAAAAAGACTGAACACCAAATCCCTGTCACAGATGTTGCCATGGACAAACCTGAAGTTCTTCCTATCCATGATGGAAGAAAGCGTCTCCATGTTTCCTGCATAGGTAAGGGTATCAAGGCAGACATATCTATCGCTAGGATATCTGTCTACCATGGTAAGGAGGAAGTTTCCTCCGATGAATCCGGCTCCGCCGGTAACTAGGAATGTAGCCATATCATTTCATCTCCTTGTCCAGTTCTTCGATGTATCTTCTTACCGCATCCTTCCATGAAGGAAGCCTTGCAAAGCCTGCCTTGTCCATGGACGTCTTTGACATCCTGCTGTTGAGAGGTCTGTCTGCCTGGTTTGGAACAAGCCTCTTATATTCAATGGTACTTACAGGATGGACGATGACATCCTTCTTAGCAACCTCGAATATATACTTGGCAAACTCAGCCCAGGAACAATATCCTTCATTGGTCGCATGGTAGATACCATATTTCTCTGTGACCATCATATCACACATCAGCTTGGATAAGTCATAGGTATAGGTAGGAGAACCTATCTGATCGTCGACGACACTGAGTTCCTTATGGGTATCCGATAACTTCAGCATCGTCTTTATGAAGTTGTGCCCGTTGATTCCGAATACCCAGGAGATACGGATGATGAAATACTTATCCAGAACAGATGTAACAAAGTCCTCTCCCTGACTCTTTGTCTTCCCATAGACGGACAGGCCATCCTTCGGGGAATCGGCTTCGAAAGGCTTCTCTCCTTTTCCGTCAAAGACATAGTCTGTCGAGATATAGAACATCAAGGCACCCGCTTCCTTACATGCCTCTGCGATATACTTCGGACCCAATGCATTGACCTTGTAGACGGCATCCGGCATCTCTTCAGCCTTGTCCACGGCAGTCCATGCAGCATTGTGCATCACGACATCAGGCTTATAACCCAAGATAAAATCATGGACCTTTCCTTCATCCGTGATATCAAGTTCATCCTTATCGATACCTAGGACATTCTGATATCCTCTCTCCTTAAGCTCTCTTACACAGTCATAGCCAAGCTGCCCCTTATAGCCGGTGACAAGGATTCTGGAATCTTTGGCAATCATAAAACCTGCATCTTCCCTTCCTTCATGCCAAACTCGATTTTGGCCTCCTTCAAAGAAGGATGCTTCCTATCCTTGTCTGACAAATCAAGCCCACCATGATAAGGCCACTTGATATTGACTTCAGAATCGTCATACATGATTCCGCCTTCAAAGCCTGGATCATAGACATCATCCACCTGATATTCAAAGACGGCAGTGTCACTTAAAACGACAAATCCATGGGCAAAACCTTTAGGAATCATAAACATATTATGCTTCTCGGAAGAAAGAATGACACCTACATACTTCCCATAGGTAGATGAATCCTTCCTCAGATCGACAGCAACATCATAGACTTCCCCTTCGACTACCCTGACCAACTTTGCCTGAGGCTTCCTTGTCTGGAAGTGAAGTCCGCGCAAGACACCCTTATGGGACTTGCTCTGGTTGGACTGAACAAAGTCATAGTCAAGTCCTGCTTCTTTAAAAGCATCCTTCTGATAGGTTTCCATAAAGTAGCCCCTGTCATCTCCGAAGCATTTCGGTTCGATGACATAGACTCCTTCTATCTCCGTCTTATGAAATGTGAATGGCATATAGTAAATCCTCTAGTACTTTACCTTCCCCTGTGCAACATGGATAAGGTGCTGTCCGTATTCGTTCTTCTTCATGGATTCTCCGATTTCAAGAAGCTTCTCTCTTGAAATCCATCCGTTCTTATAGGCGACCTCTTCAGGACAGCATATCTTGAGTCCCTGATGTTCCTCCACCGTCTTCACAAACAAAGATGCATCAAGAAGGGATTCCATCGTTCCGGTATCCAGCCATGCATATCCTCTTCCTAGAAGAGATACATGTACCTGTCCCTTTTCAAGATACATATTATTTAATGAGGTAATCTCAAGTTCTCCTCTTGCAGATGGCTTGACTTGCTTTGCAAGCTCGGATACACCCTTAGGATAGAAATATAATCCAGTGACGGCATAGTTTGATTTTGGATCCTTAGGCTTCTCTTCGATGGAGATGGCATTGTTGTCCTTGTCGAATTCAACGACACCAAATCTTTCGGGATCGTTGACATAGTATCCAAATAAGGTTGCAATACCTTTTTCTGCTCTATCCACAGAATTTAGAAGATGTTTTCCCAGTCCTGCACCATAGAAGATGTTGTCTCCCAAGACCATGCAGCAGCTATCATCTCCGATGAAATCTTCTCCCAAGATAAAAGCCTGGGCAAGTCCGTCCGGACTTGGCTGTACCTTATAGGATAGATGGATGCCAAAGGAAGAACCATCCTTCAACAGTTCCTCAAACCTTGGTAAATCCGTCGGAGTAGAAATGATCAGGATGTCCTTGATACCGGCCAGCATCAGAACACTCAACGGATAATAGATCATAGGCTTATCATAAACCGGCAATAACTGCTTCGATGTGACCAGTGTCAGTGGATAAAGCCTAGTTCCACTGCCACCTGCCAAAATGATACCTTTCATGGATTGTTTTTCCTTTCTGATAAGCCTTTTTGAAAACCACGCTTTTTTCCTTTAAGTCTGGCGAGCATGTTTGGAATAAACGAAAAGAGTGCAGGAATGTTGAACTCGAGAAGTATTCTCAATATGACTTTGAATGCAAGCTTTAGTCCGGAATCTGTCGCAGAATAGGAATCAAATTCAGGGCACATTCCTAAGAATTCGCCGAAAAGGAAATAGCGGTCTTCCGTCTGCTTCAAAGTGAATTTGTGAGAATGTATCACATAAGTTTCGGCAACGTAGGCAACCTCCATGTTGTTCGATATGACTTTATATGCATAATACATGTCTTCGTTGGTAGGCAGCGATTTTCCATATCCTCCGATAGAGCAGAAAAAAGCCACATCTATGGCAGAACAGGCATCGCTTGCAAAAAAAGTGTTGAGTCCAAGTTCTTTGATGTCTTTTTTGGATTTGATTCGACTTTTTTGGGGGTAGTTGAACATCCTTGTGTATCGTTCCACCGACCGATTGTTGTTGACCTGACGCAGATATGCGAATTTGACGTTTCCTTGTATGGCATCGGAAAGTTTTTGATAGGTGTCATTGTTGACCAATCGGCAGTCCTGGGTGAGGAGAATGACGATATCAGCATTGCTTTCCAAAATATATTTTTCCCTTGTGACTGCATGATTAAAATCTTTTTGCGAAACCAAAGCAAAATCAAGGCTATGTTCTTTCAGATACTCTTTTGAACCATCGGAAGTATCTGTCAATATGAATTTCAGTGAAAGTTGGCAGTCATCGATGATTTGGTTGCGATATTCCTGCTCAATCAGAGGAATGTAGTTTTTTCCATTAAATAAAAATACAAGTACAGCTATTCTTTTCATAATCGAGACCTATTTATATGCGTATAAGTATAACAAAAAAGAAAGACAAAGTATTGATGGGAATCTATCCAAGCTTCTTAGTCAGAACCTTCTTCATGGCCAGGGAATGATAGATGTCGAAACAACTGTTTCCTGATAGACAGGAAGCATCAATAAAAACAGGAAC
The DNA here is from genome assembly GCA_021621525.1 of Caryophanales bacterium. Classification (GTDB taxonomy): domain Bacteria; phylum Bacillota_I; class Bacilli_A; order RFN20; family CAG-288; genus Enterosoma. The sequence goes on from JAJVUU010000081.1 coordinate 5,155, forward strand.
AAGGTAAATGAGAAGGAAGAAGAAACCGGACCCTTCCACACCCAGCAACGCTCTTGATTCTACGAAACCATATATAGTGATTGTCAAAAAGAAGAAGATATAGATGATTCCATGCCAATTTCTTCTTGTAATGAGCAGTATATTTTTTAGGACAAGACTGACATTGATGAAAAGGATGGGCAGAAAACCGGTGATTCCATAGCTTACAATGATGTCTAAGAAAGCATTATGGGACAGATCAACGATATCCTGGGACATGATGGCTACTCCCATCCGATCGAAGAAATATATATATTGTTCTTTTCCATATCCGAAGAATAGATGGAATGGTGAATTTATCAAGGAAAGTGCTCTCATAGTGAGTTCTTTTCTAGAAAAAATGGTTCTCAGGTTGGTGAAATCTGTGATGAGAAAACGGACTTTTTGACATAGCGACGTATCTTTTCCAAAGGTGAAAATGATGATAAGGAACAATGATAGCATACCTAAGACGGAATAGGAAAAGACGGAGAAGCTTCTGTTCTTTTTGTGGAAGGCGATGGCTGTATAGAGAAGGTAGAAAAGAATGGTGAGGGTGATTAGACCGATGGGAAACCTGCTTTTGATGACGATGGCTGAAATAAGAAAATACACCATCAAGGCCAAATTCAATCCCATGTATTTCTCCTGAAGTATGGAGAGAAGAAGCAATGCTAGCGTTCCTATCCAAAGAAAAAAACCATATACGTTTTTATGGCTGGTGAAGCTTGAAATGTAATAGAAGTCTCCGCTTTCTTTGAAGAACATCATTTTGATGTTGAAGATGATTTTCTTCCCTTCGGTGATATAAGAGTAGATGTTGCAGACAAGGCAAAAAAGAACCAAACAGAAAAGCATACCGATAAAGAATCCGGCAAGATAGTTTTTCTTCAAGTCTCCTAAATAAGTGAACGGGAGAAGAAAGAAGCTGAGGATGCCCACTTCGCAAAGAAAATTGACGATCCGATCAGAAAAGGTGATTCCTTGATATGCGATATTATATATCTGATGGGTGGAAGGATAGACAAAGGTCTCCACAAAAGGTTCATAAGGGGAAGAAAAGTCAGTAAAGCCTCTCAGAATGACAAAGAGAAGAAATATGGAAATCAGCCATGGGCTGATCCTTTTTTCGGTTTTCAGGTACCTTCTTTGTATAAAGAAAAGAAAGAGAAAGACATATATCAAAAGGCAAACCACCATCAGAAGGTTCAGAATGCCACGGAAATGCTGACAAAGGAAGGAAAACTGTTCTGGGAACGGACTGCTTTTGAAATACCCCGAAACAGCAAAGATGGCAGTGAAGGCTGAAAGGACGAAGAAGAGAAAAATATCAAGAATCTCACTGCGTCTGGATACGGCTTGTTGGTTCATACATCGATATTATAAGCTTGAACGGCTCAATTTTGAACAACAAGAAGAAAAGTTAGTCATTACTCACGCGCTCAGGGTCTCCGGAGACGTTTTCCGGGGTTCCTTTT
>JAJVUU010000082.1 GCA_021621525.1 Caryophanales bacterium
AAAAGTGCCGATTTTTCGGCACTTTTCGTATGATTCCGTCAGAACAGCCTCTGCGTAATGGTTCCTCCGTTCTCTATCTTCTTCACGACCGACATGCCATCAAGTATGGAAGCGAGCTGGCCATAGTCGATCAGCGACGTCTTACCCTTCTCGGGCCACTGGAACCTTCCGTATGTGAGTTTCTTCGTGAGAAGGTATATGCACCCCTCCTCGGCGCACAGCATCTTGATCGTCTTCCTGTTGGCGGAGCAGAAGAGATGGATGGTGTTCTCCTTTGGACTGCCTGCCAGGACGAACAGGCCCTGGATGCCATACCTCATGTCCGTCGTTCCCGGATAGAGATATATCTCCTCGGCCTTTTCAATCGTCAGCATGGGACATCGCTCCTATGACGGCGGCCAGGGAGCCTGCCTCTCCTTCGATGGATACTCCGCCGACCGATATCCTGCAGGTCTCTGCCCTGATCTTCTTTGCAGACCTCAGGTTCTGTCTTATGGCCATCCTTTCAGGTACGACGGAACGCTGTCCGCTTCCGTATTTCTTCAGCCAGCCGAACAGGGTGTTGTCAGGGATGCCCTTTTCACGTGCATAAGCACTTGTCGATGCATATTCCCCGATTCTTGCCTCATAGTCTTCCACAACGGACTTCTTGAAGTCTTCCCTATATGTCCTTGGTCTGTGGCATCTTGTCGATTTGTTTTCTTCTTCCATGTTGTCTGTCCTCCTGGAATGGCAATAGGATAGACAAAATGGAGTGGTTTCAAAAGGCGTGATTGAAATTCAGCATACGATACGATTGCTAAGCATCGGATCTTCAGACATATATTCGGAATTACGGCCATTGTAAGCATGTCTATGCAAAGTCAAGCCAGCACCCCAGACAGTGATAGCAGGAGCGTTATTGACCTTTTGCAACCAAAGTCCACCTTCACCTTCGACAACACCCCACTCATGAGCCAATTCGGGATCAAAACTGGAGCCAAGTAAGGTATTTGATGCAACATTAAGAGCTAAAGTTTTTCCATCTCCTTCAGTCTTCTCGCACTTGATACGTTGAGAATAACCGGCAACACTCTCAGATTGTTTGCTTACCGGGTTTCCGATAGCAGTAAACGTTCTGGAAGAACCACCAGACTGGAACTGACTGGCGGCAGCTTCCGGAAGATCGATAGCAGCAGCAACAGCCTGCCATTGTTCGGAATGAATGTTAGAGAAAGCTTCCGGATCAGAAACAGCCAAAGACTGAATCCACTGATAGACCGTCTGACCTTCCTTTAAGCCGGCTGGCATAGTGCCTTTGAGACTGGCCCACTTAGATTCATCGGCAGAAGGCGTGATTTTATACTGAGCACTGATAAGTTCAGTCAGCCATTCTGTCTCCCTCTTGGCACCCTTGATAGTGAATGGTGCCTCGCTTTGAATACCACTATTGTTGGTATAGCTAGTATAGTTCTTAGGGAACGTTCCAGCCCAATCCTGACGAGAAAGATAAGTGACCGTATCATCTCCGAGATAGTAATTGATATCAGAATTCTGAAGCTGGTTCTTTACTTCGACACCATTGGAGTTGGCAAAAGCAGTGTTGTTGAATGAATCAAGTTTCCAAGTCGCACATTCATTGGAAGTTGTTGTTTCATCAGTATTATGTCCCTGCTTGGCAAGAACGTTGTTGACAGCCTCATGAGCACCTGCTGCAGCGGTGAAATAATAATCACCATCATCAAGGATATAAGCACCCTTATTGTTCAAAGCGGAAGAGTCCCAGCTTGCCAAATATCTTGTAGGAAGAGAGATAGTAACTTCCTTCGTCTTACCGGCTTCGACATGGACCCTCTTGGAATTGAGGAAATCAACAGCAGATTTTTCAACTTTATGCTCTTTGTCATAATCCGTATATGGTTTACTGACATAAAGCTGTGCAGTGAAATCAGCATCTTCTGTACCTTCATTCTTAACTGAAATTCTTGCTATAGTCTTGCCGTTCTCACTTAAATCGACATCGATACTGTCAATCGTCTGAGAATACGGAACATAAGAAAGACCATGTCCGAAGGAAAAGACGACTTCATCAGAATAATTCCAATTGCTTCCTTTCTTAGAAGAACCTACTGTAGAAGTAGCCTTCGAAGATTCCGGGTTAGCTTTGGAATCATAGTAACGAGTCTCATAATATTTGTAACCAACATAGATGCCTTCAGCTTCTACGATATAATGGTCTGCATAATAACCACCATTTCCGACTTTGTCAATTCCTCTACCAAGAGGATCGGTGAAATTCAGAATGGTATCTGTATCAGCATAATGCTGTTCGCCCATATTGATGGAGGCAGGCGTATAGCTGTTATCGTAGACGTAAGTATCAGTCAAACCACCAGTAGCATTGGCTTTACCAGCAATGACATTGGCAATACCTTGATACTGCCAATCGTTTGGAATTCCACAGAAACCAATGGCATCGACTTCATATTCTCCGCCTTTTTGGACAAGCGGACCAAGTTCCATAGCATTTGCAGAAACAATAAGAACCACAACCTTGGAACATTTTTCCTTGGCGAGTTTGACAATCTTCAATTCATCAGTAGAAAGAGCAAGCGGATCTTCAGCTCCGGTTGCAGAATCAACTTTATAGTTGTTTCCTTCACCGCCACCACGTCCAAGAGCAACAATGGCAGTCGTATTGGTCTTATCGATGTTCCAGCTTCCAACATTCTCATCAGTCGGCGCCTTTTCGGGAATCTCATAATTGATTTCAGACCACGGATTTTGATTACCGCCAAAGCCTCCACCATTGGTAGGGCCTGTCATTTTGCCAGTAAAATGTTCAGATTTGACAGTATCATTGACCGAAATCCCATCGATATTTTCAAACGCATCATGAAGCGTAGTCTGTTCGAAATAAGCTTCGTAATGCTTGACTCCTCCCCATCCGGCAACATCACCAGTGATATTGCCAGCAACAACTCCAGTATGACTGGAAGGCATATTGAAAGCATTCCAACCAAAGAGAGCTATTTTCTTTCCAGAATCAGACTTGTTCAAAGGCAAAGCCTGATTATCATTCTTCAGCAAAGCAAAGCCTTCCTCACCTTGCTTAATAGCATGATTTTTCAGCCTTTGAGCATATTCCTGAATCGTTTTGTCCTGAGTCTGATAAGAGGTTCCTTTTTTATAAGAATACCCTTCAAAAGAACCTGGAATCGTATAGCCAGGGACTATTTCATCCCAGTCCTTATACTCCGTACGATCGGCATTGAACCATCCGTCCATCCAGCCAACAGCAAGCGGCGATTTTGCAACGGAATAACCAGCCGCCGTCATGGCAAGGAGAGAGGCAGTAGTGGCAACAGTACCACGCATGACATGTCTAAGCGATTTTTGCTTCATCAATTTAACCTCCTGAAGTTTTCATAAACTGATTGCATTTTGTAGAATAAACCCGATAAAACCACAAAAGCCGATGGCCTCAATATCTAAAGCGCTTTATTCCACACTCGTTTTCGTCAATAATACCATAAGAACAAATGCTAGCTTTGAACCACCTTTATCTTATAAATTTTGATTGATTTAATCAATGTTTGCGGTTACATAGATAAAAACGTTGAAAATCAAGCTTGTTTTTAACAACAATCAATCACAAATGAGCATTATCAAACAAATTCAAATATGTTCTAAAATAACATCTGCAATTTTGAATGGGGTTTCAAAATGACGACTCAGTAAAAAAACTATGAATAAAAAATGGACTCTGCATCATCACAGAATCCAGTAGTGATCAAAAAAGCAAGCCACCATTACAAATTGGCACAATTTATGGCAAAGTCATATTTCCCGTACCCGACCTCCTGTTCCTTTCCATCCGGAAGGACGACATGGCAGGATGCAGACATCGGAACCTCGACATGAAGATGGAATTCATCTCCCTTCTTCTCATAGGAAAGACGAATCCAACCATAGGGAGTCAAAGTGGAAGTGCTGCAGGACGGAATGTCCTTGCAAAGGACAGGCTTCACTTCAAAACGGCGGTATCCCGGTTTTAGGATTCTAAGACCGGCAAGCCTCGTATAGAGGAACTCTCCGACGCTTCCGGAAGCATAGTGATCAAAGGAGACCATATTCCCCGTCCCATCCTTGGATGGCCTGCAGGTACCATCGGGTAGCATGCCGTCGAATTTCTCCCAGATGGTCGTGCCACCGACAGAGACGTTGTAAAGCCATGAAGGAGCCTTGGTGTTAAGAAGCATCTTATAGGCAACGTCCGCATATCCGTTGTCAGCCAGGACAAAGAGGATATATGGTGTTCCCGGAAATCCGGTACCGATGCAGTAATCATTCTTTTCAATCATGCTGACAAGGTTCTTCAAAGCATTTTCCTTCTCTTTTCCTTCAAGCATGTCAAAGGCAAGAGGAAGGACATATCCGGTCTGGAATTCCTTCTTCTTCAGCTTTCCTTCCTTCATGAAGACGGAGGTATAGGCCTTGGCTACCTTCTTGGAAAGATTGTCATAATAGAGAGCATCATCCTTCTTTCCAAGGATTGAGGCAATCTCAGAAAGCATGGATGCACAGTGTTTGAAGGAAGCAGTGGCCGTATACTTGGATCTTTTCTGCCAGGCGGTCATCCTGTCGTCATCCGGTGCAACCCAGTCTCCGAAATGGAAGAAGAAAGGTGTATGCCAGATGTAACGGTACTTTCCGATTCCCCAGATGTTGGACCAGAATTTCTGTGCCTTGACATAACGCTTCATGTTCTCATACATGGAAGCAAGGATTTCCTTGTCACCGAAGGCCAGATAAAGCGTATAAGGGACAGTGATGACGCAATCGCTCCAGAAGTCGATGGCCATGTTCGGCATCGTAAAAGGAAAACCGAATCCATTGGCAGGAACGGTATTCGGAATTCCTCCGCCTCTGAACTGTTCTGCTTTGACATCCTTCAGCCACTTCTTCAAGAAGCGATGGATCTGGAAATCATAGGAAGCCGTCGGAGCAAAGATGGAGATATCACCCGTCCATCCCATACGCTCGTCTCTCTGCGGACAGTCGGTAGGGATGTCTTCGAAATTGTTCCTGGCTGACCAATGGATGTTGCTGTCAAGCTGGTTGAGCATCTCATTGGAGCAGGAGAATGTTCCGGTTTCCTCAATCTTGCTGGTCAGATGATAGCAGATGACATCGACATCTTCCGGCTTGATTCCTTCGATGGTGATATAACGGAATCCCATATAGGTGAACTCAGGCGTATAGTCCTGTTCTCCCTCCACGCAGGTATAAGCCAAGGAAGCCTTGGCCGTCCTGAGAAGAGAGAGGTCAAGCTCTCCGTTCTTAAGAAGGACTTCGGCATGCCTGACAACAATCTTCTGGCCTTTTTTGGCCTTCTTGATATGAAGATGAATGATGCCGGCGATGTTCTGCTTGAAATCGTAACGGTATTTTCCGTTGATTTCCACTATGTCACAAGGCTTCATCTCCCTGTCGATGACGATATCGGAAGAATAATCGGCGATGATGGAAGGATGGATCCTGAGATTCTCCTTTTCGGCCTTATGATACTTCAACGAATCATAGGAAACCGTGGCATCGAATTCTTCGCCGTCATATAGCTCGGCTGTTTTATAAGGTCCATCCATACAGACGTCAAAGGATTCGTCACTGCAGATCATCTCCTTGCTTCCGTCTTCATAGGTGATTTCAAGTTCAAGAAGAAGAGCTTGTCTATCTCCATACACTCTGTTCACCCTGGTATAGATGAAGCTTCCGACAGCCCATCCGCCGGCAACGTTGACAATGAGTTCGTTCTCTCCATCCGAAAGCAAATCACTGACATCATAGCTTTGATACATCAGATTGCTCTCATAGGATGTAAAGCCAGGTTTGAGGAAGGCGTCACCGACCTTCTTTCCATTGAGATCGATGCGATAGACGCCAAGAGCCGTGGCAAAGATCCTGGCAGAAACAAGTCTCTTGTCCAAAGAAAACTTTCTTCGGAAAGTCATGACCTTCGGAGAAGTCTTCTTTTCCGTGAAATGGTATTGGGAATCCGTGATCCACGAAGCCTTCCATGGAGAAGACATCTTTCCGGTAGTGAAGACAATCTTCTTCTCAGCTTCCGTTCCATTACTGGAAAAGCAATGAAGGGTTGCCTCGTATTCCGTATCCGGTGTCAGTTCCGTTCCGTCATACACCAGGGAAACCTCATCCTTCAGCTCCTTAACATAGCCGTTTGACAAGGTAAAAAGAGCATGGTCGATACTAGATTCGTCATCACTCTCATAAAAGAAAGTGAACCGAGGATGTCTCTCGTCCGTGACACAGCCTTTTTCAAGTCCCTCTACCATAAAATGATGAATCGATATCATAGGAAATACCTCTTTCATGAAATCTTATAAAACCAAGAACAGCATTATAAGAAAATGTAACCGCTTCACATCATTTGGTATTGTACCATCATGCCTTTTTAATTGCCCGTTGTTTTTCATTTTGAAAATAAAGTAGATTAAACTACAGCAAACAATTAAAAATCACTCAAAAGTAAGCAAAAGCAATCACCAAAAGCAAACTAAAATCCAAAATAGGATCTACCCGACTATTTATTTATGATATTGATTCCCTTCTTTTTATA
>JAJVUU010000127.1 GCA_021621525.1 Caryophanales bacterium
GTGGTATACTGGTTCTAAAAAATGGAAGGAATCCTTTATGAAAAAGACTGCTATTTTTGAAGATGTCGTCTCTATTATGACCCATGATTCATCTACCATCAAGGATCGAAAAGGATGCGATCCAGAGCCTTTTCGAGAAAACATTACAGATGATATGACAGATGATGCCTTTCTCTATCAAGTTAAGACTTACCTAGCTAGTTTTGGGGTGATCGGGCATGTTTCCTTTCGAGATAAAAAGGCCAGTCAAAAAGGGTTTCTTTTGAGAATAAATGGACAGAAATTGTATGTTGAGGAAGCTAATGAAGATACTGGTCTTCAAGTAGGAGATCAGATCCTAGCTCTGGATGGAAGTGACTTGGATCAGATAGCTTCTCTTCATAAAGACTATTTTATCAGCAAGACCCCTGAAAGACACTACCGAGAATGGGCAGATTTGGTCTCTCAGTCAACGAGTGTCACCCTGCTTCGAGAAGGGATAGAAAAGACCATTAAAGTAGTACCCAGTCGAGAACCGATCCAGGATCAGATTTTTTGGAAACGATTAGACGATGAGATTCTTTATCTTCGTCTGGATAACTTTATGGATGAAGGAGCCATTAGTCGGGTATATCAAGAGTGTTTACCGATGATGACGGAAGTCAAGTTTCTTATCATTGATGTTCGACGTAACAGTGGAGGGACGGATTCTCTATATCTTCCTCTGTTACATCTAGGCTTAGAGAAGGATCAGGGCTATGATTCGCTTGACTGGGATGATGATGGCATGGAAATTCTCTACACAGAGCGCAATGTTGACCTGCGCTTGAAAGACTTTGAGGACTGGATGCAACAGGAAGAAATTAGTCCCGAAACAGTTAAGCTACTTGAAGATATGAAAGAGAATTTGATCCACCATCGGGGGAAAGGCTATGTACCGTATAAGCAAGAAAGTGAGGAATTCTTCCCAGAGGTTAAAGGTGGCCACTATCCTGAACGGATCTTTGTCTTATCAGATATCTATTGCGGTTCTTCTGGCGATAACTTTGTTCAGATGATGAAGCAGTTTAAGAAGGTAACGGTGGTAGGTAGACCGACTCTCGGAATTTTAGACTATTCCAATTGTTGTACCGTTGATTATGGCGATTATCAATTGATGTTTCCTACTTCTCGTTGTCTATGCGTAGATCAAGGTAAAGGAATGACGGATCAAGGTGTTCTACCCGATATAGAGATTCCTTGGACACCTAGCCATTTCGAGAGAGATGTGGATCTGGACAAGTGTCTGGAGTTGATTCATCAGGGGACTGTGAAATAGAATA
>JAJVUU010000128.1 GCA_021621525.1 Caryophanales bacterium
TTGCAGGACATTGCGCTTGATTTGCGTTTCGTCCAGCCCCAACTCCAAGAGAATGTCTTTCCCAGCTTGTTTGTTGACCAGGCGGACATTTTCCAGTGGCGTCAAATAATCAATCAAATTGTAATTCTGAAAGACTAGGGAGACATGGTGCTTGCGGTGGTAGCTAGACCCTTTGGTCTGGATGTCCTCCCCATCAAAGAGAACCTGCCCCTTCTTGGGATTATCCAGACCAGCCAAGAGAGAGAGGAGGGTCGATTTCCCTGCCCCAGACTGACCGATAATGCTGTAAAATGTCCCATTTTTGAACTGATAGTTCACGTCTGAGAAGATCTCTTCTTGGTAGCTTTGGTAACTATAGGATACTTGTTTGAGTTCTAACATAGGTGTCATTTCTCCTTAACTCATTTTTGTTAATATTTCTTTTGGGGTCTTGCGCCAGATCATGCTGGTAGTTATACCGAGCGACAGAAGAATCAAGCACAAGAGACTAGCATAGGCGATTCCTAAGGAAAGGCCTTGAGGGATTTGGTTGAGCAAGTCTAGGGTCTGCTGTTGACCCGTCTGTCCGACAAACTGCTCTAAGAAACGATGGCTGACCAGCCGCCCGATGAGAAAGGCTGGGATCACTGCTAGTAAGGATACCAGCACCACCTCCAAGAGGAACTGTCTAAAGATCCGGCCCTTGCTCTTCCCAATCGATAAGAGGACTCCGATTTCGTGGATCCGCTCCCGTGTCCAGAGACTGAGTAAGAGCGATAGGGCACCGGCTCCCGTCACCAGGAGGACGATCATCATGATTCGTACCAGGCCTTCTAAGGTCTTAGAGGATTCCTTCATCTGGTCAAAGGCCTTGCGATCTTCGACCACGCGTAGCGATTGCCAATCCAGATCCAAGCTTTTAACTTGCTTCAAGAGGGCATCGATTTTCTCAGGATCTTTGACGCCAAAGGTGGCCTGGGTCACTTCCTGCTGACTGAGACCTAGGAGCTTGGTCGCATCTTCATAAGGAAGGTAGACTTGGTTTTCACTCAAATCAGAGGTCATTCCTGTGAATTTTTCCTGTTTCTTACCCGAAAAGATCCCAACGATTTTAAAGGTTTGCTCTTTGGCAGGAGTCTCTCCCATCTGAAAGCTGGATAAGGTCAAGGAATCTCCGACCTTTAGCTTGTTCTTCTTAGCCAACTCTTCGTGGATCAAGATCTGGCCGCGAGCATGATCGGATAAGTGCTTGCCTTGCACCAGTTGGAAACTGCTACTCCGGAAATCTAGGTGCTGGTCTGTCTTCTGGGTAAAGAC
>JAJVUU010000129.1 GCA_021621525.1 Caryophanales bacterium
GTTTACAACAGTTTGAAAGGAAGTCACTTCAAGAAATCAACCAATCTATTGACGTGCCAAAAGGGATCCCTTTTTGGAAGACTCTCCTGCTCTTTTCAGGACCAGGAAGTCTAGTAGCTGTCGGCTATATGGATCCGGGAAACTGGATTACTAGTGTCGTTGGAGGGGCCCAATACCGCTACCTCCTCTTATCAGTGGTTCTTCTCTCGTCTTTAATCGCCATGCAGTTGCAACAAATGGCTGGTAAACTAGGGATTGTCCATCGTAAGGATCTGGCCCAAACAACCGCCCATCATTTGCCAAAATGGCTTCGCTATACTCTTTGGATTGTGATCGAGCTTGCCTTGATGGCGACAGATTTAGCAGAAGTCATCGGATCAGGGATTGCCCTCCACCTTCTTTTTGGCTGGCCCTTGCTCTTTTCTATCCTGATCACTATCTTTGATGTCTTCCTATTACTAGGACTCATGCATCTAGGATTTCGAAAGATCGAGGCCATCGTATCAACCTTGATCCTCACGATCCTTGCAATTTTTGGCTATCTGGTATTCCTATCGAAACCAGATATCGGAGGAATCTTTGCTGGCTTCCTGCCTCAAAAAGAGGTGCTAGGAATTGGACTTCCAAAAGGAAATGAAGCCTTAACCTTGGCGCTTGGAATCATCGGGGCAACCGTAATGCCCCACAACCTCTATCTCCACTCTTCCATTTCGCAAACGCGAAAGGTGGACTACAAAGATCCAGCAGATATCAAACGGGCAGTGCGCTTTATGACCTGGGATTCAAATATTGAATTGAGTTTGGCCTTCGTCGTCAACTCCCTCCTCTTGATTCTTGGAGCAGCCCTCTTCTTTGGTCACGGAGATAAGATCGGTGCTTTCTCTAGCATGTATAATGCCCTCAAAGATAATCATATTGCCGGCGCTATCGCTAGTCCCTTCTTATCCACCCTCTTTGCCATCGCTTTGTTAGCCAGTGGTCAAAATTCAACCATTACTGGGACCCTAACTGGTCAAATCGTTATGGAAGGTTTCTTACGATTCCGCTTACCACAATGGGTCGTTCGTCTCATGACTCGGATCATTGCCCTTCTTCCTGTCATCGTCGTTGCAATTTTATTCGGTGACCAAGAACATGTCCTCGATGACCTTCTGGTTTATTCTCAAGTCTTCCTATCAGCGGCTCTTCCTTTTTCTATCTTCCCTTTGGTTTATTTTACCTCCAACAAAGAAATCATGGGAGAGCATGTCAATGCGAAGTGGAATACTTTCTTAGGCTACCTCGTTGCCATAATC
>JAJVUU010000130.1 GCA_021621525.1 Caryophanales bacterium
ACCATGACCATTCTCATGTCGCTGATGATGTTTATGATGATCTTTGTCATGTTGTCGATTTCCATGGCCTCTGTCGAGCGGATCAATGAAGTCTTGACGACCAAAGCGACGATTGTCTCCCCAGAAAATGGAATCAAAGAAGTTGCAGATGGATCCATCAACTTTGAAGATGTGACCTTTGCCTATACTGATGAGAATGGCGACAAGACCCATGTCTTGCAAGGAATTAACCTTTCCATTCGTTCAGGGGAAGTCATTGGTATCTTAGGGGGGACAGGATCAGGGAAGTCTAGTCTAGTACAGTTGATTCCTCGTCTTTATGATGTCGAGTCTGGTCGGGTGACAGTAGCAGGCCACGATGTCAAAGAATACGATCTTGATTCCCTTCGTAAGCAAGTGGCCATGGTTCTTCAGACCAATGTCCTTTTCTCTGGTACGATTAAAGAAAATATGCGCTGGGGAAATAAAGATGCGACGGATGAAGAGATCATCGCAGCTTGTAAGATTGCCCAAGCCGATGAATTTATTCAAGATTTCAAAGAGGGTTATGACACCATGATTGAGCGTGGGGGATCCAATGTCTCCGGTGGACAGCGCCAACGTCTCTGTATTGCGCGTGCTCTCCTCATGAATCCGAAGATCTTGATCTTGGATGATTCGACTTCAGCGGTCGATACCAAGACAGATAGTTTGATCCGTCAAGGATTGGCAAGGAGCTTGAAAGAGACTACCAAAATTATCATTGGTCAACGGATATCCTCTATTCAGGATGCAGATCGTATCATCGTCATGAATGATGGGCAAATCGATGCCATCGGTAGCCACGAGGAATTGCTTGCCAATAATGCCATCTACCAAGAAGTATATGAAATGCAAACACAAGGGAAAGGAGTAGCAGATGAAAACTAAGAAAAAAGCAAATCTAGGCTCTATCCTTCGCCTGCTCGACTTCCTTTGGAAAAACTACAAGGTATCCTTGATTGTTTCCTTTATCTTAATCATTCTATCGTCTCTTGCGACGGTCAATGTGATAGCTTCGATTCAGTCCTTGGTCGACGTCTATGTGGAGCCTATGCTTTCGTCCAACAGCCATGATTTTGGACCGCTCTTGTCCTTCTTGACACGGGTTGGTTTGATCTGTTTGATCGGGGTACTTGCCAACTATGGCTTTACCTTGATTATGGCGACTGTTTCACAAGACTCACTTAGAAGTCTTCGAAATCAGTTGTTTGCCCGCATGCAAAAACTGCCGGTACGTTACTTTGATACCCACCAACACGGGGACATCATGTC
>JAJVUU010000131.1 GCA_021621525.1 Caryophanales bacterium
ATGCTCACCTGTGCGATTGGTCCATTCTAAGAAGAAGGGAACGCTGGAAAGAAGCAGGAGATAGATCCATTGAAAGGCTGTGCGTCCTACAAAAAGGTCCTTCCATAGAAGTTTCATAATATTGACAAAGCCTTGCTTTTTCGCTTCTCGGTGAACATTTCTAAAGTCTTGGCTAAAAGTTGCGAATTTTTCAGATAGGTTTTTCATAAGCTGCTCCTCAGTCGGCTTGGTAGATGGCATCGATCACCTTCTTGGCTTCTTCGTAGTTGCCGAGGTAGTCTGATGCGAGGAAAGTGGTCGGAATGTTTCCTAGGTATTGCTGGCGCAATTGGTCTAGGTAATTTGAAAAGCTGGTACGGATCTCTTCGTCAGCCATGGTCATGTCTCGGAAACCATCATTGACATAAGAGCCGATCGGCTGTACAAAGAGGATCAAATCCCATTTTTCTTTGGAGAGAATACTGACAAAGAGGTTATCGAAGGTATCGGTCATGCTGGTATCCTGACCTTCGACTTCCATATAGTAGTCGTAATAACCCTTGGTCACCAGGGAATTGGTATCTGCGATGACAAGGCCTCGATTGGCACTACTATCGATGAGCTTGGAGGTTTGATCATACTGTCCTAAGAGTAGGTAATAGTAATCTTTTGGAGTGAGCTCATCATCTCGAACATTGTTCTTGATCTGGTATTCACGGGCATACTCAAGACTAACAGGTGCATCGTAAAAGCGGGCTAAGTCCTTTGCAAGGGTCGTTTTCCCGTTGCTGGCGCTCCCCATGATCAAGACTTTTTTCGTGAACTGGCGACGGAAGGGCTGAGCGATGTCTTTCCAGTATTTGCTTGGATTTTCCCGGATCATGGTGGCAGAGATCCCGAAGCGACGCTCCTCTAAGTGAACTTCAAACCCTCTAGCTTCCAACTCTTCCTTATAAGCTTTCTCCCCTACATAAAAGATCAACTCTTCTGTCTCTGTTTGATACTGGATGGTGTCTAGGGCTGTTTGTAACCAAGGCTCCCAGCCCAAGGGATAACGAGGAAGTTTCGTCTCATCTAGCTTATAGATTTGAGTCAATTCATCATTAGAGAAGGCTTCGCGGATATAACGGAAGCGTTTTTGTAAGGTCAATCCCACTTCTTCGCCACGATCCCCTTCATAACCAGAAACGATGACACGAACGCGATCACACTGACGCTTGGCCCGCTGGATCAGGTCAATATGCCCTTGATGCAAGGGGGCAAAGGTTCCAAAAACCAGGGCAATTCTTTCTTTTTTCATATGAACTC
>JAJVUU010000083.1 GCA_021621525.1 Caryophanales bacterium
CGGCCCTAAGCGACCTCAAAGCCTACACCGAAGTGATGCAGTAGGCATAACACATATGAAAAGTTACGGTTTTATTTACTGCCATAAAAAACTCAAAGATCCTTATTGATGAGGAAATCGAGAGCGTAAATGATCTTGATTCCCTCATCATCCTTTATAGGAGCCTCATCAAGAGTAAGGACATATTTCGGATAACTGTTATTGAGAGACTTAAGCGGCGTTATTTCTCTTTTATAGGTGGATTCATCCTTCATTGACAAGGTAACCTGAATATACATCGTCTTATGATTATCAGAAGCAACAAAATCAATTTCATTCTCATCGTTTTGGCCAATAGCTATCTGATACCCTCTTCTAAGGAGTTCCAGATAGATGACATTTTCAAGGATATGGCCCTCATCCTGTCCTTTGATGGAAAACAGCAGATAGCGTAAACCTAAATCAGCAATATAATATTTAGCCTGTGTCTGTAGCAGCTGTTTCCCTTTGATGTTATAACGCTTCACCTGATAGATGAGAAGAGAGTCCATCAGGGCCTTAAGATATTTTTCGATTGTCTTATCGTTTGCACTTCTCCCGTTGGCTGATAGAACATTTGCGATTCTGTTTGCGCTCAGTCTGCTTCCGATGTTATCAAAGACAAAGGAAGAGACAATCTCTAGCATCATTACATCTGTGATCTTATATCGCTGAATCACATCTTTTAAAAGAATAGTGGAATAAATACCGCGAAGATAATCCTGAACAGCTTTCAAATCATTCTGATACTGAAGAGCATACGGAAAAGAGGAATAGGTTATGTAATCATAATATTTCTTCAAAAGAGATTTTGAAGAATCAGTATTGCTGACGTATTCTTCAAAAGAGAGAGGAAGCATTTTCAGTTCAACATATCTTCCTGAAAGGAGCGTAGCCAATTCTCCAGACATGAGATAAGCATTTGAGCCTGTTATATAGATATCGACATTGTTTTGGATATAGAGGCTATCAACCATCTTTTCAAAATTGATGCAATTCTGGATCTCATCCAAAAACACATAGACCATCTTGCCCTCTATCAATCTGCCTTTGATTTCATAATATAATTCTTTATAAGTCTTATCCTGATAAGAGATATCTTCCAGATTGATAGAGACAATCTGATCGCTATCAACTCCATTCTTCAATAGATAATCCTTGTAAATTTCAAACAGGGTTGATTTACCGCAGCGGCGAATACCACTCACCACTTTGACTACCTTTTTGTCTTTATGACTGATCAGAAACTGAAGATAATCATTTCTTGGAATATATTTCATACCGCTTACCTCTTGCTATCATTCTATCAAAAAAGGCACAAGCAATAAATAGTTTTCGCAGTGCAGTACGAAAACTTGTTAATTTAAAGAACTTTTCGCACTGTAGTACGAAAACTATGGTGCAGTAAAAAGTTATCAGCAATAAGATTCAACGAATCAAATAGAATCCTATTTCTTTACCCAATCACTGATACCATATTTGGAAAGAAGCTCTTCAGCCTTTTCTAATCCATTACCTGTGATCGTTACCGATTTAGAACGATACGAGCCTTGGCTGATATATTCTTCAACGTTCAATTGATTGAGAACATCAAAGTCATATCCCTTCCAGGCATAGAACTCAGAGGCCTCATCAAACTTCTCCCCACGTGTGAATCTCGACAAGTATAAAAGCATCAGCGTCAGCTCCTTCATCGCTTCTGCCGGAAAACATAACAAGAAAAGTCAAAAGTTGGATAAAACGAATGATTTTTCCTGTTTTAAAGCAAAAAAGGACATTGTTTTAAATCGAAGAAAAAAGTCAAAAAACTGCAGCAAAACCATACCTATCCTGCCCTTGATGAAGTAAGAAGACCTTACCAAAACTATCTAAAAAACTGCCAAAGACTTCATGTTTGAAGTCTCTGGCAGTATGTCGTTTACTTGTTCTTCTTGGCTTCGAATCCGATGGCAGCTTCGATGAGACCCTTGAAGAGAGGATGCGGTCTGTCTGGTCTGCTCTTGAATTCCGGATGGGCCTGGGTTGCTACAAAGAAAGGATGATTCTTCAGTTCGATCATCTCGACGATATGGTTGTCCGGAGAGAATCCGACCGGAACCATGCCATGGTCGATGAAGACCTGACGATAATCGTTGTTGACTTCGAATCTATGACGATGACGTTCGCTGATTTCATCGGTTCCATAAAGTTCATATGGCTTGCTGTCCTTGGCAAGATGGCATGGATAGGCACCCAGTCTCATGGTACCGCCAAGGTTGATGACACCATTCTGTTCCGGCATCAGATCGATGACAGGATGAGAGGTATTCTCATCGAATTCCGTGGAATTGGCATCGGCATAGCCAAGCACATCCCTGGCAAATTCGATGATGGCAGTCTGCATGCCAAGGCATATGCCAAGATATGGAACGCCATTCTCCCTGGCATACTTGATGGCTGTGAGCATGCCTTCGATGCCACGCTTGCCAAAGCCACCGGGAACCAGGATGCCATCGACATCCTTCAGGATGCCATCGACACTCTCCGGTGTGACATCTTCGGATTCGATGAATTCGATTTCAACCTTCTTATGATAGAACCATCCGGCAGCCTTGAGGGCTTCGTTGACGGAGATATAGGCATCATGGAGAACCATGTATTTGCCGACGAGGGCAATCTTGATGATATCCTTGCTCGTCTTGATGGTTTCGACCATTTCGGTCCAGATTTTGAGATCCGGTTCCGGAGCAGGGATATGCAAGGTTTCACAGACGGCCTGGGCAAGGTGTTCCTTTTCAAACATCAAAGGAAGCTCATAGACGGTCTCGACATCCAGATTGGGAAGGACATGATTCTGGGGGACGTTGCAGAAAAGGGAAATCTTCTCGATAAGGGAATCGGGAATCTCATGTTCGCTACGGCAGACGATGATATCCGGCTGAAGTCCCATGGACTGAAGTGTCTTGACGGCCATCTGGGTCGGCTTTGACTTGAGTTCTTCGCTGGCGCTGAGATACGGAATCAAGGAGACGATGACGATGCAGACATTCTCGGCACCGACCTCATGACGGAACTGACGTATGGATTCGAAGAAAGGCTGGGACTCGATATCGCCGATGGTACCACCGATTTCAACGATGGTAATACCGGTTTCGTCACTCTTGTCATTGCGATGGAAGCGACTCTTGATTTCATTGGTGACATGTGGGATGACCTGGACGGTTCCTCCGCCATAGTCACCATGTCTTTCCTTGGCAAGGACGGTCTCATAGACCTTTCCGGTCGTGACGTTGGAGAACTTGTTGAGCTTCTCGTCGATGAACCTTTCATAATGTCCAAGGTCAAGATCGGTCTCGGTTCCATCATCCGTGACGAAAACCTCACCATGCTGGATTGGAGACATGGTTCCCGGATCGACATTGAGATAGGGATCGAACTTCTGCATCGTGACATGATATCCACGTGCCTTCAGAAGACGTCCCAAAGATGCGGCGGTGATGCCTTTTCCCAAACCGGAGATCACGCCGCCCGTCACAAAGATATATTTTTCCATAAATACGACACCCCTTTAATCTGTGTTGCTTTTCTTCCCGGATTTCGTAAAAAATTCGATGATTGCCTTTCTCGTGACAATCCCGATGAAAACGTCGTGGTCATCCAGTACCGGCACAAAGTTCTGATTCATGGCCAAAGAGAGGAGATCGTCCATGCTCGCATCATAGCGGATAGGCTGATAACGCCTTCTGAGAGGAACTTCCATGATATTCGTCTGCTCGCTTGAACGATAGGACATATCATAGCGATGTTTGACAAACCAAAACAAATCACCGTCAGAGACACTGTCAAGATACTTCCCGTTTGCATCAAGAATCGGAATTGTAGAATATCTATGATAATCCAGTTTTTCTGCCACCTGTCTAATCGTGTAAGAAGACTCCACATAGGCAACCTTGCTTTTAGGAATCAGGAAAAACAAAATATTCATAACGTATAGGAATTATAGCGCAAAAGCCAGACTAAAAAAAGAAAAAAAGGAATGAAAAAAATCCAACCGTTTTCAAGGCCTGTGGCCATCTCGAGAATATCCGCTATTTTCTTCATGATTATTCAAAAAAGAAAAGAATTTTACTTCTTTTTTTCCTTTCTTCTGAAAAGAAAACTTTTTTTGACTAATTCTTTTATTCAACAAGAGAGAGTATAATAAATCGTATTCATCTGAGGAGGTTCCTATATGACAGAAAACAAAAAGAAGAACTTTTATATCACGACACCGATTTACTATGCTTCCGGCAACATCCATATCGGACATACGTATTGCTGTGTCTGTGCCGACACCATCGCAAGATACAAGAGGCTTGCCGGCTACAATGTCAGATTCATGACAGGTTCCGACGAACATGGTCAGAAAATCCAGGAGAAGGCTGAAGCTGCCGGTCTTGAACCGAAAGCCTACGTAGACAAGATTGCCACCTCCTTCAAGGAAGTCTGGAAAGCACTCGACATCTCCTATGACTGGTATGTCAGGACAACCGATGACTACCATGTTTCCGTCGTCCAGAAAGTATTCAGCGAACTGCTTGAAAAAGGTGACATCTATCTTGGCGAATACAAAGGATGGTACTGCACGCCGGATGAGACGTTCTGGTCTGACAGCCAGGTCGTCGTCGATGAAAAAGGAAACCATTTCTGCCCGGATTGCCATAGACCGGTCCATCTTGACAGCGAAAAAGCCTACTTCCTCAACGTCAAGAAGTTCGTACCATGGCTTTTGGAATTCTATGCCAAGAATCCAGACTTCTTCAGCAGAGACAAGATGAACGAGATGATCAATACCTTCATCAAACCAGGACTCGAAGACCTCTGCATCACCAGGACCAGCTTCACCTGGGGCATTCCGATCAAGGAAGATCCAAAACATGTCATCTATGTCTGGATCGATGCTCTCTTGAACTATATTTCAGCCATTGGCTACAAGAGCGATGACGACCACCTCTTCAAGACCTTCTGGGGAGACGACTCTGAAATCGTCCACCTTGTCGGAAGAGACATCACCAGATTCCATACCATCTACTGGCCGATTCTTCTCAAGGCTCTCAACCTTCGTGAACCGGATAGAGTCATCGTCCATGGTCTTCTCCTTACCAAGTCCGGAGTCAAGCTTTCCAAATCTCTTGGAAACGCCATTTCCCCTTATCCGCTCATCGAAAAATATGGTGTCGATTCCCTCCGTTATTACATGGTCAGGGAAATCCGCTTCGGAGAAGACGGCAACTTCACTCCCGCACAGTTCGTCGACCGTCTCAATTCCGATCTTGCCAATTCCTACGGAAACCTCGTCAACCGTACCTTGTCCATGATCAACAAGTACTTCGAAGGCGTCATTCCGGAATATGCAGAACCGACCAGTGACATCACCAGGAAGCTCTATCAGGATATCGAGGAAAAGCTCATCCAGTACAACGCCTTCATGGAAGACCTGAAGATCACCGAAGGTGCTGAAAAAGCCATCGAACTCGTCAACCTCGGAAACAAGTATTTCGATGACATCGCTCCATGGACACAGGCCAAGAACAACAACATCGTCCTTCTCAAGGAATGTCTCTATGCCGCAGCTGAAATCATCCGTATCGGTTCCATCATCCTCTCTCCGATGATGCCAAGCAAGACCACTGATGCCCTCAACCAGGAAAATGTTCCGGAAGAATTGAGGACGCTTGCTTCCACCCATGCCATCGGAAAGCTCTCCGGCATCCATATCAACAGCCTCAGTGCTCTCTTCCCAAGACTGAAGAAAGACGATGAGATCAAGTATCTCACTGAACTCATCGACGGTCCGTCAGCAAAGTAAATCTTTCTCCTCCCATATTGCGGGAGGAGATTTTGTTTTCCCTGAAACGTATCGTACCATCTGACTAAAAAATATAGCTACATTTTACGCAAGGACTTGCAAAAAAAAGTATCTAGACAGCTTATGGAAATCAAACAAGAACGGAAACCATGTCACGAAGCAGTTTGAAACTGATTTTGTCTGCAATAGGCTAAGCGAAAGAATATATATCCAGTCTGCCTATTCCATGGAGACACCTGAAAAGCTGAACCAGGAAAAGAAATCACTCCTGAACATCAAAGACAGTTTCAAAAAACTCATCATCGTCAAGGATTCCATAAAGAAGTACTACACTGAGGAAGGAACCGAAGTGATGAGCCTGAAAGGATGGCTTCTCGGCTAAAAAAATCCTGAAAAAGAAAAGGGGCTGTTAGAAAAGTCAGGCTAAAACC
This sequence comes from Caryophanales bacterium, assembly GCA_021621525.1. GTDB lineage: Bacteria > Bacillota_I > Bacilli_A > RFN20 > CAG-288 > Enterosoma. The sequence goes on from JAJVUU010000083.1 coordinate 6,277, forward strand.
AGACTAGTCTAACGCCCCTTT
>JAJVUU010000084.1 GCA_021621525.1 Caryophanales bacterium
TGCTCGCTTTGCTCGAGGCGGACAAGTTATCCAAAGACCCCAACGTCAAGGGCCTGGACGTCGAAGATGCCCTGAGAGAGCTTAAGAAATGAGCATGCTGAAGGTTGTCTGGACGTCTCAGTTCAAGAAGGACTACAAGGCGGCCATGAAGAGCCATCTCGACATGGACCTCCTCGATGGCGCCATCATGAGTTTGGCCAACCGGGAGGAATTGGATCCCAAATACAAGGACCATCCATTATCCGGGAATTGGAAATCGTTCATGGAATGCCACATCAAGCCCGATTGGCTTCTCATCTACAGAATAGAGAACGACAAGCTCATCCTGACGTTGGCCAGAACCGGCTCTCACAGTAACCTGTTCGGGAAATAAGGCGTTTGCTTCGGCAGATGCCTTTTTCTTTTGCTTCGCTGCTTCTGAACGCAAAACCTTTTCGTACCAATATTTTCGCAAACATATTCTGTTCTACATCTGTGACTTGACCCAGTCCTCCAAGATGGGGACAGCGATCTTCAATGCCAATATCAGAACGAAGATCAACACGAAGCCGATGACGGCTCCGATCAGATCCTTCTTGGCTTTCTCTCTCGAGTTCTGCTCGTCCGCCTTGGAGATCTTCACCCCAAGGAAGATGCAGTAGATGGTGCCGACCGCGACAACGATGGCAATCGCAGGCCAGAGTATGGCGTCGAGTATCTCCAGTATCGGCTGGATCACCGGATAGAAATCAACGTCGGTCAAAACAATCGTGTTCAAATCATTTCCTCCTTTTATATTTGTTCCGATATATTCTATTTAGCTATACCGATAGTTGTTATTGTTCCGATGATTTCATATAATAGTACCGATGGAGGTTATATATATGTATATCGGAACAAAAGAAGTTGCAGAAAGATGGGGAATCTCTGAAAGACGAATCAGAACGCTTTGTCGCAGTGGCAAGATTGACGGAGCCGTCCTAGAGGGCAAGACGTGGAGAATCCCAAGCGACGCCAAGAAGCCCGTAGACGGGAGAGAATCCGCCAAAGGCGTTCTTTCCACCATCGCTGAGCTGAAGCAAGAGCTCGATTCGCTTCGTCCCCTCACCCCTGATGAAGTCAAAGCGTTAAACGACCAGTTCGCCGTCGAATACACTTACAACTCCAATGCCATAGAGGGTAACACTCTTACTCTCCATGAAACGGATCTCGTCTTGCGTGGGCTGACTATCGACAAGAAGCCTCTGAAAGACCATCTCGACGTCGTCGGACATAAAGAAGCTTTCGACTTCGTCTCCGGACTCGTGAAGGACAAAGAGCCTCTTTCCGAATGGGTTATCAAGCAGATTCATTTCCTGGTTCTGGGAAGAGACATCCAACATAGAGGGGTGTACCGCAGCGTTCCGGTCTACATCTCCGGTGCTAAGACTCAGACGGCAGAGCCCGTGTTGATTCCCGAGAAAGTCCAGGAGCTTCTCAAATGGTATCAGGCGAACAATCAGGATGACTTTCTTACGAAAATTGCATTGTTCCATCTGCGTTTCGAGTCCATCCATCCCTTCATCGACGGGAATGGAAGAACCGGACGTCTTTTAGTGAACTTAGAGCTCATGAAACTCGGTTACCCTCCAATCGATATCAAATTCACGGACAGAAAGGCTTATTACGACGCCTTCGATTCTTATGCGGAAGCGGACTCGCCAAAGGCAATGTTCAAGCTTTTTGCCAAGTACCTAACCGAACGGCTTAGAAGATACATAGAAACCGTTAGAACCGCCGAACAGATTGCCAAGCAAAGAGAACGATGAAATGAGTCCGTGTTTTCTCGTCATGCGGGTTTCCCGCTGCCGACCCCGTCGGATAAGGGACTGACGCAGATTACACCAGTTCCTTATCCTGTTATGCAAGAGGCAAACTTTAGCATAATATTTGCACATATATAGCACTTGTTTTACTTGTCTTTGTTCACCTAAGATGGTATAATAACTGCAGAGACAAATTAGGAGGCATATATATGGCAAGTGTAAACGTCACGATTCGAATGGATGCGGATGACAAGGCCAAGGCAGAGAAGCTCTTCTCCGAACTCGGGCTCACGATGAACGCCGCCTTCAACATGTTCGCCAAACAGTCCATAAGAGAGCAGGGCATCCCCTTCAAAGCCACTAAGAACCCCGGTATCCAATATTTGGATAGAAAGACGCTCATTGAGATGTCGGAGAAGTCAGACAAAAAGTATCACAAAGCCTATGAGGAACTGGCCAAATGAGCTGTTATTTTTCCAAAGATGACATACTTTTTATCCATTCAAAGCTGATAGACGATTTCGGCGGGAGCGATGGAATCCGCGATGAAGGTATGCTGGACTCTGCGATAAACGCACCACTCCAGACCTTTGATTCCTCGGATCTATATCTGACCGACATCGACAAGATTGCAAGACTCTCTTTTGGGTTGGTAATGGATCATACATTCATTGACGGAAACAAGAGAATCGCCGCCAAGGTCTTGGATATGGGTCTTGATATGAACGGCATTCTTCTTAAGGCAACAAACGAAGAGGTAATCAAGGAATTCCTCGACCTTGCCGCTGGAAAAGTCGACCATCCGAGTTTCCTCTCCTGGGTCAATTCAAAAATCTGATTTGCTGAAGTTCAACATTTTTCCGTTTCAGAAGGCTTAATCGCCTTCTTTTTCATTTCTTAAAGAGGCGTTTCCGCTTCATGACGATGGTGGCTGAAACACCGACTACGGTAGCAAGGTCAAGAACAATCAGGGTAATTGCCCAGGCGTTCATCTGGAATTCAAGGGTGAAGCTATAGGTGCAGGTGTTGCCAAGACTGTCCTTGACAATGACTTGGTAGTTTCCGTAATCCTTCAGTTCCTGCCCCAGTTCGTAATCGATTCTCGTTCCGTCCTTGTAGACTTCGATGGTGTCTTCCTCGTTCATCGAATCGATAGTGACTATGCCATCGGCCTTGCCACCGTCCTCTACCCCGTTCAGGGTGATCTCAGGAGCGGTAGTGTCCAAACGCAGCGTCACGCTGTAGGTCTTTCCGTCTTTGGCGACGGATACGATTTCGCACCCTTCGCCGAGTTCATAGTCGATGGAAGTCTTCGCTTCCGGGCTTATAATGCGGAAGGACAACGTCTTGGAATTCCCGTAGGCGGCTGTGATGGTGGCGGTGTAGAGTCCCTCTTCCGAGATGGTTTCTCCAGGATCGTATTCATATTGTTTTCCGTCTTTGGTCACGACGACGGTTACCTTCTCGTTAGGAGAGATGGTCACACCTTCGTTGGTGATTCCTACGTCGCAGACGTTGACGTCCACTCCGACCGTTTTGTCGATCACGATGACAAAGGAGTTCTTGTTGCCATAGGCGTCCTCGACGGTGATGAGGTATCTTCCCTCTTCGGTCAGCTTTTCCCCGAACGATTAGGGATAGGTTTCTCCGTCCTTGACTATGGAGACCATCGCTTCCTCATTTGCGGTGATGATGACATCATCGGATGTCGTCGCATCTCCGCCGATGGATTTGCCATCAGAAGTATTCACGGAATAGTCGACCGTCTTATCGATAGAAAAAGTCTTTATGGTCTCGTTCCCGAGCTCATCGATGACCTTTACGACATAGCTTCCCTCTTTGTCGAAGAGAGCACCGTTTTCGAACGGAATCTCTTCTCCTTTGTTGAGGGAACAGACGGCCTTTGAGACATCACCGTCTTCCCAGGATACGAATACATTGCCGTTGGTTGTCTTTCCGTCATCCACTCCTACCAGGCTGACATCCGGTGCGATGCAGTCGACGGAGAAGGAGTAGGTTCTGAAGTTATCCTCATCCATGGAATTGATGAGTTTGATCTCATAGCTTCCGGATGGCTCCGGATTCGACTTGATGTCAACGTTTCCACTGTAATCGAAGCGTAGGAATTCTCCGTCCTTGTAGATTTCGCAGAAGTATTTTCCGGCATCGTAGGAGAAGGAAACATTCCGGTTGGTCTTTCCGCCTTCTGCCACTCCCTGCAAGGCTCCTTGGGGCAAAGCCTTCACAAAGGAATACTCCTTGACGATGGTGCGACCGAAGTTGTCCTTGAGCACGACCTTGTAGTTCCCGCCTTTTCCGAACTCATAGTGAAGCTTGTCGGCGAATACGCCATCCATCTTCTTTCCGTCCTTGTAGATTTCGAGCGATGTTATCGCCTGATTGTTCTCAGGAAGAGAGATGTCGATGGACACGGCGGTGTCGTCCTCATTGTTGCAGAAGCTAACCTGTTCCTCCTCACCGGAGATATAGACGGTGAATCCGATGGAATGGCCTAATCGGTCAAAGGCTTTCACTTCGTATTTCCCGGCTTCGGCAATGGTAGGCATGGAATCGGATGGAATGTATCGTTCCGTCTTTCCGTTTCCTCTGATTTCCACCTCAGCCCAATTGTCTCCGGATAGGATTTCCTTCACGGAGAAGGACTTGAGGTAGTAGGTGGAGCCGGTTGCAAGGCTCTCTTCGCCGATGGCGATTTCGGATGCTTCCGACCCATAGGTCTCTGCTACAGCCTTCAAACCCGGAGTCCGATGGTCGATGATGACCTGGTAGGAGCATTCGTTTCCTGCTCTGTCGGTCTCTGCAATCGTCCAGACTCCGCTTTCCCTGAGCTGCTCTCCTAGCGTTTTTCCGTATTCCAGTTCGACTTCCCTATCGTCTTTCTTCGCTACCGCCTTGATGGCGTCTGTGTCGTTCTTTAGGACATACCCGTTGGCGATTCTTCCCTCGGTTCCATCGAAGTTCCAGGAATTGTCATATACTCCGGATGCCCTATCGGTTACGTCGGAATAAATGGCATCGGAAACGTATTCCTTTGCGTAGTGCTCGATGGCCTTATCGAGAAGATTCCCGTCGAAGTAAAAGAGCATCACATCCGGGTTTGATACGGATTTGTAGGACCAATAAATCCCAGTTCTAACCTCATCGTCATGGTTCTCCGAATCCCCGTTGTCGGCAATCTGGCCCTGAGACGGGAACTTCGATACGTCATCGAGCTGATGCTCTTTGACATTCGCTTCTCTTTCGAGCCCTTTGGCATAATCCAAAGCATCCGCTTTGTCTTTGAAGTCCTTCTCTTTTCCGTCGAAAGAGACTCTGTACCACTTGCTTACGGCGAGGTCGTCATTGCTTTCGTTTTCCAGGAAATCCTTGTTGAAGCAAGGTGCGGTTCTGTCGATCTCTGCGGTATAAGCAGTCTTGTTCCCCGCCTTGTCAGAGAGAACGAACTCATAAATTCCTTGTTCGTCCACCTTTTTCTGTGCTTTTGTATAAGCTGATTTCTTCTTTTTCTGTTTGTTATGCCTTATACTTTAGATAGCATTGTCTAAAGAAAAGAAAGGGAATGATGATGACCTATACCAAAATCAGAATGGATTTCTACAAATCGCCTACCAAAAACAGATTCTATCGTGTCGTTTTAGTCAAGGGGGATCCGGATCTATTCAAGCTGTCCGTTCTTCTGTTGACTTCCGTCAAGGCTGAATTCGAGCATTGTTTTCTGATTCATGTCGGAGAGGACATCTCTTATGTGATGGCTCCGTTCATGGAGGACCCCATGTACGGATACAAATACCTGAGAAGGTATCATCTTTCGGATCTTCCGGATAAATTCGTTTTGGAATATGATACCGGAGATGGATGGGAATTCAACTGCAGAAGATATAAGAAAACAGTCGAGCTTGATTCAGAGGATGACATCATTCTGCTCGAGGGTGCCGGATACGGAATCATGGAAGACAATATCCATACTCTTTATGAGTACTTCATAGGTAATGTCAGTCCCAGTTCGTCTACAGACCATCCGGATATAGGCTGTTATCTTCCTTACCACTTCGAAACTTACGGTGATTTCGATCTTGCTTTGGATATCGAGGAAGAGAATGAGAATCTCAAGAATGATTGCGAAGCTATCTATCCTGATATTGTGAAGGGAGAGGAAGAGTATCTTGAAGGATCTGGCATCTGTCTTGACGACTATATGGTTAAGGACGATGATATCTGGTTCCGTTGAACCGGATATCCTATGTCGGTTTGTCTTTCACTATCTTATTCCGACGTCTTCTTCGGATAGGCATACATATTATGAGAAGTTACGGATAGACTTCTATCCCCCAACTTTCTGATTCCGCCAGACAAAAAATAAGAAAAATGAACATTTTCATCACTAAAAAAGGAAAAACTCTGATACTTAGCGCATCAAAGTTATTGCTTTCAATATGTCTTTCTGTATATCAT
>JAJVUU010000011.1 GCA_021621525.1 Caryophanales bacterium
TAGGGTCTCGTGGGCTCGGATATGTGTATAAGATCCAGATATGAAGGAATTGGAAACCAAAAATTATCTATATCAGAGCTTCTAATAGAAGGCGAATTATCTCCCTTCATATGCTCGTTTAGACCATTTACCACATAATCACTTATAAGCAATAAAAATAAATAATTGGGATGTATAAGCTTGGTGGGAGTACATACATAAAATCCCGTTGATGCTATTGCATTCTCATTTTGCTCACCAACAAAAGCGATGTTTCGTAAATATGGCCTCACCATCGAAAAAAGTGTTGATTCCTTAAACACTTTTCTAGAAGCTCTGCTAGGCGCTTGACTTGTCTTAAGAATTCTTTTGTTTATTTTATTAACTTTGTTGTCAATAGATTCAATATCAATATACTGAAAAAACAATCCTTCTGGTAACTTTTTTTCCATTTTGAGTAAAATGGATTTTCCTTTAACCCAAACGATATTTTTAGAGATATCTAGTGGTTCTTTAAAAATAATTTTATTTCCATTCTCATAATAACAATTATCCGAAAACTGAATCTTCTATATTGAATTTGTTTATCAACATAGGAGGTATTTAAAATGATTGATGAATTTTGTGATTTTTTGAAAAAGAAGGAGATGTCGCCTAACACAATACAAGTGTATAGGCAAACTATTGGTATGTTTTATGATGCTTATAAGGAGCTTAATAAAACCAACGTTCTAGCTTTTAAGGGCTATTTGCTTGAACAGTACAAACCACGTACTGTAAATCTCAGAATCCAAGCAATGAACAAGTATTTGGTGTATATGAAAAAAAGCGAACTTAAACTGACTGCGGTTAAGATTCAACAAAAACCATTCCTTGAAAATGTAATTAGCAACGCGGATTATGATTTCTTTAAAAAGAAGCTCAAAGATGAGAAAAAAATGGAATGGTATTTTGTTGTGCGATTTTTGGCCGCAACTGGCGCGAGAGTCAGCGAACTGATTCAAATCAAAGTAGAGCATGTAAAACTAGGTTATTTAGATCTGTATTCTAAAGGCGGGAAAATGAGAAGAATCTATTTCCCAGTTAAATTACAAAAGGAAGCCCTTAATTGGTTTGAGCATATTTCACTTAGTAGTGGTTATATCTTTTTAAATTGGAAAAAAGAGAGAATAACGACTAGAGGCATCGCACTTGGTTTGAAGAAACTTGCCGTTGAATACGGAATAGATCCCAAGGTTGTTTATCCACACTCGTTTAGGCATCGCTTTGCGAAAAACTTCATAGAAAAATACAACGATATATCATTTCTTGCTGATTTGATGGGGCACGATAGTATAGAAACTACACGTATTTACTTAAGGAAAACTTCCACCGAACAAAGAGAGATTGTTGATAAAATAATTGTTTGGTAGTAGGACTTATTTGTTGGCGTAAGCCAAAGAAATAATGTCTTTGTAATCAACATTAAAAGCAATACAAATTTTCCTGATTGCTGAAAGGGTTAAATCGATATTTTTCTCCATTGATTCGTAATCTTCAGAACTTATACCAGATTTGGATATGAGCTCTTTTTTCGCCATGTTTTTTTCTTTCATGAGAGACCATAAGCCATCATAGGATGTATATCCAAAATCGTCGCTATTTTGCTTAGTATCTTCGCAAAAGGCCTTTTTTTCCTTCTGATTATGGTCTGTATGTGCTCGTTTAAAAGAGCAGTGACGTCTTTAGTGATATAGCCTTTCCTGATGATTGCGCCGATGGCTTTGAAGTCGTCGACAATACGAGCTTTCGCATTGCCGTCCAGCTCGCAATATTCGATGGCGTCCTCTAGTCCTTCCTGGCAAATGAGCGAAGGGCTGAGTGACAAGGCATCGCGATAGGAGATGTCTTTGCCGCTTTTCGGGTTCATGAGCTTCCTTGCGTATTCCCCTTTTTGGATTGCTTCGACGATTCCTGCCTTTTCGGTCTCAAAATCCTTGATGAACCAGGTCCATATCGTCTCATAGACCATGGCTGCGTTGACCCTTTCCCCAGGCGATGCAACCCTATGAATCGCATTGTAGAGATTCTTCTCCAAGATTTCGAAAATAGATCCGACGGTAATACTTGCTTTCATAATTCGTTCCCCTTTTTTGAACCACGGGCGTAATCGGTCCCGTCTGGTCTCGTTTCAAAAACAAGCGCTAATAAAATGAAATTGCGGAACGATATTGGTCCGTGATGGATGTTTCCTAAATTTTAGCATGAGAGGGCCGATTTCCGAATTGCATGGAGTCTAAAGTTCTTGGGAAACCTCATCGAAAATGGAGGACACGCTTATGTGGGAGGAGATAAGAACGCCCGAAGGGAAGCTTCTTTTCCGAATCAATCGGAAGGAGAAACTCGTCGAGGGTAAGAAGGGGGACTGGATCGTGACAGCCAGCCTGATTGGAGAGGAGGTGAAAACGGAAAGAAAAAGGCCCAAAAAGAAAACAGATTAGCAGACACAGTCTAAGACAAAGAAGCAAATCCCTGATGAACAAGATGAACACGGATTTATGCCTTCCAGCAAGAAGGCAACATCTCTGTTCATCTTTTTGTTTGCCTTTTCGATAGGGCAAAGATGGCTTCGGAAAAAAGGCACGGACAAGAAAGAGCCGGAGTCATCTATACAAACCTATGTTGTCTAGCTACCTACAAACACAGTCTTACCTGTGTCTGTAATGATACTCAATTAAGAAATTACATTGAGATTACTAGAAGTTACTTATGGGTGCGTTTCTTCGGCTCTCCGAAAAAGGAGAAAAGAGAAAATGGCCGTGATTTACGCCGAAATCGCCTTCGTGAACAAGAAAGGCGAAACGAAGAAAGTACGCTTTCCGATGGAGAAGGAAAGCTACCAAGCCTACCATCACCCATCCGTACCGAAGGAATGGACGGATAGGATGATGCTTGAAGAATACAGAGCCTATTGCAAAGAGAGAAACTACCGCAAAAGGGTCGTTCCGATGCCCGTCGATTCTCACGGATGCGAAATCGAGATTGAGGACAAAGAGAATCTGACTCCCGCCGAATACGTGATGCTCATGGAGGAGACGGAGAGAAGGGAATCCATGATGGAAAGGATCCTTTCGAAACTGACGCCGCTTCAGAGAGAAGCGGTGGAGAAAGTGTGTTTGGAAGGAAAAAGCATACGGAAAGCCGCAAGCGAAGCGGGCATCTCCTCTCCGGCTATGCTCAAAAGGCTCAGGAAAGCGAAAAGGAACATGGAGAGAATCATTGAAAGCGGAGAATTTTAGGAAATTTGGGGTAAGGGGCTAATTTCCAGCCCCTCAAGTTACCTATTAGGTGAGGGAATCCTTTCCCTTAGCGAATCAGAAACGGAGGAAACAAGCATGAAAGATTCCAAATTCAGCTACACCGCGGTGAGGATTTACAACATTGATCTCATCAACGAGTTAGAGAAGACGTTCAAGAGGACCGAGACCTCTTTCGCATCCAACCGCTCCCAGTTCTTGGTGCACCTCATCGAATTGGGACTTGGCTCTTACAAAGAGACCTTGGAAGGAAAGCGCTCAATGCCAAACGAAAGGCCATTCGACCTTCCGACAGACATCGAGGATTTGAGGGACTTGCTCGACAAATACATCAGCTACTCCAGAGACGCCGATAAGAAATCCAAAGAGAAACTGGAGGTATGCGAATCCTTGGCTTCCGCGATTCTCAATGTGCTCTTGGCATCCCTTGAAGGCGATTTCGTCGACAAGGAAGCCTGCGAAGCCGGCAAATACGACGAAGTCCCTAAAAGATTCCGAAAGAAGGAAGAGGACAAGGAAGACTGATGCCGAAGGTCGTCTTCAGGGTCCGCTATTATGCCCCTGGCGACGCCTATCTCGATGCAACAAAAAAGGAAAACCAAAGGAAGATTGCCAACAGGAATTACTATTCCTCCAACCAATCGGATGGTCAGGATTACATCAACTACATCGAGGATGGGATTAAGCAATCTGGCGGCTTCGATTACGTCGACTACGTGGGCGTTCATGAGAAATCCATCGGAGCGTTCGACAAAAACGGAATATTGACTCCAGAAGGCAAAAAGAAGCTCCGAGAAGACCTCAGGAAAACGAAATCCGTTATCTGGGACTGCGTTATATCGCCAGAGGAAAAACTCAGCAAGGAAAAGCTGAACACCTATGATGATGCAAAAGCCCTCATCGACAAATGCCTTCCACGATTTCTAAAAGAAAACGGGATCGACATCAACAACGTCAACTGGTACGGAGGGCTCCACAAGAACACGGACAACTACCATATCCACCTTTCCTTCTATGAGCTTGAGCCGAAGCACCTAAGAAAAGGCAAGGAGGGAATGTTCTTCCACCGAGGGATGATCACGAAAAGCTCCATCAACAGCATGAGGGTGAGGGTAGAGGAGACGCTTACTGGCAACGAATTCTTCTTCTCGCAATATCAGAGAAAGACTCTAAAAGAAGCTGATGACTTGCTTAACGACGATGCCAGATTCCTCAAAGAGAAGAAGGTGCGCGAAAAACTGTCTGAATTGCTGGCAAGGCTGCCGAAAGGCAAAGCGGACTACATGAGCTTGGAGATGAAAGAACTCAGGCCTTTGATCGATGAGATAGGGATGGCGATGCTCTCCCTATCCCCCGATTTGGAGGATTGCTACTTCTCGATGAGGCAGGAGCTGAAGAGGCATGACGATTTCCTAAAAGAAGTTTGCGCCTCGCAGAACGTGGATCCCGATAAATTCCTTCTCCTTGACGGTTTCAGCGAAGACTTCAAAAGGAGACTCGGAAACAAAATCATCCGATACGCCAAGAAATACCAATGGGAAGTTAATTACGAATGCCTCAGTTATGAGGAGCAGCGAAAGCAAAGAAACATCGCCAAAAGGAGAAGGGCGCTCTTATTAAAAAGCGCATCCAACCTCACGCGGATGGTGAACAAAGAAGCTTCTGACGTGTTCGAAGATTTCCAAAGCAGGCTGAAGAAAGCCGAATACGACCGATTGGTGGAGGAGGGAGAAATTGAGTTGGAATAAGAAAGTCTACAACGCGATTTTGATTATCGTCGTTTCCCTGATCGGTTCCTATTTCTTCGGCTATTTATTCAACTGCCTTATCAGCAACCGTTTCTCGATGAAGCTCTCGGCGAGGCTCTTGATCGACGGAAGAACCTTCCTTTACATGGTTTTGATTCTCATTGTGGAAGGCTTGGCATTCTTGCTTTATTACTACACCCATTATTGGCTGTTGAACTCCAAGAACATCATCAAGGGAAAGCAGGGCGATTTGCATTTAGACGCGAATTCCGAAAGCTCGAGGTTTCAGACAGATAAGGATCTGGAGAGAAACTTCAGAATCGTCGAATTCTCAAAACTGAAGGAAACCGACATCATCGGTTCCGTCATCAAGGCCGAAGAAAGAAACGGAAAGATGGATGTCGTCTTCGCCAAGCTGGCCCACACTTTGGTCATAGGAACCACGGGCTCTGGAAAAACGACGACTTACGTCAATCCGACCATCCAAATCCTTTCCGAGACGAAGACGAAGCCATCGATGTTCATCTCAGACCCCAAAGGGGAACTGTATGTAGACCACGCGAAACGATTGGAGGAGCAGGGCTATGCAGTGAAGGTCCTGGATTTGAGAAACCCTTATAACTCCATCCGTTGGAATCCCCTTCAAAGGGCGTACGAATGCTATCAAAGAATGATTCGCCTTGAGGATGAAGTTGTGGAAGACGAGGAACACGGAAGATACCTCTTCGACGGAAATGAATACGAAACCCAGGAAGAGGTCGATTCCGCCATCCAGGTCAAGAAGCAGCAGCTCTACGACATCGTCTACGAGGACCTTCACGACATCACGACCGCCATTTGCCCAATCGAGAACAAGAACGAGCCGATGTGGGAAAGCGGCGCGAAGAACTTCATATTGGCCATCGCCTTGGCGATGCTAGAGGATTCCGAGGACCCGAATCTTGGTCTGACAAAGGACAAATTCAATTTCTATTCCATCACCAAAGTGGTGACCAACACGGATAACGACTGCGAGGATCTGATTGCCTATTTCCAAAACAGGAGTCCGCTCTCCAAAGCGGTAAGCCTATCGAAGCAGGTGCTCGATGCCTCCGATAAAACGCGCGGCTCTTATCTCTCCACGACGTTTGACAAGCTATCGATGTTCAGCGACTTAAGCCTCTGCGCACTGACGAGCGAGAACGAAATCGAGTTCGGCTCCATGGGAGAAAGGCCGATGGCCTTGTTCCTTCAGATACCGGACGAGAAGGAGACCAGGCACACTTTGGCGTCGCTAGTCATCCTTCAAGCCTATAAGGAACTTGTGGCCAAGGCGAATAGCTATCCGTCCTTGTCTCTCCCGAAGCCCGTCTATTTCATCCTCGACGAATTCGGGAACCTTCCGAAGGTCCATAAGCTTGAGCAGATGATCACGGTCGGGAGAAGCAGGAACATCTGGATGAATCTTGTCGTTCAATCCTATTCGCAGCTCTCAAAGGTATACGAGGAGAAAAGTGCGGACATCATCAAAAGCAACTGTAATATTCAGATTTTCATCGGGACGACCGATTACAAAACGATTGAGGAATTCTCCAAGCGATGCGGGAACTTCTCGATGGTTCAGCGCTCCGTTGGGTTCAATTCCGCGAAAGGGGAGGACATCAATTCCCATTCTTCCATCAAAGAGAGACCGCTTATCTATCCTAGCGAATTGCAGCTTCTCAATAACTCCAAGGATATGGGCAACGCAATCGTTACGGTCTTCGGATACCACCCGATCAAATCTAAGTTCACGCCTAGCTTTCTGTGCTCTCTTTATCACATGGAGCGAACGGAGCAAAGGCTGTTCAGAGGAAGGTACTTCGATGAGGAAAAGGCATTCTATGACATGTCTCTAAGAAAGAAGAAAACCGATGATAAACCTAAGAAGGCAAGCGGTGGGATCTGCCCAAACACCGAGGCAAACGAGGTGCGTAGGTCGAGAAACATCATGATGGAGCAACTAAAGATGCTGACGAAGAAGCAGTTGTCATCGTATGCAGACGAAAAGGAGATTCGCTTTATCGTAAGGCTTCTTTCCGAAGGAAACGTCGGCGAAGCGATGAGGGCTATTACGGATATCCAAGAAAGAATCTCTCCTGATGATTTGGAGGGAAAGGAAAACATGGAAAGGCTGATAGCGCGCTATCGGAGCTATATGCGTGAGCTGACGGCCTGACAAGGAGGAAAAAGAAACAATGAAAAAACAAAGCAAAGCGTTCCTGATGGTCTTGTCCATTGCCTCAATGCTGGGGACATTGGCGTCATGCAACGCCGTATTCCTGAGCAACGAACCGACGAGGGTGATGGCCGACAATCAAGGGAATTGGTATATCCAAAACATCTACGCGAAGGAGGAAGCGACACACGGAATCTATTTCAGCGCCCTTCAAAACCAAAAGGGATACAGTTCCACAGATTATTTCTCCACGGGAATCAAGGTTTATTCCAAAGACAATACGGGAGCTACCTATGGATCCAGCAGCCTAAAGGTCTCGAGCAACCAGTTCTATATTGATTTCACCGAGGCCAACACTCCAAAATACGGATCATCGCCCCAAAATCAGACGAAATTTGATATCAAATGGCATTTTTCGGTCACCAGGAACGGAGCCACTTACTTCTATGAGGACTTCGCCATCGATGATCCGTTTGATTCAAACATCAAAACGAAATATGCCGTCTATTCTGGATATGGCATTTCCACAAAAAGAACCAATATCTCCGATGACGGATCGAACATCGCGGATGCACAGGTCAACCCCAGATATTTTGGCAAACGCACCCTCAATCTGACCGATGGAGAATACTCCGTCAAAATCGACAGGGAATACTATTGGATCAACACAGATGGGACGGTCATTTACCATTCGACATCCAAGATGGAAGTCAACCTTATCGTCGACGGCACCTTGCCTTCCATCACGATGACAGACGCTAATGGGAAAGCAATTCAAAACGGCGGATTCGCCAATAGAAACGTAACCGTATCTGCAAAAGACGCCCATTTGAGCGGCCTCTATTACAAAGAGCCTGGAGCTTCTTCCTACAGCGGAACAAGCAGCACCTATACGACCAAGGGGAAGGACGGGTGGTATTACTTCTATGCGAAGGATTTCGTCGACAGCGAAACGGACGTCTATTCTTTCTACCTCGACACGACCCTTCCTGTGGGAAGCGTCTCATCCGATGGAAAACAAGTGGCTAACGGAAGCTATATCTCGAATTCCTTCGCCTATACCGCCTCGGATTTCGGCTCTGGGATCAACAAGGCTTACTGCAAATCCCCTATAAGCGGAGCCTTCATCGAATATGCCTTGGGAAGCATCGTCCCATCCACGGCCGGAGACGGGTGGTACGAGTTTTATTCCACGGACAAGGCGGGGAACGCGTCGAATCATTTCAAGGTTTACCTAGAGACGTCAAAGCCCGTGTTTACTCTATATCGAAACGGAGTCGCGTCCTTTTCTTCTCCGATGGAAAACGGGAAGGAATATGACACCGGAATCTATTTCAACCGAAGCGATATTTTGAAAATCGGCTGCGCGACATCCAGTGGCGTGATCTCCTCTAATTACCAGGTAAATGTGGATTACAAGCTTTCTAATGAGAGCAGCAAGACCATCGCAATCAACGTGAAAACGGCGACAGGCATCGCTTCTAAATTCGTTTGCCGCGTCATTGACGACAAACCGTATCTCACTATTGGCGGCAAACGATACGAAGATGGTTCCGTGCTTTATTTCAACAAGGACGTTATCGCCAGTTTCTCTCCCGATTCCATTCAAAAAGGGGATGGAGAAACAGGCGTTACCATCAAGGGCGTCTTTTCCTCTTATTCGGCTATCCAAACCAAGGAATTAACCGCCGAAGAAGGAAAGACAAGTTCCTACTCCATCTCCATGAACGACAGGGCCGGAAACGTCTCGAAGTTCACCATCGTCATCGACAAGGAGAACCCAAGCGCAAAATGGGCAGATGAGGAAGGAAATCTAATTGCAAACAACGGGTTCACCAATAAAAACGTCAGCCTCGATTACGAAGAAGGGGATTCTGCTATCTATTCCTATAACGGAAGCGAATATCAGGCTTACCAGAAAGGCACTGTTTTCTCTAAAGAAGGCAATTACATCATCGTTCTAACCGATAAGGCTGGGAATAAATCGACCTATTCCTTGACCATCGACAAGACGAAGCCCGTTGGGAAACTCTATTCTGACTATGAGGAAATCGAAGACAACAGCTCGACGAACGGGAAGGTTTACTTCACATGGGACGAAGATTGTGAGGCAACCATCAATGGAATCCCTTATAGCAAAAACAAAGTCATTTCCGGGGAAGGCAAATATGAATTCGTCCTCACCGATAAGGCGGGGAATAGCTCCAGCTACCATATCGAAATCGATTTGACTGCGCCAAACTTCAATAAGAATGCTTTGAAGAACAGGAAGGATCATCTCGTTTCTTCTTGGTACAACGTCGAATTCGACGGGAAGAAGAGTTCCTTTGCAACTTATGAGGAAGCCTTGGATTACGCTTCTAAAATCGAATATCAGAAATGCGTCACCAAATTGGAACTCGATGACGTGAACAAGTTCACCCAAACGAACCTCATCGCAAGCGGAAGCGTCCATGTAGGAGCCTATTACCGCTACAAGTCCGTCTCTTCCGAGGATAATGAGCTTTACTATTTCGATGAGGAAGGGCTGATGGCTGCCGTGAGGTTCTATGCCAAGTCATACATTTCGGATTTGAACCATTTCGATTTGGCCAAGAACGATTATAGCGAGCCTGCTTCGGACTCCATGTATTCCGATACCTTTGAAAGCAGCGGATCAAGCTATCCGTTACTGAATGGCTTTGCTTTCCGTAAAGAGGATTCCTCTTGGATCGAAGCAAGGTTGAAAGGCGATGAAGAATGGACCGATGTCAAGGAAGGAGTGCCTTTCGAAGAGCAATTCCCTAAGACTGGCGTATACGAAATCAGGGAAACGGATGCCGCTGGAAACAAGACCGTTTATGAGGCGTTTCTGGATCTCTCCTCGCCGGATATTCAGATTGAAACCGAAGTCTTCGGCGAGGATGGAGAAAAGAACCAAACCATCGGTAAAAAGGATACAAATGACGTTTCTGCCTATTACTACAAAACCTTCTCGATCAAAGAAATCATCGACAACGATCCCTATGCCATAGTTGCTATCAGCCATCAAGGAAAGAAATCCTACTACCAGAAAGGCGATTGCATCCCTTCCTTGACGGAAGGAGGCGAATACGAGATTGAGGTCTACGATCGCCTCAGAAACTCCTATTCCTTCAAGGTCTACATCGTCGGCAAAGAGCCTGAAGTAACCTTCAAGAGCAATACGGATAACACTGCGTGCAGTGTGGACGTATCCCTTGATCAGAAATTCGATGCCATCGTCTCCTTGGAAATCTACAAGGATGGCGTGAAGCTCGACAACGTATCGCCTGACGTTACTCATTACGATTTTGACAAAGGCGGTACCTATAGAGTTGCCATCAGGGACAACTTCGGAAGAGTCGTCGAGAAGACATATCGATTCGACAAGGCGCTCCCCAAAGGAACTCTCAGCATCGAGAGCGGAAGCAAGACGAAGGAAAAAGTAGATTTCGACTTTGATTCCTCGAAGTATTATGCGGAGGTCTACAAAGATGGCGTCCTTGTCGAAAAGAATGCAGAAGGCCATGTGTCCTACTCTGAAGATGGAGAATACTCCGTCAAACTCATCAACAAAGACGATCCTGACAATTTCAGCGCCTATTCCTTCGTTATCGACAACAAAGCACCATCCATCCTTATCGGTGGCGCGAAGGACAACGGAAAAACGAATGGCGACGTCAACGTCTCGTGGGACGATGCGGATGTCGTCGAGGCGACATATTCCGTCAACGGAGGAGAAGAGCTCTCATTTGAAAAAGGTACGGTCTTCTCCGAAGAAGGGACTTACGTCATCAAGGTGAAAGATGACCTTGGAAACGAGAGCGCCGCCACCTTCACTATCGATAAGACGCTTGATTATTGCGTCACCGATTCCAAAGGGGAGCTTCCAAAGGGAAAGGACGCAACGACAAATCAAGATGTTGTCATCACCGATAACGAGAATCTGATGGTCTCCGTTACCAAGGATGGCGAAGACTATCCATATTCATTCGGTGATGCATTGACGGAAGAGGGAACCTATCGAATCGAGGTCAGCGATGAACTTGGCAACAAAGAATCCTTCCAGATCACCATCGACAAATCCGTTCGCTATTCTTCCAATGTCAAAGACGGAGATAGGACAAACGATGACGTTTCCTTCTCCTCCGATGAGAAAGCGACCATCATCGTCACAAAAGACGGGAGCGCCTTTTCCTACGATTTTGGCGAATCAATCAAGGAAGAAGGCGAATATGTCGTAAGAATCTATGACTCTTATGGCAACGAGGAAACAATCCGGTTTGTAATCGATAAGTCCGTGGATGCCTCTGCGACCGTAGAAAACGGGTCTACGACGAATTCCGACGTGATGGTTTCATCTGATGAGGATGTAAGCGTTGTCGCTAAGAGAGATGGTACGGCGTTCGATTATGAATTAGGGGACAATCTGACCGAGGACGGCTATTACGAAATCACCTTGAAAGATTCCCTTGGCAACGAGAAGACCATATCTTTCACCATCGACAAGACCGCGCCGGAAATCACCATCTCTGGAATCGAGGACGGCGGGAAAGACGATGCCAGGGTTACGCTTTCGGACATGACCGAAGAAGGAGAAATCCACGTCTACAAAGACGGCCAGGAAATCGAGTACCGACTCGGCGATGAGCTCTTCGAATACGGAAAATATGAAGTTGTCGTCAAGGACAGACTAGGCAATTCAAGAACCTATTCCTTCGAACTATGCTTCCAAGCCAATGGGGCCGTCATCGCTTTAATCGGAGTGGGAATCGCCCTCATCGCGGGCGCAGTCATCTTAGTCGTGATGAAGAAGAAAAGGGTCTTCAAGAAATAGGAGGGAAGGATAAAAACACAGATTTTTGTAAACAAGATAAGACGGGCCACAATCTGCCACAGCCCATGGCTTTGGCGTTGCCCGTCAGGGTCTTGTGACTGGGATACCCAGCTCACGTTTTAACGAAAAAAGAAGGAGGAAACAAACACACATGAACCGAATGCTATCAGTCGACCTTAACCCCATCATTCAGCCGATTCTCGAAATCCTAGACGCCATCCTTTGGCCCGCAATCGCCATCGTCGTTGCGGTGGGAACCATCTATTGCATCGTCTTGGGCGTAAAAATCGCCAAGTCGGATGAGCAGAATTCCAGGGAGAAGGCGAAGAAGGACCTCATCGGAGCCATCATCGGCTTCGTCATCATCTTCGTTCTCATCGTCGCGTTGAAGATTGCCGTGCCCATCCTTGAGGAATGGGTCAAATCCCAAGTCTAAAAAGATTAGGAAAGGAGGTGAGGGGCTATGCTGCTTGAAGATCTAATGAACGCCATCGCCGACTTCTTCTTCGGCATCCTTTACCGCTGCTTTGCCGGGATATGCGTGCTGATAGATTTCATCAAATCCATCTTCTACAAGCTGTGCGGCATCGATGCGGTGAGCATCAATGGGGAAGACACCGACCTTCTTTCCACCCTCATGGGCTCCTATGAGATAAGAAGGACATTCCTCATCATTACGGTAATAGGGGTGATACTCCTCGTCGTGTTCACCATTATCGCTATCGTGCGTTCCTGCTATCAGGAGAAGCAGAACTGGAAGACCGTGATGTCGAAGAACCTTCAAAGTTTCGTCATCATGATCATCATCCCTTTCACCATATTGTCCGGAATTCTTTTGACGAACGTTGTCATGACTTCCATCAACCAAGCGATGCAGGGAAATTTCGATGGAACTAACGGAACGATAGGCGGCCAGTTTCTGGTCACAATAGGGAACGACGCGTACAAAGGGGACGCTTCTCAAAGAAACTATGTCGAGCAGATGTTCATAAGCGGGAAGCTGGATTATTCGAACCTAGCCACAGTGAAGCTGTACTACGACATCGGGGAATGCAACTACGTCATCGGCCTTTTGGGCTCCATCGTGATACTGGTGATGTTCGTGCTGTCGAGCCTCACCTTCGTGCAAAGGATTTTCGACATCGTTCTCCTTTATCTCATCTCACCGATATCCACGGCCACGATTCCCCTTGACGAAGGAAACAGGTTCAAGGTCTGGAAGGACATGCTGATATCCAAGATACTTTCCGCTTATGGCGTGATTCTCGTGATGAATCTCTTCTTCCTCATCATCCCGATTGTGTACCAAATCGATTTCTTCCATGACGGGTTCCAAAACGGCGTGGTCTACATCCTATTCCTCATCGGCGGAAGCTTCGCCGTAACGAAAGCCTCAAGACTCATCTCCCAACTTACGGGAGGGCAGTCAAGCGGTGGCGAGATGGCGAGCATGATCTACAACATTCGCTCCGCAATGGCCTTCTCGAGAGCTGCCAAGACGATGATTGGCGGCGGAGCTATGTCTCTTATCGCCGGCTCCGATTACAAGGCGATGAGGCAAAAGAAGAAATCCAAAGGGGAAGCCTTTAAAGCATCGCTTCATTCCACTAGAAACCAAAGGGTCGTGAAGGATGGCGTAAAGAAAAGCAGGGCGAAGCAGATTGCCGCCATGCCTCTTAGACTTGCGACTATGCCTGCTGGAATGATCCACGACCTGTCTAGGGGTGGATTGATTCAGGTTGGCAAGAACTTTGTTCCAAGATTGAGGAATGCGTTCACGGGAGATACTTTGACGAATAGGGCCGACGTGAAGCAAAAAAAGAAACCGAAAGAGGAAGAAAAAGTAAAAGAAGAAAGCCAAAACAACAATGGGAAGCCGGAAGCCAAGGAAAATAAGAGTATGGAATCCGATAGGGAAAATACAAATTTGAAGGAGGAAAAGAAAGACGATGAGAATCATACCTAAGACATCGAAAGTGAAGATGACCTTCTATAGGAACCTGACCATTGCCGACATCGTCGTTGGCCTTTTCTTCTTATTCGTTTTGGCCATCACCCTTTCAACGAATCTGTCATTCCGTTTCTTCCTTGCGATAGGGGAATTTTGCCTCGCCGTGCCTTTCTTCGCCTCAATCAACGGGGAAAGGCTTTATCAATGCGTCGGATTCCTTTTCAAATACGTCGCTAGCAGGAAGAAATACAGAAAAGGCTCGAAGAATCCAAATTCCAACGTAGATGCCATCGTTCCCTATCGGAAGATTGAGGACGGCTTCATCGTTAACGGGGATGGAACCTATGTCGGCGTTTTGGAGATAAACCCGATTGATTTCAGGATGATGTCCCAGGACGACCAAGATGGCATGATAGATAGTGTTCTTTCAAGGACAATCAATTCGATATCACCATTAGACGAATGGTCTCTCGTGAAACTCGAAAGGCCGCTGAATCTGAACGAGAATCTGAAGGAAGAATTGGATAGGCTCCAGAGGCTTCTAGAAGCTAAGATGAACGCAGAAATGATGGAAAGGGAGTATCAATCCAGGGTCGATCTCGTTCAGTCTAGAATAGAGCTCATCGACTCCATGAACAGTGATGCCGAAATCTTCTACAGCCATTATTACTTATGCCTGGTATCGCGTTCAAAAAGTGACGCCGAATCCACATTGGATAGAGCAAAATCCATCTTGGATTCGGGAGGCTTGCCTGCAAAGAGATTAGGGGACGAAGAATTGGCTTCTTTCATTTCTGCCGGCTTTGATCCGTACGGAGAAAAGATTGGTATCGACGATGTTAAGTTTTCGCTTATGAGGGCGAAACAGAACGGGAAATCGCTATCGCACATCGTCCTCAACGATTATCCGCTTAAGGTGAATAACGGGTGGGGAGAAGGGCTATTCGATATGGAAAACACCAAGGTGGTGATGAGAATCAAGCCGGTAGAAAAGGCGAAAGCGGTGAAGAGGATCGATGGTGCAATCCTTGAAATCCAAACGGGCACTGGTTCCTATAAGGCCAGCGATGCCCTCGACAAAGAGCTCCATCTGGATTCCCTTCAGGATTTGTTGGAAGGCGTTCAAAACGAGAATGAGACGCTATTCGATACGACTGTCATAATCGCTGTTTATGACAAATTGGGTGAAAACAAAAATAAGAAAGCCGTCAAGGCAAAACTTAGGGACATGGGCTTTGGCTACACCGAGATGCTTGGAAGGCAGAACGATGCCTACGTGACGTCGATGGTTTCATCCATCGACAAAGTAAAGATTAGCCGCGGAATCCAAACGTCTTCTATCGCCGCTTGCTTTCCTTTTGTTTCGAATTCCATCATGGACAAAAAGGGATTGTTGATTGGAGAGAATAGGCTTCCTGTGTTTTTGGATTTCTTCAAAAGAGATAGCGAATTCGTCAATTCGAACATGGTCATTATGGGAAAGCCCGGTTCCGGGAAGTCCTATGCCGCCAAGACGATTATCTCTTCCTTGTCAAGCGATGATTGCAGGATATTCGTTCTTGATCCTGAAAACGAGTATGGAAGGCTGGCGGAAAACATGGGCGGCGCGTCCATCGATGTATCTTCTTCAAATCATGGGATGATCAATCCCTTTGAGGTGATACTCGGAATCGACGACGATGAGAATTCCTTCTATTCCCATTTGCAGTTTTTGGAGGAGTTCTACCGCCTGATTCTCAAAGGAATCAACGCGGATTCCCTTGAGCTTCTAAACAAAATCACCCAAGAACTGTACAAGCGAAAAGAAATCGGACCTGAATCAGATTTCAAAAAGCTTACGTCTACAGACTATCCGACTTTCGATGAATTGGGAGAATTGGTCAAATGTAAAATCCATGAAGAAAAGGATGAATACAACCGCTCATGTTTGAAAGTGATTGAGAATTACATATCCAAGTTTCTCACAGGAGGAAGAAACTCCAATTTATGGAACGGACATACTTCCTTCTCGCCGAAAGAACAGTTCCTTTCCTTCAATTTCCAAAGGCTTTTAGCGAATAAAAACGACACGACTGCCAACGCCCAGATGCTTCTCATATTGAAATGGGTCGAGAATGAGGTCATGAAGAACAGGGATAGAAACATCAGAAGCGGAAAGAAAAGAAGGATTGTCGTCGCCATAGATGAGGCACATCTCTTCATCGATGACAAATACCCGATTGCTTTGGACTTTATGTATCAGCTTGCGAAGAGAATCCGAAAATACGATGGCATGCTTATCATCATCACCCAAAACGTGAAGGATTTCGCGACAAGCCCAGAGACGATAAGGAAATCCAGCGCCATCATCAACGTCTCCCAATATTCCATGATCTTCTCCTTATCGCCAAATGACATGACGGAGCTTTGTACCCTGTATCAAAATGCCGGCTCCATTAATGAATCGGAGAAGGATGCCATCATTCACAATCCAAGAGGAAGAGCGTTTCTTGTTTATTCCCCAAACAAAAGGGGCTGCTTCGATATCGTGGCGACGGATATGGGGGAAAGGTATTTCTCATAAAAATCGGGAAAAACACTGCAAAGTCTTAATAAAACAAGCTGGCTATGCTACTATGTAGTCAATCAGATGCATATGATTCGCAGGTGTTCCTAAGCATTCGTGGAACCGAGTTGAGCGTAGTGCCTTGGGCTCGTTAAAAGGAAGTTGCACATTCAGCCATGGAACAGCGTGGTGGTTCTCAAGCTCTTAGCCTTAAAGAGCTTTTTTGCTTTTATAGTAAAAAACACCTGATAAAACTGCATTTTTGTCTTTGACAACTTATAATGTAATGAGCAAGTGCATATACATTTGCAAAAAGAAACTGTCGATTTTATCGAATGTTATTAATATTTCACAAATGTTCCTGCGAATTAACAAAGATTAGAAACGCTTTAATGATATATTGGTTTTGAAAGGAGGTGCGACAATGTTTGAAGATCGTCTTAAAGATCTAAGGAAGAAAAAGGGTGTCACTCAAACACAGGTTGCCGAGAGCATTTACGTATCGAGAAGCCTTATAGCAAAATTCGAGACGGGCGCGGCGTATCCCAACAGGGAAACACTTGAGAAGCTTGCTCTGTATTTCGATGTCCCGGTCTCCGAGCTCATCGACCAGGATGAGACAACGCTGGTCGCGGTGGAGACAAAAGACATTTCAGAGAAAATTCATTTTATTGCTTTGATTTCTGTTCTTGCGATCGCCGCAATCTACTCTATTATCGTCTTCATCCCTATGCTTAAAGGAAGCAGATACATTTACCCAATTCCACCTGGACAAGATTATCCGAACCGCGAGTATTTCTTCGCGAGCATTTTTTCCGGGACATACGAGCATGGTAATCCAATCGGCTTGATTTCTTTTTTGCTTAGTTTTGTTTTGATTTGTTTGTCTTCCTCATGCTTTATCTTTAAAGGGAAACGATATTCTGCAGTTCTTAGGCTGGCGACTTACGTTTTGTTTTTCGTGGATGCTTTCGTTTGCGTTGCATCCGTCATTTGCTGTTTAAGCTACATATCATAGAGAGGTGAAAAATGAGTTCAATTTTATTGGGATTGGCCGCATTGGCTAATCTTACAGGCTTTGCTTCAGGCGCCAATTTCGAGACGACCGAAGCGTGTTTATTAGATGCGTTGGATGAAAACAATGTCATTACTATGAAAGTGGATGGTTCTTTTTCCGCCCATTGATTACTATGGCGATGTCTATAACCCGTCGGGCGAAAATAGATATTTGGAAATACAATTACAAAATGGCGGATGGATTTTGTACGACAAGGAAAATTATCAAACCGTAACAAAAAGAGACGTTAGTCCTTTTTGCGAAGCTGAATTCGAAACGCTCAAATTATTTGATGAAGATAAGCTAGGGTTCGGGTATGCGTATTACGATGAAGATAAAGACGATTTCATTACAAACGCTGGTGCGTTGTCAATGAGCCTTGATATCGGCGATTATTATTTGTCTCAAGACAAAGAGGCTGGTAATTATTACAAGGATATTCCGCTTTCATCTACCGCTCACACTGCAAAAGATTATTACTACTTCGAAAAGCTCGGGAATATGCATGCCTGGAATTCAAAAGGCACATGCACAATTGTGGCGAGTGAAATTTTGCTTGGATATTACGACACTTTCTATTCCGATCTTTTTGTCGACGAAAAATATGAGACCAGGTCACACCAAAGCATGAGCTCTGCTAATTACACCGCAAAAGATTTTGAACAATCGCCAGGAGTTGATAATCACATCAAAGATGATCATGATTTCCATGATTACCTTGTCGGCATCGCTCGGGATGAAGTCGGAGACGATCCTGAAGTTGATGGCATGACCACGATGAATCAGATTAAGCTCGTTAATAATTATCTTGGAAAGCAGGACATCAGCTATAAATTGAATACCTCCGAAGGCAATTTAGGTGACATTTGGACGCAAAGAGCAATTGGAATCATAAAACAGGGCATCGATGAAGGCCGTCCGGTAATCTCGAATGGCTCTGGGCATTCAACTGTTGCTTACGCCTATGATGATAAGTATGTTTGGGTTCATACTGGATGGGGCTGGACAGGCGCTACACCTTGGTCGACATACCAAAGTGGCCTTTTTGCAAATTACAGTGCTGGGTGTATCGACCTTGTTTATACTGGCAGCCACGTTCATTCTGACAATTATTATTGCTATAACAGGAATGAATATTTATGTCCGTGTTCCCAAAAACTAACCTCCTCGACGATAACTCCGGTAGACTTTGGCTTTGATCAAAGATACACCACGACAAGAGAATTGAAAGTCGTCGATCTTGATAAACTGACTCTCTATACTTATAGGTTGAGAACGGGGTATATCGAGGAAGAATACATTAACGTTTCGCCGAAAAGAGAAGGGGCTGGAGAGGCTTATTTAGAGTGCTTTTTCTCGGATAGAGTAAGGCATTTTTCTATTAACCTGTCTTATTGGCAGATTCTTGACAAACTTTCTAAAGACAATTCGACAGCCGTTTTGGAAACGTATAATGGCAAGGAATGGAGTTTCACTATGGATTTGATCGATGCCAATCTATCGACGGATAGAACGCACCAAGAAGAGTTTTCTTTCTCATTTATTGGCAAGGAAATCTATGCCTTTAGAATCCGTGCCACAGCACCCGCTACTGGAGATAGAAATTTAGGGAGAATTTCAATTGGTAACATCAATTTGATTCACGAAATGTGAGCAACAAAAATTAGATATTAGATATATGTAATAGAAAACTCGCTACTACTTATTAATGGTGGTTAGCGAGTTTTTAATTAGAAGAATATTGCCATCCCAATTAAGGCCAGAACAAATAAGGCACATGGCATCATGCTCAAGATGGAGCACCTGAGAAACGTGTGTTTCTTTTTGCATATTTTGGCGTTCGTTTTGATTTGGTTGAAAAAGATGGATTCGTCGGTGTAGAAGCTATTGCTGTTACTTTTGAAATCATCATAATTCATTTCGCAGAGATCCATATAGTAATTGACGTTGTTTTTCTTTTCTTTGCTTTCTCTTGGGATAATTACCAAGACCGAAAAAGTGATAGAAATCAAAGAAGAAATAACGAAAAGAATATAGATTAGTGCGAACGCAATTAACTTTGGCTTACAAGTTGAATATTCTTTGAAATTGGCGAGTAAGCTGAGTGATAAGCCGAAGATGATTCCTATTACGGATATCAAAATTCCTGCCTTTGAGTCAAAAGAGTTAATTTGAGCCAAGATGCCACTAAGAATTTCTTTATCATTTTGAATGCTAGTTACTTTGGTTTTCTTTTCATCCATTAGTTCATACCTCCGTTTATCCAGTTGTTAAATTCCGTTTTTACCATGTCGCAATGCCATACTTTTTCGCCGAGCCTATCAGAAAGCGACTGAGTGCAGTAGGCGGAATACGTTTTAATATCATTTGCTTTTTTATCTTTTATATTGTTATAAAAACAATTGCTCATGACTATGGTCTTAAAACCATCGGCATTGCCTTGAGAAGAGAGCTTACAGGCATCAATTACCGCATCTCCAATCCAAATGAAATCATTGATACCAGTACCTTTTTTGCCTGCTTTTATCACCAAATCTTGAGAGCATCCTAATCCGATTCCAATTTTGAATGTTGGTAAATGATAGTTGGACAAGATTTTTTGAAACATCTCTTGAAAAGTGTTGATTAAGATTGCGTTGCTAAGAATTTGTTGCAAGTTCGCTTGATATGGCGCTGAAAAAATCCCATAAACGCAGTCTCCTCTTATTCCGATTTGGCGGAAGTTATCATCGGCTTGAAGTATTGATATTATTTCACTGCAAAAGGCACGCATCACTCTACTGACGATATCGGGCCTATTGTTTTTGAAATAATTCGTTGAATCACGGATATCAACGAATAATGCGCCGACCCAGGCTTTAATTCCGTTTTCGTATGTGAATTCATCTTCGTTTGAAGGTATTGTTTTAGCTTCTTCTATTGCTGTTTTCGATGTGAGTATGTCTATAACTCTTTGCTTTCCGCCTTTGTAATCGTAATCTGACATAAAATCTCCTTTCTGCCAAATTTTTAAAAATCCATTTGGCACGCACTATGCATGTTTATCTGTTAATTTTATCTAATTTATATTTTAGCATTTTTAGTCAGTTTCTTAAATACTCATTGGAATTTGCAGCCTTTTTTCTAAAGGGGCTAATTTTCGGCCTCCTATTTTACCTATTGGGTGAGGGACACAAATCCTTTATGCAAGAAAGGAGGCAAGGAATGGAGAAGAAAAGCATAGATGCTAAGCCGTTTCGAAAAGAAGAAGTCGAGAAAATCATGATGGAGGTCGACAAAAAACTCGAGGAATTCATCAAGTCAGGAAAATACAAAGACGTTCTGATTATGATGGGAAACCTCGGCAAATACTCCCTCACCAACCAGATTTACATCCTTTTGCAAAATCCGAACGCCAGTTTCGTCAATGGAATGAAGGGCTGGAACTATTTAGGCAGAAGCATCAAGAAAGACGAGAAGGCAATCAAGATCTTCGCACCAGTCAAGACGGTAGAAGACGTGATGCTCGAGGATGAGGACGGAAAATACATCACCGATGAGGATGGGGCAATCAAGACGAGGAAGATGACGGTGGTGAAAGGCTACAAGCCATCCTTCGTGTTCGATGTTTCCCAAACGAAAGGCAAGGACATCAAAGCCTTCAAAATGGATGATAAAACCACAGTTGAGGAGAAGGAACTTATCAAGGCTGGGTTGATGTCCGTCGTCGCCAAAGAAGGCTACTCCGTAAGCTATGCATCCAAAGAAGAATTAGGGCAAGGGTGCTACGGATTATGCAACCACAAGGAAAAGAAAATTCTCCTTTTGGACGGAATGTCCGATTTGCAGGAAATCTCGACTCTCGTTCACGAATGCGGGCACGCCTTAGCGCATAACCCATACAAAGCAAAGTTTGAAGGCGTCACAGCGCTTCCTAATAGGGATATCAAGGAAGTGGAGGCGGAATCCATCGCCTGCGTTGTTTGCTCTCATCTCGGTTTGAATACAAAGGATTTCAATTTCTCTTACATCACTGGCTGGGCAGACGGAGATATCACGAAGTTCAGAAAGAACATGGACGTCATATCGAGATATTCGCTTGAGCTTATCAACGGAATCGATGAGGCGTTTGTTGAGGACAAGAAGCTCAAAGCGAAGCTCGAAAGAGAAAAAGAAAAAAGCAAAACCCATGAGGAAGCTATCCGAAAGCCGAGACCCGTTGAGGCGGTTGCCTATTGATGTTCAAAGAAGAAAACATCCCGCCTGAGATGAAAGGGAAGAAGCAATGGGTTTGCTATAGGAAGAAGGAAGTGGATGGCAAAACGAAGAAATTCATGCTGAACCCAACCGAT
The DNA here is from genome assembly GCA_021621525.1 of Caryophanales bacterium. GTDB lineage: Bacteria > Bacillota_I > Bacilli_A > RFN20 > CAG-288 > Enterosoma. The sequence continues at coordinate 21,942 of JAJVUU010000011.1, forward strand.
CTCACCTTTGCGAAAGCCAATGACCCAGCCACCTGGTCATCGTTTCTGACGGCGATGAAAACTTTGAAAAGGAAAGAGCTGCATATCGATGGCCTGGCATTCGTTTTGACCAGCGGGTACGTCTTCATCGACGCCGACCATTCCATGGATGAAGAAGGGAATGTCAACGAACTTTCAAAAAAGCTCCTCTCGCTGCTTCCTGACACATATGCAGAAAGATCTTGCAGCGGTCGCGGGCTCCACATCATCGCCAAAGGGAAACTAGAGAAGAAAGCGAAGAAACGAAATGACTCACTCGGCATCGAAATCTACGATACGAAGAGGTTCTTATGCATGACAGGAGACGTCATCGATGGAAGGAAGGAAATCATTTCCTATCCGAAGCAAATCGATGAAATCAGCAGGAGCATCGTCGGATGGATGCCTCCGCCAAGAAAAATCGAGAGAACCGCCCCATCGATGTCCGAAAGGGAAATCATCGAGAAGATAAGAAAATCCAGGCAAAGGGACAAATTCAACGCCCTATATGAAGGAAATATCTTGGGATACCCTTCTGCCAGCAACGCCGATTTCGCCATGGCTAGCATCCTCGCTTTCTGGACGCAGGACAGGAATCAGATCGAATCCATCATGCTAAGCAGTGGTTTAGCCAGGGAGAAATGGGAGAAAAACGCCTCTTATCTTCCTATGACCATCGAAAAGGCGCTTTCTCAATGCTCGAAGTCCTATAAGGGCGAATGCGAAATGTAGGAGGAAACTATGAAAGACTACGAAAAGAAAATCATAAATCTCAAGGAAGCCGACGGTGAAATAAGGCTGTTGCTCATCCGTCAGGAATACGCCAAGGGCGGCTTGGCGGTCGATTTATATGATGTGGATACCCTTGAGCCATATGCCGTCATGACGGTCAATCTCAGCAATTCCAATAGCCCGCAAGCTGGCAAAGGAAACGTCGCCTTCGTCGACACCAACAATTGCCCTTGGGCGAAGAAACTCATCGAGGACAACGGCTTGGGTAAGCCGACGGGATACGTCCAAGGCTCTGGCTATTGCGTATATCCGGAATATGAGTTTGACGAAAGCAAGCTTGCCGATGAGAAGGACGCACTCGAGATGTTCCGCGATAGGGAAAGCTCCATGTTTCAGGATGTTATAAAGGCTGTGGTCAAAGAAGAAAACAAGGAGCCGAAGGTCGTTGAAATCAAAAACAACGTCAAGGAATTTCAGAAGAGGGTTGGAGGCTTGATCGACATGACTTCGGTTCCCGGCATGGAAGGGCAGGTAGACATCATCTGCAATGATGATTTCCTAAATAACGGCTCATCCCCAAACGTTATGCTCCCGGAATATGACCACGTGATGGGAGGATGCCTGATCTTTGTTGGCTACGACCCAAATACGGGGGCATCCATATCCTTAACGGAAAAGCAAACCGAGAAGGTTTTGGATTACATCGGCAAAAACAAGGTTAACGACATGGATTTCCTCGATGCGTTCCATGCGATGGAGCAAAGAAGGGCCGAGATGAAAAGGGAGGAGGCCGTTCTATGACGGACGAAATCAAGAGAGCGGTCGCCTCAAAGGTTCATAAGGAATACAAAAGCTTCATCGATAACGTGGTGAAGAGGGGCGCTCGCTACGCCATCGAAAACGCGCTCATGATCGCTTTTTATAAGGAAATTCACATATACGTCCTCAACGGAATTCTTGACGATGCCCGATTTGAGGATCTGAGCCAAATGGATGAAATATTGAAGACCCTGTGGGGAAGATACGTAAGGAACAGCGTCTTCTCGAAAGACACGCATTACCTAAATCAGCTCGTCGATTTCCATAGAAGCAACAGTGCCCGTCTCAAAGAAAGCCTGCGGAGGAAAAGATGAAGGAAGGAAAAGAAGGAGGATTCTATGCCAAACTGGGTAACAAACCGAATCAGGATAGAGGGGAAGGATGCCTTAAGCGTCCTATCCGCCCATCTAACGAAGGACGAAAGCGGCCAGGAGGCTTTCGACTTCAATACTATCGAAAGGATGCCGGAAGCCCTAAACATCGAAAAAAGTTCAAGGTCGCTCGACGGCCTTCTCCTTTACGTCGCGAAGATCAACCCTCTCATTGACGCAATCGGCGAAAAGAAGGACAAGGTCGTCCCCGTAAAGAAATTCATCAGCTTGCTTGAAAAGGCGTTCAACACCGACGACTACGAAAGGATTGGCGTTTGTGTCATCAAGCCGAAGCAGATCGAAGAGCTCAAGGAAAAATATAAGGGCAAGCTCAACTCCACCATTGATTTTGGGAAGAAGGTCTTCGATAACCTGTGCCAGTTCGGCGTGCCTGATTGGTATGAATTGTCCATCCGAAACTGGGGCACGAAATGGAATTCATGCAACACCTTCCTGTCCGAAGACGGGAAGACGGTTTACTTCGACACGGCTTGGTCGCCTGCGATTCCCGCAATCGAGAAAATGGCCAGGATGCATCCAAATGTGAAAATCACGCACGAGTATGCCGAGGAACAAACCGGATTCATGAGCGGGCGTTACGTTTATGAGAACGGCCTAGCGGTGGAGGAGAACCGATTCGAGCCCTATTCCAGGGAAGCCTATGAGATGAGCTTCGATCTCTGGGGCAACGAGGAAGATTATGACTTCGATGAGAAGATAGGGAATTACGTCCAGAAGGAAGAAGCGGAACTATGAAAGGAAAAACGAATATGAGAAAACAGATGCAAAGCAATTTCAGCGCAAAGAAAAAGACGCATAAAACGTTAAAGACGGCTTTAATCATCACGGGATGCGCTATTTTAGGCCTTGGCGCATTTGTTGGAGGTGCCGTATACGGATACCAAGAGGCCATTAAATCTGTCAAGAAAACCGACGAAGGCAAAGACAATGATTTCAGCGTGAGCGAGGCCAAAGGCATCCACATTAAGCTCTTGAGCACGGTATCCAATGCGGATGGCACTGTCACCAAGGTTGTGAGCTACTCGCTTGATCCGAAGGAGGCCGTTGTCACCGATTTCAACGCGGGATTGGATTGGAATAGGGGAACCGACAGCCAATACGATTGGGAATACGATGCCAGCAAAAAGGTTGAGGATTACATGACCTACCACATCGATCCTACCGAAAAGACAATTACTTTTACATGCAAGAAAGCATTCGGCAGGAAAATCAATTTCGACTTAAGCCTTAAAGACAACCAAAGCGTTAAGGCCAGTCTTCTCATTGATTACGAAAGGAAGGTTTTGACTCCCTTTAGCATTGCTTTCGAGAACAATGCTTTCACGGATAGCAAACCGGTAAAGATCAATGCAACTAGCTCCGTCTATTCTGTCGGAACCAAGGGATTAAGAGAAGACAAGTTCGCTCTCAGCGTCGATTACGATTCCTCGAAGACTTCTTTCCGCTCCTTGTTTGGAGAAGCGGTGAACCCATCTACCTATTCCAGCGGAACCTATTATTACCAAGGCGTATCCTACACCGACAAGAGCCAATTCTTGGATGTGTTGTCATCCGCGGTCGACAAATACATGAGAAGCTGCATCACCCTTGATGGGAGCGTCAATTTCACCAAGCAGGAATTCACCGATTTGGCCAGCTTCCAATACATCATGTATCACACTTACAGGGACGAATTGGGAACCTCGAGAACCATCGCCTCCGATTTCATAAACAATTATAAGGCAGCCGTCAAGAAGGGCTCCGGATACCGAGCGAAGGTAAGCGTCAACGGAGCCGAGAAATTCAACGCTCTCGTCGATATGAGCCTCAATGCTCAGATGGTTAACTCCATTCAATTAAGCGATGGGGTCATCAGCTTCTGATATGAGCACGAGAAGCTATATCGGCATCGAGCTCGATGACGGGAGGATCTTGGGGAGCTATTGCCATAGCGATGGCTACCTGACCTACAACGGCGCGATGCTGCTCGACCATTATTCCGGCAGGGCGAAGGTGGAGAAGCTCGTTTCTTTGGGAGACATGGCGACATTGAATGAACGCATCGATCCGAATCCCGATTCCGTTCATTCCTTTGAAGACAGGCAGGAAGGCGTGACCGTTTTCTACGGGCGCGACAGGGGAGAAAAAGGCACAGAACCGAAGATCGTCGACTTGGACGACATCAATTCCCCCGATTCCTGGATTGAGTATTGCTATGTCTATGGCAAAGACGACAAATGGCGCTATTTCGTCTGCGGGCAAAACGAAAAGCCGGTCTTCAGGGACCTAAAAGAAGGATTGGACGAGGAATACAGGTGCCTCGGGTTCAAAAGGCCGATGGGGTATTATGGCTTTTACACGAAAAGCGACGTCGAAAGGCTCCGGGAAAAAGAATCGGAGATGGGGGCTTAGCCTTCTCATCGCAACGATCTCCCTGGTTTCCGTCTATTCCTACAATTACGAAAGAAACGTCAATTGTGTCAAAGCGTTCATGAGAGAGCCTTGTGAAATAGGCAAATCCGAAACCTACCAAATTTCCAATGGCAGGAATGTGGAGGTTATCTATTATTCGGAATCCCTGAAGATCAAAGACTGCCATAAGCTTGATAGGGAAGAGCGTTGGGAGTTGCTCTCCCAAATCTATTCGGATGCCGGTGAAAAATTCGATAGGACCATCATGAATGCGGAAGGGGAGCTTGCCGCGCATTGCTATCTCTACCGGCTGGGAATCAAAAAAGCCAGCACCGTGGATGCTGACTTGGAATACAAATGCGACGGCAGATGGCATGTGAGGCTTGCCTCCGCCCTTCTTCAGATATTGGGCGTTTAAGCGGCGAGGGAGACGATGTAATCGATGGATTTCCTGAAAGACTCATCGCTCAAATAGAGATCGACGAATTGCTTGAAGGACATATTGGAGGAATATTCCCTGATGACCTTCGCCTCGGAAGGGGAGAGGGTCTTCTCCGAGCCGACGCCGAGAAGCTCCGGGATCGAGACGTTTAGGGTTTCGGAGATTTTCGGGAGAAGGTCTATGTCGGGCGCGCACACGCATTCGATCCATCTTGTGACGGATGTTGCCGTGACGCCGAAGAGCTTCCCGAATGCGGCCTTGGACATCTTCGATTCCTCCAGAAACTTGGATATGTATTTTGATATGCTTACGCGTGGCTTTGCGTTTTCTTCCATGTTGAATCACCTCTACGACAAGCATACCAAAAAAGTTTAATTAAATCAATTTAAAAATAACTATAATAGTTTGATTTATCCTTTACAAGCAACCTATAATGGTTGTATACTGATATCAGCAACCAAACTAATATAGTTCGATTAAGGAGGACTTGGTTATTAGCAAGGTTGAAAGAAAGACAAAGGACATGCTCGATTACGCCACACAGCTCCATTGGCTTTACATCCTTTACCAGGGAAAGGCCATCAGCAGCGATGAGTTCATCAGGATAAAAAAGGCTCTGTTGGCAAAATTCGGCACGCATGCATAAAGGAGGATTTCGGAAATGCTCGGAACAGTAACACACATCAAAGCGAAAACCATTGGGGTTAATAGGAACTCCAACGAGGCAAGCAAGAAACTCAGGGTGGCGGCCTATTGCCGCGTCTCCACGGATTCCGAGGAACAGATTTCGAGCTATGAGTCTCAAGTCAAATATTACAAAGAGAAAATCGAGGAAAGGGATGACTGGAAGCTCGTGAAGATATTCGCAGATGAGGCCATATCTGGAACGAAAATCGACAAAAGGGAGGATTTCCAGAGGATGATCAATTCGGCTTTGGCTGGGGAAATCGACCTCATCATGACGAAATCGATCTCCCGATTCGCCAGAAACACCCTCGACACCCTCAAATACGTAAGGATGCTAAAAGAGCAGAACGTCGCCATCTATTTCGAGGAGGAGAACATCAACACACTCACGATGGATGGAGAACTGCTTCTTACAATCCTTTCCTCGGTTGCCCAGCAGGAAGTCCACAACACCTCCGAGCATGTCAAGAAGGGACTCAAAATGAAGATGCAGAGAGGCGAGCTCGTCGGCTTCCAGGGATGCCTCGGATACGATTACGACACGAAGACGAAGGCTTTGACCATAAACAAGGAAGAAGCCGAAACGGTGCGCTACGTGTTCAAAAGATACATCGAAGGGGCCGGGGCGACCGTTATTGCAAGGGAGCTCAAGGAACTGGGATACAAAACCAAGAATGGGAATCTTGAATGGAGAAGCAGCGGGGTCCTTGGAATCATCCAGAATGAGAAATACATGGGCGACATCCTTTTGGGAAAGACGTTCACCGTTGATCCGATATCCAAAAGAAGGCTCGCGAACTTCGGGGAATCGGACCAATTCTACCTGGAGAATCACCATGAACCGATTGTCTCCAAGGATGTGTTCAGGCAAGCGAACGAGATCAGGAAGAAGAAAGCTTGCCCAAGGCGCGGGACGAACCAATACAACGACAAGACGAGGGAAAAGATAACCAGGGCCTATTCTTTTTCCAGCATGCTCCAATGCGGCTATTGCGGTAGCACCCTCACAAGAAGGGTCAAATACAATTCGAGATCGAATCCCCAAATGAGGACCTGGCAATGCGTGACGGCCACCAAAAGCGGAAAAGAGAAATGCAACCATTCGCTCGCCGTGGATGAGGATTTGCTCAAGAAGGCCTTTCTAGAATCGATAAACGCCTTGATTGGTCAAGACGATTCCCAGCAAATGAAGGAATTCCTCGACACGGTTGAAAGCGCCATCCTATCAGGCTCTCCCGCAAAGAAAATTACAGATTTGGAGGCGAGGATTTCAAACCTTGAGAAGCAGAAGGACAACATAGTCGAACTCAGAGTCAGCGGGATCGTCTCCAAAGAGGACTGCGAGAAGAAATACGCATCGATATCGAAAGAGATAGAGATGGTGAAAGGGGAGCTCGACCGCTATCAAGACAGAAAGCGCGAGCAATCCGAGGTGAAGGGGAAGCTGAAGGCGTTCAAGGAAACCATTCTCAAACATAAAAAAATCGATGAATTCCAAAGGGAGATATTCGAGACGACCGTCGACAAGATCATCGTCGGGGGATTCGATTCTGATGGCGACACCGACCCACACAGGTTGAACTTCATCTTCAAATGCGGTGTCAGCGAAAAGGACTACATCGGAAAATTCGATGTGAATAATGTCGTTAAGCTGACTGAATTCGAATGCGAATACCCTCATTACATTTTTGAGAAGAATGAAAACGGCTCGAAATGGAAGATACTGGTCAAGTCGATTCACGTAGATGTGAGCCTAAACATGGAAGGAGAACGCAAAATCGATGGAATACACAACGATTGATTTGTTCCTTTACCCTCTTTCGTCTGAGGTCTCCCAGCAAAGGATAACGGACGAGATCAACAGGATGGGGGAACAAGGCTGGAATATGTTGAGTCGAAGATTATAGATGACTGCAACATCATGCTGACGTTCAAAAGATGATGTTTAAGCCAAGGAGGACGCGTTCCTCCCTTTTGCGATAAACGCTCCTCGAAATCCAAATAAAGCATATTTGCAGGAGCGAATGCTCTAAACTGGCGGCATGGCTTTCTCGGAACTTACTTTTTTTCAAAGAAATGTGGATGAAACGTTGATAATTAATGATACATCGGTTACACTAATAAAGGAAATAGGTGATACGAATGAATCAGAATTATGAAACGCTCGAAAGGATGATGGAAACTGGAGATGGAAGCCTATCCAGAAAAGATGCCGTCGCGAATGGCGTGCCGCCAGCCTCATTCGCAAGATACGTCAGCTCCAATAATCTCGTCAGGATAAGGCGCGGCGTATACGCGAAGGACGGAGCCATCGACGACCTCTTCCAGCTTAAAAGAAGGTATCCAAAGATTGTCTATTCCGGCATGACCGCGCTTTATCTCCTTGGACTGACCGACAGGATTCCGGATTCGATTGAGTTCACGATCCCGAAGGGATGCCGCGTGAGAAAAGAAAGCATAGGGCCCAATGTCATTTGCCACATTGAGAACAATGTCGAGCTGTTCGATTTGGGAAACGTTAGCGCCGAGACCATGTTTGGGAATAGCGTTACCTGCTTTTCCAAGGAGAAGATGGTCGTGGAGATGATACGGAAGAGGGACGACTACGATTCGGAACTGTTCCTCAAGGCGGTGAAGACGTTTTTGAGGGGGAAGGGCAAGGACATGGAACTTCTCTTCAAGTACGCGAGAATGAGAAAGATGGAAGAGAAGGTATATCGGATTCTGGAGGCAATGGATTATGAGAATTAACAGGGATTCGCTTTCCGCGAGGGCGGGAAGCATCGCGAAGGAGAAAGGCGTCAGCGCGAACGTCGTCTACTCCAGGTATTTTTTCGATTGCTTCCTGAAGAGACTTTCGCTGTCCTCCTATTCGGAGAGGTTCGTCCTCAAGGGCGGACTCTTCCTGTCCTCCGTCCTCGGCATCGAGAACAGGGCCACGATGGACATCGACTTCATCGTCAGGAGAATCCGCATGGAGCGAGAGACAATCGTCAAAATCATGAAGGAAATCTGCGAAGAGGATGCGGATGACAACGTCTCTTTCCGATACGTCGGCGATTCGGAAATCAAGAAGGACGACATCTATGGTGGCTTCAGCGTCTCGATTGAGGGAAGGCTCGAGAACATCAGGCAGCGATTTGATATTGATCTTGCCACGGCGGACATCGTATATCCCTCAGACCAGAGCTACGAATACAAATGCCTCGTCACGGGGGAGACGCTTCGTCTGAAGAGCTATTCCATCGAGAGTGTCGTCGCCGAGAAGCTGCAGACGTTTCTCCTCAGAGGCGCTCTCAACAGCAGGTCGAAGGATTTGTATGATCTTTACGTTTTGGAGAAGGTTGTCGAGAAGAACGTTCCAGCCTTGAAAGAAGCCTTCAGGGAAACGTGCCGATGCCGGAAATTCGAAATCGATAAGGAAAAGGCGCTGGGAACGATTGAATCCGTTTCATCGAGCCCCATGCAGAGGAAACTGTGGGAATCCTATGCGAGGAAAGCGGGCTATGCCAAAGGAATAGTCTTCGATGATGTCGCCGACTCCATCGGCCGATTGATTGAGATTGTTGTTTGATTAGCTTTGAGACAAGGAGGGCGCGTTCCTCCTTTTTTGAATGGCAAAAACAGGCTGTTGAATATCGATTTCTCTTTACCTTTTCGACAAAACGCAGCTGCCGTGTGAGAAAATTTCCGATTTCGGGCATTGTGTGGTAAAATATTTCGGAAAAAGAAACGGGGCTTGCATGAAGAAGAAACTTTCGTTGAAGAAATTCTTATCGCGAAGGCTTGCGGGGGGGGGTATTACTATTAAGTAATCTCTCTCTGGTTTCGATAGGCTTCTCAGCCTGGAGCATAGGCGCCGTAACTACCGGCGAAGCTCAGATCAACGTGAGCGCGGCAGGCATTGTCGACGTTAACAGCTACATAAATTACGGGACCGCCACCGTCTTTGACTATTGCAGGGACGGGATTATATCAAACGATACCATCGTCACTCATGGCGACATCATCGTAAATTTCACTATCAACTTGAACGATTCAAACGATAAGATCGCCAACCATCTTGATGGGGCGACCTCTTTTTCGCTTGCGACCACGTTCACGAACGGGTCCGTAGACGTGTCTGGCATATTTTCTACTTATCTCGATGGCGTGACCCTTAGCGCCAGCGCCTCGCAAAACGAAGTCAACTACAGGCTCTCGCCCACCAAGCGCGACGTTGACGGGTCCAAAACGTGCAAGACCACTTTCCTTATTTCAGACGTCTTGGAAGCCAGCCATGCTTATTTCAAAGTGAAGTACTCATTCAAGAAGATGCCTGTTGGAGACGAATTCAATTCTCAGGTCTACAACAAGCTCGATCGTGGGAAGTTTTGGTTCAATTTCAAAGCGGAGGTTGAGACCGCATGAAAAACGTAAAATCTTGGATTGGAATCTTCCTGCTTGCCATTTTCACGACGCTCGGCTCAATCGGCTTCGGAAGCTGGTTTGTCAAGAATGAGAAGACACAACAATACGACAAATACCCGGACACCGCATCACAAAAGGTGGCCTATACCCAAAACACAACCGATGGGAAACTGGTAAATACATACTATACAACCCTTGACGCCGCGATTAAGAACACCAAATCAGGTACTATTTATGTCATCCCAGGCACGAATCCGACGCTTCACCAAAATGCGACTATCGCAAAAGACGTTACCTTGAGCCTTCCGTATGAAGATGACTTAAAAAGCACGCACGTCGTTGAGGACTCTGGCAGAACATCAACTGGTGATTTTGCCGATTATGTGGTGCATTCCACCAAAGACAAAGATAAACCTACCGTCTATTGTCAATCGAACGTCACCATAGCTGACGGGGTTACCCTGACGAATAACGGGACTATTTTTGTTGGCGGGGTGCTTGGAAGAAACGGACAGGCTCCGACGGGTATGACCGTGGGGAATTATTCAAAAATCACCATGGGCTCTCGATCGGTTATTGATAATAGAGGCCAATTCACGTGCTATGGTTATGTCAAGGATGCGTCGGGCTCAACTGGCGGGCTGATTTCGAATTATTCAGGAAGCTCTTATTCCGCGGAATCACCAAAGGGAAAACTTACCTTGCCGTTTGTAATATATGATTTTAGAGGTGGATCGTATTCCTCCTATTCTGTTCTTCAAGCGGGCTCTATGCCATTCAGCGTCTTTGATTTTCCAAACATCCAATCTAAAGTCACCTTTTCAGGTTCTGCATCGCTGGAAGGGACGATAACGATATACACAAGCAGTATCGTTACGTCAAAGGCTACTGTTATTGGACCGAACGATTCTGGCGCATTGATCCGTTATTCGACTGGAAGCAGCATTGAGTACAAATGCAATGCGCCTAAAGGATACACATACGATGATTACCAGCAAATTACGAAAGAAAACGAAGTGAACAAAACCACCTTCCGTGTTTCAGGCAATATCAAAATAGCCAACTTGAGTCTCAATGTCGGCATTGAAATTAATACTGAGAAATACAATTTGCCATTCTCCTACAAATTCGATTTCTTTTTTGAAGAAGGAGAGGTTTCTATTTTAAACAAAGTTAAATTTTTGGCCGGGTCCAACGTTACGGTTGGAGAAAACGCCACTGTTTCGGTAGATGCAGAAACTTCTTTCTACAGAAACTACATTCCTGTTATTACCACCGGAAACAATGATAGATATCCGCGTTATACAAAATCGGCTCGATTTATTAACAATGGAAAGTTGAAATTGAATTCCTCTTTTGGAGGCGTTATCGAAGCTGCAATTGAGGGAGCGAAATTATTTACTTTAAATGGATTTAGCGGGAAAGTTACAACAACCGAGGCTCTTAACGGAAGGGCAGGTGGGTTACTCGGCGACAAAGAAGACCATACCGAGGAAGCGATGTTTACTTTGATAGACTTACAAACCTATGTTGAATCCGATGAGACAAAGATGTGTTTTGGTAAAGGAAATTCTGTGCTGTATTCCGACAAAATCTCCGGTTCTACCTCATATACTTCATACACGCTGGATAATTCGAACTCATATGGTTGGTATGATGGAAGAGTTCTTAGCGATGTCACCTATGGAATTCGATACGAACTTAATAGTGAAACTGCTATTAATACAAACACCATTTCCTCGTTTAACAAATCTGGGTCGCCTATCGTTTTAAAAAAGATAGAAAACACATCCGAAAAATATGTTTTCAACGGTCTTTATTATGATTCGGAGTTTACGAAACGATTATCTGAAAATTCGGATGGAGACATTGTTCTGACGCCATCCGTGGCTATTGAGAATTTAAATGGCAAGAACCATGTAGTTTTGTATACAAAATGGATTGACTCATCCCAAGCTAAATATTCCGTTGAGAGCGTCACAAGCAATACGGACGACCATTCTTCCGTTAAGCAGAATTCTTCCGCGCCGGCAAATTATATAGTTGGCGATGGCTTTGTCTTGGAGAAGCCGAATGAATTCTATGTCTACGGAAACCTCGCCATTGACAAAGGAACTGGATCAATCGTGACATATAGTTTCAACGGTTATTCAATCCAAATTTACGATGGAGATGGCAACCTCACTGAAACAACGATTGATGTTGATAAGCAAGGTAATTCAACCGATGGAAAAGTGGAAAACTTCTCATTTAAGGATGTTTCATTACTCAAAGAGAATTACAAAGTAATCGCAACAGCAAAATACTCAACTGAGTCCATTGCGTTTGCTTTATCGGTTGTTTCGGGGGAAACCACATTAAGCAAGCAATCTAAGACAGACATTTCGATCAACGGCTTAGATGCCATTAAAAACATCAGTCTGACATTTGAATGGTCGGCGAATAATTCAAAGGCTACATTTGGCAACATTGCACTATCTTCGACATATGTTTTCAATAATTACAAAGGAACTTGGGGAGCGACAACTGATTCCACGAACGTTAGCGTTCATTGTGTTGTTAAAGATGGTAGTTTAACCATTTCAAAACCTTCCAAGACAATTAAATTCAGGAAGGGTATAGCCGAATGATGGCAGGTCTAATCACGGAGCCTCTGGTTAAATCATAGAGGAACTGTTTCCTGATACTACTTAAGTGTACCGTTTTTGCCAGTTGCATAGTCATGTTCAGACTGTAGTAGATATGTTCCTTCCACAGTGTGCTTCGTATTGGTAGACCTGTTCCTTGCGTCCAATCTACGCATGTTGAGACTGTGGTGTTGCTAAGTCGTAAAAACGGCTGAAAAAGGCCGAAAATCGATAAAAATTGACGGATTTCCTACTTCTCAAAAAAGCGGGAAATCCTCTTTTTTGTTGCAAAAATGAGCTAAGTGGCGGTAAACCGGTAAAAAACAGGGCTTTACTCGTATGGGGAAATAGGTCAACTTCAAAAATGAACACCCAACCTACCTAGTAACGAAATGGGGATAGGTGGAGGGTATGTTTACACGATGGAGGGAATAGGTGAAAAATCCCGTATTTATCGGCTTTTTCGAAAAATCACGATTTTCAGATTTTTTGCGTTTTCGGAGTAGACTGCAACTACACAGACAACCTGGAAAACAGGTCTTGGGGGAGAAATGGTGAAAAGCGGGGGTATAGTTTGGTTGTGGGACGAAAAACAAATAGGTTTGTTGATTGTGCGAGTTTCAATAAAAGATATTTGCTCGTGCGTTTCATTAATCTTTTTTGGCTTTGCACGAAATGCATTTCTCGATTTTATGTTTCGTTTTGACTTGAACCAATGATTGAACCAATAAGTGAACCAATGATTGAACCAATCTGGGCTTTAAAGTATACTATTGTTACTATTGGATAGGGGATATATATGAATTTAGGAAAAGAAAGTGAAACGATTGAATTCAAGGAATCTACAAGTGAACTAAAAGAAGGAATACGATCTATTGCTTCTATGTTGAATAAAAATCAGCATTGCGTGCTTTACTTTGGCGTTAATGACAATGGGGATGTGATTGGCCAACAAATTGGAAACCGAACACTTCGTGATGTTTCTCAGGCCATTTCATTCAACATCGAACCTTCCGTGATACCAACCATCACTCTTTTGGAAGGTTGCAAAGAACATTTGAAGGCAATTAAGATTGAAGTGCACGGGAAAGATATTCCCTACTCCGCATTTGGACAATATCTCGTTAGATCTGCGGATGAAGATAAAAAGATTACAAGAAGCGCCCTTCGTTCCATGTTCATAGATTCTGGGGTTGATTTTCTTTCTGATATCAAATCAGTACAGCAGGATCTTACTTTTGAACAATTTTCTTCCCTTTTGGCCGGTAAGGGATACCATGTTCCATCTTTGAAGGCATTAGAAAAAAGCAAAGGCCTTAGGAATATGGATGGCGATTTCAACCTCATGGCCTTCCTTTTGTCTGATCAATCCGATGTTTCTGTCAAAGTCGTTCGCTTTTCCGGGAATGATAAGACTTCCATGGCTCAACGAAAAGAATTTGGCAATCAGTGCCTTGTTCTTGCACTCAAGCAATTGATGGAATACGTTGATGCTTTGAATGAAACGAACGTGACTTTGGGGAATGGGCCTAGAAAAGATGTCCATCTTTTCAATCAGGAGGCTTTTGAAGAGGCATGGAAGAATGCCTGCGTGCACAACCTGTGGATGGATATGGTTCCTCCGGCCGTTTACATTTATGATGATAGAATCGAAATCATCTCAACTGGTGGGCTACCTTATGGGATGAGTGAACAGGATTTTTATTCTGGAACATCAAAGCCGGTGAATAAAGGCTTGTGGTCAATATTCAGTTCCCTCGATTATGCGGAACAAACGGGACATGGTGTTCCAACCATCGTTTCTAACTATGGTAAGTCTGCGATTGATATCCGTGAGCATTTTATACAGGTTACAATTCCTTTTGCTTTTACTCCGACATGGGCACTATCGGCTCGATCCAAGAACGCATCGGTTACTTTGTCTTTGGGACAGAAAACTCTTCTTTCAGCGATAAAAGATAATCCGTATGCCCGTTCGGAAGAACTTTCGAAATCGATTGGGATGAGTCTTTCTTCAGTAAAAAAGAACCTTGCGAAACTCGGGAAACTCGGACTTATTGAAAGGGCTGGCAACAATCGTTCCGGGTATTGGCTGGTGAAATAAGGAAAATGCCAATCCCACAATTACGTTTTGAATGCAGAACAACTTCCGTTTCTCGTGATGGAGTTTTAAAAACAATCGTTTTGCAATCAGATAGAGTTCTTTCTCCAAAAGACAGGATGAAAGTACAAAAAGAAAAGAAAATTTAGCTGGTTTGCGTCAATGTAAGCCTGAATATAGAAGGAGAACGGAAGGACGATGGAATACAAAACGATTGACATGTTCTTAGCATCCAATCTACGCATATCGAGACGATGCTGTTGCCGAGCAAGAAAAAAGGTGAAAACAGCTGAAAATCGATAAAAATAAAGGATTTCCTGATTTACAAAAATAGTTGGGAAATCCTTTTTTTCTGTTGCAAAAACTCCTCAAATGGCGGGAAAGCGGTAAAAGTTTGGCCTTTATCCGTATGGGGGACAGGTTCACTCTCAAACTGAACACATATCCTACCTCGTATCGATATAGGGATAGTTTGATGTTTTTGGCGTGATACAAGAGAAAACAGGTCGGGAAGACCAAAATCCATATTGGAATTCCTACTTTATGTTTTTCAGTTTATGATTCCTTGTTTACGATAAAAAAATTGTAAAAAGGTCGCTATACCGATATAATTAAACTATGACATTCAAAGATTAGCTAGCTGAAAAAGGCATAACAGTTTATCGCCTTTCCAAAATCAGTGGGCTTCCGAAGACCACTTTGAACGACATTGCATCTGCGAGGGTTGACCTTTTGGATTGCTCCGGAAGAACTTTGCAAAGGGTTTCTAGTGCTTTAGGTATAACCATTGAAATGTTATTGTCTTTGGAACCGGAAGAAGCTCCAAGCGCCCTTCCTGGTTTCTTGAACGAATCGATATCGGATTATCGAAAGGCGCTAAGAAAGCAAAACACGATGATTGACTGCTACTTGGATCAATTGAATAGTTCCATCAACGTCGCGGAAGTTGAGAATCTCATCGGCAAAGAAATGGCTTCGCGGCTAAGAAAAAGGTATTTTGCTTGAGGGGGAATGTTTATGGAATTCACAAATTTGCCCATCCGGAGAAAAGCCTATGGTGGCGCTAACGGCAGTAAGCTCTCCTTAGTTTACAAAGGCGAAACCTATATGGTCAAATTGCCGTCACACGTTTTGAAGAATCCAAAACTTTCTTATACAAACAGGAATCCTTAGGTTGTAATATCTCATGACGAATCAATGAATTAGGTACACAAATCGAATTCCGAGGTAAGAAATGAC
>JAJVUU010000132.1 GCA_021621525.1 Caryophanales bacterium
GCCCAGGCTGGGTTGGGGCCACAAGAAGCGGGCTTTCTTTTCGCCACTAGCCTTCTCACGAGTTAGTTGCAGGGCATTCAAACGGAGAATGCGCCAAGCATTGAGAAGAATCAAAAGCCCAAAGATGAGACCAAAGGTGACAAAGACCAAGACGACAATCCCAGGTTGGAAGGTGGATACTAGCTGGACCTTCATCTTCATGAGTTTCAAGAGAAAGGCAAAGATCAGCTTGTCAAAGAGAGCTCCAATCAAGACACCGGCTGAGATAGTCAGCAAGCCAAAAAGCAAGAGTTCCTTGAAGATCATGCTGATAAGATGGCGTTTTTCAAGTCCCAGCATGCTGTAGATGCCCAGTTCCTTGGAGCGGTTTTTCATGACGAAGCTATTGGCATAGAGCACGATGATAGCTCCCGCGGCATTGACCACGAAGAACCCCAAGCTGAGAGTGAACACTATGGAAGAGCCCCCTCGAAGCTCGGAAATGCGGGGATTAAAAGTCAGGGAGTCAAAGAGGTAAGCGATGGTCACTGCGAGAATGACCGCAATCGCAAAGGGATAATAGAGCTTGCGGTTCTTGATCAGATTGGAGCAAGCTAGTTTAGTGGTTAATCGAAACATCTACTCCACCTCACTTGCCATGACCGTCAGAGTATCTGAGATTTCTTGGAACATCTGACGCTCTGTCTTTTCCCCGCGGAAGATCTGGTTGTAAAGGATCCCATCCTTGATAAAGAGCACGCGCTTGGCCCGAGCTGCTGCTGCGGTTGAGTGGGTCACCATGAGAATGGTTTGGCCCATGGTATTGATATCTTCAAAGACATCTAGTAAAGCAGCTGAAGACTTGGAATCCAGCGCCCCTGTTGGCTCATCAGCCAGGAGGATTTCTGGCGAGGTAATGATGGCCCGCCCTACGGCTACCCGTTGTTTTTGCCCACCAGAGATTTCGTAAGGGTATTTTTCTAAGAGCTGGTGAATGCCCAACTCCCGACTGACGCTCTCCACCTTGCTCATCATTTCCTTGACCGGTCTGCGAGAAAGGACCAAAGGTAAGAGGATATTGTCCTTGACCGATAAGGTGTCGAGCAGGTTGAAGTCTTGAAAGACAAAGCCTAGTTTTTCGCGACGGAAGCTGGACGCATCCTTGTTCTTGATGGTTGAGGTATCGGTGCCATTGAGATAGACCCGTCCTTCCGTCGGCTGATCCAGCATAGCCAGGATATTGAGGAGGGTGGATTTCCCGGATCCTGATTCCCCCATGATAGCGACATATTCGC
>JAJVUU010000133.1 GCA_021621525.1 Caryophanales bacterium
CACAAAGAGGGTGAGGACAGAAGCGATTTTTTTCATGTGTTTCTCCTTTAATGAGGTTAGAGAGCAGTCTTGTTCTTTCTCTGCTTAGGAGCGATAAAGAAGCTGATGAGAAAGAAGACAGCAGAAGTGAGGACAATACAAGACCCGACGGCGATGTTTAAGCTATAGCCAATAAAGAGTCCCAGGATGGATGCAAGAGCACCTAATCCGGATGAAAGGAGCATCATGGACCAGAGACTATTGGTATAGAGATAAGCTGTCGCAGCGGGTGTAATGAGCATGGCGACGATGAGAATGGTTCCGACACTCTGCATAGCAGTGACAGAAACCAAGGTCAAGAGCACCATAAGGAGGTAGTGATAGACCTTGACCCGGACGCCCATGGATTGAGCCAGAACAGGATCAAAAGATGTGAGCAGTAAGGGTCGAAAGAGTAGGACAATCACCAGCAAGACCGCAGCACCAACACCGATGGTTATCCACATATCCCGGTCTTGGACGGCCAAGATATTCCCAAAGAGGATGTGGAAAAGGTCGGTGGAACTTTTAGCGACTCCAATCAGGATGACTCCTAAGGCGAGGAAAGAAGAAAAGGTAATCCCAATTGCAGTGTCGCTCTTGATGATGGAGTTGCTCTTGATATAGGTGATAAGGATGGAAGCTAAAAGCCCAAAGACAATGGCGCCAATAAAGAAATTGATGCCAAGGATAAAGGACAGGGCCACCCCTGGAAGGACTGCGTGCGAGATAGCATCTCCCATGAGAGACATGCCTCGCAAAATAATGAAGCATCCGACAGCTCCAGCGACAATACCGATGGCAATGGCTGTGATCAGGGCATTCTGTAAGAAGTGGAATTGCTGTAATCCATCGATAAATTCTGTAATCATCCGACTCCACCTCCTATAAAGAGTTCATGCCCATAGGCTGCATGCAGATTCTCCTTGGTAAAGGTTTCCTCTGTTTTTCCAAAAGCGATCAGCTTGCGGTGAAGGAGGAGGACCTGGTCGAAATAAGCTGGGACCTTGCTGAGATCGTGATGGACGATCAGAATGGTCTTGCCTTCTTGTTTCAAGGTCTGAAGGGTCTGCATGATAATGTCTTCGCTGACGGAGTCAATCCCTGCGAAGGGCTCATCCAAAAAGATGACATCTGCTTCTTGGACCAAACAGCGGGCGATTAGGACACGTTGGAATTGCACTCCCGAAAGCTGGCCAATCTGGCGATCTGCTAGATCAAGAAGATTGACAAGCTTCATGGCATTTTCC
>JAJVUU010000085.1 GCA_021621525.1 Caryophanales bacterium
CAATTAATTTAGTAAATAATTAGTATATTTTCTATTTTTGTCTTATAATGGAGCCATGCCATATTCATTTCTAGAACAGGGAAGACGTTTCAGCGAAGACGCCTATGCCACCAAAGACGAAGTCAAAGCGGTCTACAACCAAGATGATGTAGAGGATGTCTGGAAGAATGTCCTGACATACCGTTCCTTTTATGATACCGAGACGGACCTGAAGGACAACAATGGATTATCCTACAAGATCAGCCTTACAAAGAGCATTTCTTCCAGGTCCTACGGACTTGAAAGGAAGCTTTTGAATGACGAATTGAAATACGTCCTTCTCAAAGACGATCTGAAAAAGGAATTCGCCATCCAAAGAGAGGCCGAAGCCATCAAGAGCACTGCCATAAGCATCAACCAGCCGGTGACGGACAACATGATAAGAAAAATCGTCCTGAACGAAATCGAGACCATCCCGAGTTCCCTTTTCGTCCTCAAGGCCTTCCATGAAGGATATCAGTATGCTATGAAAATGCCTAGACTTGACTTGGAAGCCATCGAAACCATCAACTGCCTTGTATCTGGCGAAACGCTTGAGAAGACTTCGCCTCATTATCGTAAAAACAATCTCCATGACATCCTTAATCCGTTAAGTCCCTGCCCGGCAGAGGAGATTCCTTCCAGGTTGGAGAGCCTTCTTTCCTTCCTTGGGCAGGAGGAGATTCCGATCATCCTGAGAGCCTTATCCATCCCCTATGTCTTTTTCTCCCTGAGACCCTTTGAATTCTACAACGAAGAGACAGCCTGTCTTGTCGCCAAGTGTTTTTTGAAGACGAATGGCCTTGACATGATGGGGTTCGTATTGAACATCGAGTCCATCTGCTATGCGACATCCAAAACCTTCTTCGGGCGTCTCAAGCTGACCGAAGCAAGCCTTGATCTGACCTATGTCCTAAGCCGATTTCTTCCCTTCGTCTTGCAGAACGAAGGAACAATCTCAGAAAGCCTAAGCGAATTTTCTATTCAGAACATTTCCCAGAATGGGACATTCCAAGATGGAAAGACGACTCATGAAAACGACATCAAAGTCATCGATGGAGCCGAATACGCCCTTCCCACCTTCCCTTTGGATGATTCTTTGGAAACCATCGAAGCCAGAAGCAGGAAGCTCAAGGAAATCCATCCACAGCTCAAACCCAAGCAAGCCCATTTCTATGCCGGTCACTGTACCATCGGCCTCCATTACACGATAGACCAGTTCAAAAAAGAGGAGAAGACCGTCTATGAGACGGCTAGGACAAGCATGGAAGACTTAGCCAACCGTGGCTTCTACAAGAAGGAGCTCATCGGCAAGAGGTTCGTCTATTCCCCGATTCCCTTGAAGGACAACCTCGATGAGTGACACGCCCAAGGCCTTATATGTCCATATTCCGTTCTGTGACCGGATCTGTTCCTATTGCGACTTTGCCAAGGTGCTATGCAACACCTTTTCAGAAGAAGCCTATCTTGACAGGCTCTTTAAGGAACTGGACGAATGGAAGATTCCTTTTGACTCCCTGGATACCATCTATATCGGCGGAGGAACCCCTTCTTCCCTTTCAAAGGAAAATCTAAGGAGGCTTCTTTCTACCCTTCATGAAAGGTTTTTGCATGTCAAGGAATTCACCATGGAAGCCAATCCCGAATCCCTGAGCATGGAAAAGATTCAAATTTGCCTTGAAAACGGCGTCAACAGGATATCCCTAGGTGCCCAAAGCGGAGATGACAAAACCTTGTCCCTTCTCCGTCGAAGCCACAGCATAGAGGATCTGTTGTGTTGCTGTGACAACCTTCACAAGGCAGGGCTAGACAACTTCAACCTCGATTTCATCTATGGTCTTCCTTCCATGACCATGGAAGATCTCAAAAGAGACATCGGCCTTTCCTTATCCTTAAAAAGCAAGCATCTCTCCTATTATGCCCTCCAGATTGAAGAAGGGACCCTTCTTTACAACCAGAAAGTCCACGCCCTTGACGATGACAGGATGAGAGAGATGTATGATTTCATCCTGAAGGAACTGGAAAAGGAAGGTTACTTCAGATACGAGGTGAGCAACTTTGCCAGGAAGGGCTATGAAAGCCTTCATAACCTGACCTATTGGCATGACGAGCAATACTATGCCATAGGCCTTTCCGCTGCTTCCTATGTCGGTTCAAGGCGTCTTGTCAATACCCGCTCCATGAACCATTATCTAGCCGGAGATTACCATCGGAACATCGACATCATCGATGAAAAAGGAGAGGAATTTGAATTCCTGATGCTCAACCTGAGACTTGCATCCGGTTTTTCGATTCAACATTTCAATTCACGTTTTCATAAGGATTTCCTTGTTTTTTATAAAAAAGCGATTGAAAAAGTAAAGGATTACATCGAAATCGTCGACGGATATTTCCGCATCAGGAAAGAATACCTCTACACCATGGATGCCATCCTTCTCGATCTTCTCAAGGATTGAGTGATATTTTATCCCCCTTAGTGACAATACATAGTAAGGAGGATTATCCATGCATACGTTCATTGAGACGATTCAAAGGCATAGAAAGGAAGCCGGCTCCCTTTTATGCTATCTGTTTCTTTCCTACCTTCTCTTCGATCAGGTGATTCCATATGTGCTGTTTTGTCTTCTTCAGGTCCTACTCTTTTCCATTCTCGTCATGAAACGGGAAAAGGCCATCCTAGGATGTCAGAAAAGGATTTCTGCCTATTCCTTCTTTGCCAGCTTCCTTGACCATCTCATCAATCAGGAGAGTGTGCAAAGCAGTTATGAAGCAAGTCTCTGCTACCTCATCTCCTACCAGGAAAGCATTCCCTTTGCGGAGCTCAGTCCGGAAAGATGTCCAGACCTATACGAGTATCAGGCTTATTTTCTTACCATCCTTAAGAAGGATAGAGAGAACCAGGCCATGCTTCTCCACTATGAATCCTTATCAGAAAGTGTCGAACAGAAGATATCCGATATGGGAAAGGACAAGAAAGTCATACCCATCCTTCTTCTTTCTTCGATAGGTGTCTTTCTTCTGGGTTTATTGAAGGAAACTCTTTCCATCGATTCCAAGAACAGGATTCTTCCTTTGCTTCTTTTTCTTGTCCTATCGCTTCCCTGTCCTGTTTCGTTGCTGATCCAGACATCCAAGGCAAGGAGGATATCCGATGCTATCGAAAATTAAGGAAAAGCTTGAAAAGCATAGGAAGGATACGAAGAAGGAAAAGGTGGACACAAGGTCGATTCTCGTCTTGATTCTCTTTTTCGTTCTTGCCATCCTATCCTATCTTCTTACCAGAAAGACGATTTTCTTCCTTGGCTGCATGGTTCTTGGTCTTTCTCTGAGCATCAGCCTTTCCGATGGTCTTCTACCGGAAAGAAAAAGGGAAGAGCAGAAAAAGGATTACATAGACAACATCACCTTCTTTAGCCTCTTCTACCATTATTCCTATCTTTTCAATTCCTATCAGGAAGGCTTCCTTGCCGCCTATGAGAAGCTTAGGCTATGTCATCAAAAAGATATCATCAGCGACTATCTTGAAAATCCGAAGGAAGGACTGATGCTGAACGTGACCAATTCCAGGTGTGAGCATGCCTTGCTATGCCTGATTCATCGGTATTTTCACTCCGATGAAGAAACGACAAAAGAAGATCTGTCCCATCTAAATACACTCCTTTGCCGGTATCAGAAGGAATTCGATGGGAAATGAGAAGACAGGCTTACGGCAAAAAGAAAGCAGGAAGGGGCTTCTTTAGTTGAAGAACGAAATACCTTTGGGGTAAAATAGTAAGCATTCCTATCAATCTTTTAATTTGGAGGTACCTATGAACAATATAATGGATGATTTGGAAAGAAGAGGTTTGCTTGACAACTTCTCCGACAGGGAGAAAGTACACAGACTTTTCGATACACCCCAGACCGTATACTGCGGCTTTGACCCCTCTGCCAAGTCCCTGCAGCTTGGTAATTTCATCATGATCACGATTCTTCAGCGTCTTCAGAAGGCCGGACATCGTGTCATCGCCATGCTCGGTGGAGCCACCGGTATGATCGGTGACCCATCCGGAAAGAAGGCCGAAAGAAAATTCCTGACCCCGGACCAGGTCCTTGAAAATGCCAAGTGCATCGAAAACCAGCTGAGCAAGTACATCGACACATCCGATCCGGAAAAAGGAATGATCATCAACAACTATGAGTGGTGGTCCAAGACCAACGTCCTGACCTATCTGAGAGACTATGGAAAGAACTTCCAGGTCGGCTACATGCTTGCCAAGGACATCGTCAAATCCCGTCTCGAAGTCGGTATTTCCTATGCCGAGTTCTCCTACATGATTCTCCAGGCCGGTGATTTTGCAAACCTCTATGAGAAATATCACTGCACCATGCAGTTCGGTGGCGGAGACCAGTGGGGCAACCTTACGACCGCCTTGGACTTCGTCAAGAAGAAGGAAGGAAGCGACTGCGGAGCCGAAGTCTTCTCCTTCAAGCTCATCACCGATTCCAATGGCAAGAAATTCGGCAAGTCCGAATCCGGTGCCCTCTATCTTGATCCGGAGATGACCACCCCATACCACATCTACCAGTATTTCATGAACGTCTCCGACAGCGACGTCAAAAAATACCTCTACATCTTCGATGACCGTCCTGTCGATGAAATCGATGAGATCGTCAGACAGCACCTTGAACATCCGGAACTCAGAAACGGTCAAAAGGAGCTTGCCAAGGTCATCGTGAGCAAGCTTCACGGAGAAGAAGCTGCCGAAAGCTGCAAGAAGATGTCCGTCGCTCTCTTCACCGATTCCTTCAAAGACCTCACGGCCAAGGAACTCAGTCAGCTTACCGACGGCCTTGTCGTTGAAAACGAAACAGGAGACATCGCCCTTCTTGATGCCCTCATCAGCCTGAAGCTTGCCTCTTCCAAGAGAGAAGCCAGGGAATTCGTCAAGAACGGAGCCGTCAAGATCAACGGTGAAAAGGTCTCCGATCTTGAAAAGGTCATCACCAAGGCTGACGCCCTGGATGGCGGCTATATCTTCATCAAGCGCGGCAAGAAGAACTACGCCTGTTTGAAGTACTAGCCTAAGAATTCCAGGATTTCATCCTTCACAGACGAATATTCCACCAATCCGGCCCGGTCCATGGAAGCATAGAACGCTTTCTCAGACCGAGCTTTTTCGTTTTCGTCTTCCATTTTTTCGATCCGATGATATTCCTTGTGAAGATTGATGAAGGAAGCATAGCTTTCTTCCGTGATGATGGAATTGTGCAACCCTTTCTTTGAAAGACACAGCTTTGCCCTGTCCTTCCTGGAAAAATAGGCATACTGTGAATTGCCATACCTGACCATCGGGTCATTCTTTGCATAGACGACAAGGATTTCCGTGTTTTTGTTCTTTGAAATACCCTTGGTTGAACAGGTCAGGGACTTCCTTCCGAAAAGAAGAAGCATAAAAAGGCCAAGCCCTGGTTTCATAAACCAATAGAGTGCCTTGCTCTTCATATAGAGAAGGCCAAGAGCAGCCTTGACAGGACTGACCGGGCCGGAACGAAGGACTGCTTTTTGAATCTCCGGATGCATTCCTAGGACACCCAAGGAACAATAGGCCCCCCAGGAATGACCGTATAGAATCAAAGGCAAATCATCGTTGAGCCTTCTTTTTTCGACATCCTTTATGACGGCATCAAGAACGGGGATGCCATGATAAAGGGAGACCTGACTGTCTCCACCGGATAATCCGACGCCATATTGATCAAAACAGAGGATTCGATATCCTGCCTTGGCTAGATAAGCGACATCGACGAGGTATTGGGCATGGCTGCCAAATAACCCATGGGAAAGGATGACAAAACCCTTGAAAGAGGAACGGCCCGATTCCTGATAGACATACCCACGGATCATGGCGTCTTCGAATTTCGTTTCATAGGAGAAACGGCTTAAGAAAAGATAGTCCTCAAAATGGACATAGCAGGGATGGGAAGGGTCTTTTCCACGGACACCGAACAATTTTCGGTTGATGATGGCAGTAATCGAAATACCGATGGCAAGGTAGAGGAAGACAAGAACCAATAGCACGATCAGAATGATAAATAAGACTTTCATGAAAGACATTCTCCAAGTACCCTATTATTGTAAGCCATCACCCGCCTTCATGAAAGAAATGAATACAAAAAAGCATTGAAAAAGAGGTATGGACAGATTGTTAGTAAAATTATT
>JAJVUU010000012.1 GCA_021621525.1 Caryophanales bacterium
GTTTTAAAGAATTCGATTTATCAACAAAGAAACAGCCCCTTATTATTACTATTATTTCTTTTTTAAGATTATTCTATAAAAAGCAATCTTTCGACTTTGGACGACACCTTTGACATTTCTTGATTTTCCATAGGAAAACAATTCCAAAAGCATATATAAAAATATATAATTATATATAAATTTAGGAGTTATCTATTTACCATGAAATTAACCATCAGACGTATTGAATTCTTACGTATGCTGACCTATGCCGCACAGGCCATTCCATCCAAGAATGCTGAAATGCAGTTTTTGAATTATCTCATCGATGTCAGGGAAGATGGCGTAAGCGTCATCGCCTCCAATGGTGACATCTCTACCAAGGTCGATCAGCCGATCAAGGATGACAAAGACAACACCATCATCTTCAATTGCGAACCTGGACTCATCCAGACTCAGGCCAAGCTCTTCTTGGACTGTATTTCCAAAATGGGTGGGGAAGTCATCACTCTCACCATGGTGGACTCGAATCTTCTCAATCTTGCCGACAATACGACGAACTTCAACCTCGTCACAAGGGCTGGCGAAGAATATCCGGATGTCGACCTCAATGTTCCGGAGAATGCCAATGGCTTCAAGGTCAAGCTTTCCGAACTGAAGCTTCTCTTTGATACGACCAGCTATGCCGTTGCCACCAAAGGCCCTAAGGATCTCTATTATGGCATCAACATCCGTGCTGAAAATGGTATGCTTACCTTCCTTACCACGGATTCCTATCGCATGGCTTCCTTCTCCGTTCCTGAGGAAAGCCAGGATGCATCCTTTGTCTTCACATGCCCGGTCAAGGCTCTTGATATGGTCACCAAGATTGATGTCGACAAGGAAGTCACCATCTACTTCGATGAGAAGAGGGCTCTCTTCGTCTGCGGAAACATCACGCTATCCAGCAGATTGTTAAGAGGAGACTTCCCGTCTGTCGAACGTCTCATCCCTCCGGCATTTCCATATTCCGTCACTGTCGATACGGCTGAATTCCTTGCCGCAGCTGACCGTGTCAAGATCATCTCTTCTGCCGAAGACAGGAATTCCCAGGTGAGGCTTACCCTGAACAAGGACACAGGTGTGACTCTCTCTGCCCGTTCCACCAATTATGGAAACTCCAATGAAGTCCTTCGCAAGGTGAACATCAATTTCGATGATGATTCCACAATCTTTGAAATCAGCTTCAACATCGATTTTGCCGTCGATGCCGTCAAGGCTCTCAAGAGTGACAAGGTCACCTTCATCTTTGCCTCTTCCACCAGGATGTTCATGATCAAGAACGATGATCCAAAGAACATCCAGATCATCACTCCAATCAGAATGTCTGCTTATTGAGATACATACACACCTACTCTTTCGGGTAGGTGTTTTGCAAAGGAGCCAACATCATGGAAAAACAAAAAAAGACAGTCGGAGCAAGGATGTGGCTGTTCGTCATCCTGATAGGTTTTGCAGGTCAGCTGGCATGGTCGATCGAGAACATGTATCTGAACACCTACATCACCTATTTGAACTTTTCCTCTCCGCTCGGACAGGGATTTGATTATTCCTTCTTCATCGCTCTTACGACAGCACTCAGTGCCGTCGTAGCCACCTTGACGACCATTTTCATGGGTGCTCTTTCGGATAAGGTAGGGCATAAGAAATACTTCATCTCCATCGGCTATATCCTTTGGGGTATTGCGACGGCAGCCTTCGGTCTGTTCAACGTCAATTCCACGAACGACATCTTCCCCATTGCGATGTCCTCGGCCTTTGCGGCAATATGGGTCATCATCCTAGACTGCATCATGACATTCTTCGGTTCGACAGCCAATGATGCCTGCTTCAACTCCTACATCACCAAGAACATCGAAAAGTCGGACAAAGGCAAGATTGAAGGAATCCTTCAGATCCTTCCTTTGGCGGCGATGCTTCTCATCTTCGTCTTTCTCAATGGACTGACGGTCGACTCTTCCAAAGGAGCCAATGATGCCAGATGGGATTTGTTCTTCTACCTCATCGGTGGTTTTGTCATATTGATGGGCATTATATCCTTCTTCCTCATTCCAAGGAAGGAAGAGGTGAAGTCTGATAAAACCTATATCAGTCAGCTTTTCGAAGGCTTCAGGCCATCTGCCGTCAGGAAGAACAAGAGTCTCTATCTTGTCCTTCTGGTTTATTTTGTCTATGCCACGGCAACCCAGGTCTTCTTTCCCTATCTCATGGTCTACATCGAAAAGACATGCGGCATTGCCAACATTGGAAACAACCTCATCACTCCCTTTGCCATCGTCATGGCTATCGCCCTTGTCTTAGGCTCCGTATTAAGTGTCGCCATCGGCTTCCTGTCTGACAGACTGGGCAAGAACAAGATGATCATCCCGGCCTTTGTCATCTATGCCATCGGTATCCTTCTGATGTTCTTCATCCCTGATTTCTCAGGAGACAAGACGGCCTTTGCCGCTATCGGCGGTACCGTCATGATTCTAGGCTATGTGGCAGTGCCGACTGTCTGCAATGCCATTGTCAGGGAGAAGATTCCATCCAACGAGGAAGGCACCTTCATGGGTGTCAGGATGCTTTTTGTCGTCGCCCTTCCGATGTGTATCGGACCCTTCATCGGAGATGGACTCAACGCTTCCTTTGGAAAGATGTATGAGAATTCCTTTGGCGAGAGCTCACCTGTTCCAAGTCAGTATGGCTATCTTGTCGGTCTTGGTCTTCTCGTTCTTGCCATCATTCCGATGTTCTTCTATTTCCGCAATCTGAAGAAGGAAAGAAAGAATGAAGGCTATCTTTTCAAAGACACGGAAAAAGCAAGACTTGATGCTGATTTTGTTCCTTTGGCGGAATATCCAAGGATGAACCTGAAGAGGGATTCCTATCTCAATCTTGACGGAATGTGGGACTTCAGCATCGGAAAGAGTGAAGAACTTCCCAAAGTCTATGTCGACAAGATCATGGTTCCCTTTGCGGTGGAATCGGCTTACTCCATGATAGGAAAGCTTGTCGAACCGGATGATGTTCTCTTCTATCACAAAGATGTGAGTCTTCCAAAAGACTTCAGGAAGGATAAGACCATCCTTCATTTCGAAGGCGTCGATCAGATATGTGAAGTCTATGTCGATGGAAGAAAGATAGCCTGTCACACAGGTGGATTCACTCCCTTTGATGTCGTTCTTCCAAACGATGTGAAGGATACCTTCTCCCTTGTCCTCAAGGTGAAGGACTATACGGACGCTTCCTATCATACGAGAGGAAAGCAGGTTCTTTCCGTGACCGGATATTTCTACTCCTCTTCCAGCGGTGTCTATAAGCCAATCTGGATGGAGTCTGTCAAGGAAGACTATATCCAGGATGTGAAGTTCACTCCTGATTATGATAACAGGAAGATCAAGGTCTTCATCAAAACACCAAGAGATGGGAAAGCCGTTCTGACGCTCCATTCCAGGGAATATTCTTTGAATACGAACGTGGAAGAAAGCATATCCCTTCTGGATGACTTCCATCCATGGAGCCTGCAGGATCCGTATCTTTATGATGTCAAAATCCGTCATGGCGAAGATGTGGTCTCTTCCTACTTCGGTATGAGGAAGATAGAAATCAAGGATGTCAAGGGACATAAGAGGATCTTCCTCAACGATGAACCGATATTCTTATCCGGATTGTTGGATCAGGGATACTATTTCATCGGAAATTATACGCCGAAGAGCTATGACGAATATCTCTTTGACATCAAGAAGACCAAGGAGATGGGATTCAACTGTCTCAGGGTCCATATCAAGACCGAGCTTGACCGGTTCTACTATGAATGCGACAGGCTTGGCATGCTCTTGATCCAGGACTTCCCCTGCGGTGGAGATTCTTATTCCTTCTTCTGGAGCGTCATTCCACGACTCCTGCCTTCTCTTACGGAAAAGAACCTGACGTATAAGAGGACGGCAAGGAAGAGCAAGGAAGGAAGGGATGAGTTCCTTGAAGAATGCCATGAATACCTAAGGATGTATCATAATCATCCGAGCGTCATCATCTATTCCATCTTCAATGAAGGATGGGGAGAATTCGATCCTAGCAAGATCTATCATGAACTCAGGCAGATGGAACACACCAAGCTCTTTGATACGGCCAGTGGCTGGTATGATGCAGACAGCGACTTCTATTCCATCCATACCTATACCCAGCCTGACAAAAGGAGAGTCGACAAGAAGGGACGTTGCTTCATCATCTCGGAGATGGGTGGAGCATCTTTGAAAGTCGAAGGTCACTCCTATTTCGAAGGTTTCTTCGGTCATGGCAAGGCAAAGAGCAAGGAAGAACTGACCAAAAAATACAAGGAACTCTTTGAAAAGAAAATCAAGCCAC
Source organism: Caryophanales bacterium (assembly GCA_021621525.1). GTDB lineage: Bacteria > Bacillota_I > Bacilli_A > RFN20 > CAG-288 > Enterosoma. The sequence continues at coordinate 4,366 of JAJVUU010000012.1, forward strand.
AGATTGGAAAGTATGGCCTCAACATGACCATCTATACGGAACTATCTGATTGTGAGACGGAGTACAACGGACTTCTCACCTATGACAGAAAGGTCGAGAAGATCGATTCTTCCGTTCTTTATGACGTCAATCAGGAACTCTATTCTGAATTCAACGATTGCATAAGACAGTGAGGTGCAGAAAATGGACAAAGAACATGCATTGGAAATCTGGGAAGAACTCTTTCCCGGCAAGGACGTCGCCTATGACTTCGCAAGCCATCCGATGAAGAAGGAGGACTTCAAAAAGGAAGACTCTTATTATGGATGGGACATCGATGAGAAGAAACCATATCTGAACAGGGAAGACAACTTCTTCCCATGTTCTCTCAATACGATGGGATTCCGTCAGAAGAAGCCTTCCTTCAAGGTAGGAAACCATCTCTTTGAGGTGCGCAAAGGTAGGTCTTATGGAACCTTTGCCATCTATGACATCACCGATAGGAATCATCCTATCAACATGGAACCGAGCGAGGAAAACCAGGAGCCTTCTTTCAACAAAGCAAGGTTCCATGAGATTGCCGTGTCTCAGCATTCCTTGGATTCCAGGTTCATGATACCTACACCTTCTTCCATCATCAAAAATGTCTTTCAGCAGAAGCTTGATGAAAGCGATGTGGCTTTGGAAAACACAGTCTCTCAGGATGACATCTGTGAGAATGAAGAAGAAGTGACAAAAGATGTAATGGATTCTCAACCTCAGCAGGAGGATCCTTCTGCTTTGGAAGAAAAGGCGGATGAAGATATGAAAGCAGAGGAACCCCAGGAAGAGAAAGTTTCTGTTGAAGAGGAGATGGAAACAAAGGAAGAAGACCATCCTGAAGAAGCTAAGACGCCTGAAATCATCGAGGATGATGAAGAGGGAGAAGAAAGCTTCAAACCAGAAGAAGGAAAACAGATAGAAGCTGAAGAAGAAACGCCTCTTGAACCTGAACAGGAAACGGATGATTCCATGCTTGAACAGCTAAGAAAGCAGCTGGATGAGAACATGGCTGAAATCTCTTCCTTGAATATGCAGGTCTCTACTCTTTCGGCAGAAAAGGAAGACCTGGAACAAAAGAATCTCGCTCTTGTCGATGAGAACGAAAATGTGAAGAAGAATGCTTCTGCTACGCTTCTGGAAAGCAAGAATCAAGTCTCTTCAATGACGGACCATCTCAATGCCATCCTTGCCTTAAGCGACACTTTGAAGGCAAGAATCAACGAGCAGCAGGATGAACTTCTCAAAAAGAAGACGGAAATCGAGAATCTTACCTTGGAGAAGGATAAGCTTGAAGGAGAACTGTCCTTGGCTAAGGATAGCAATGTCAGTCTGTCTGAAGAACTCAACGGCTATTCTTCCAAGATCATCCTCACCAAGGAAGAATATGACGTCATGACGGAGAATGCCCTCAAGGACAAGACCAAACTGGAAGAACTGAACAATGAAAATACTTCTTTGAAGTCTTATTTGGAATCTTTGAAGGAAGAATCGGATAAGATCCTCAAGGAGAAGGAGGAGCTGGAAAACAGCTCTAGTTCTTTAAACAAGGAGAAGGAAGAGACTTCTTCCAGGATGGAGGAGATTCTTCAGGAACGAAACGGATTATCGGATGAACTTGAGGGAAAGAAGAAGGAAAACGGAGAACTTCTTGAACAGATAGGAAAGCTGAATGCCGATATCGAATCTCTTCACACTCAGGTTTCTTCTTTGGATGCGTCCCTATCCAACTTGCAGGATGAAAAGATAAGACTCGATGAGGAAAAGGAAGAATTTGCCAAGAGATTGACTCAAGAGGAAGAAAAGAGCACATCCCTTTCCTCTCAGCTTGAAGAGGCAAAAAAGAACTTTGACTCCTTGGATGCCCAGGAAGAAATGACTTCCGGCCAGATTGCTACCTTGGAAGAGGAAAACAAGAATCTGAAATCTTCCTTGGAGGAAGAAAAGAATCAGTCTATCCAGCTTCAGGACAGACTGGAATCCTCTGACGAGAGGTTCAACAGCCTGTCTATCGAGAAGGAAGAAAACGAAAAGAACCTCAACAAGCAGATTCTTGACGAGCAGGCCAAGAACGAACTTCTTAAGAATGAGAAGGAACAGCTGGATTCCAAGATCAATGCCTTGAATGAGAAGGTCGTCTCCCTTCAAAGCGAAATCGAAAGAAAAGACCAAGACTATCTTGAAAAGAAGAATGCCTTGGAACTTTCTAACAAGAGCAAGGACGAGACCCTTATTCTCGTTCAGAAGGAACGGGATGAAGAAGTAAGGAAGAATCTTTATCTTTCCTTAGGCGGAATGATGGAGCACTATGATGAACTGATCTCCTATCTGAATGATGAAGGTCTACCTTTCAACGAAGAGGAAATCCATCATTTCTTCCTTCTTCATAGGGATTATCGTAACAGAGCCATGGATAGCTATGAAGAAACGAATTCGGAGATTGTCTCTTCTTCCACAGAGGAAGTTCCTTACCATAAGGAAGAAAAGGAAAGGGAAGAGAAGGCTCTCAATTATTATGACCAGATATTCTCGACGGAGAAGAACAAGGTTTCCGACTTTGCCGGACGATACATCGTATTGAATGACTATCAGAACAAAGACAGCGAATATTCATGGGATTATATCCTTCTTGATCCAAGCCTTCCGGAAACGCTGGACAACATCCTGATTGCCAATGAGAAGTCCTTGAAGGACTATCGTCCCGACCAGGCCTTCTTCACCAACGGACATCGCTTCGAGACCATTCTCATCGATTCGAAAAAGAAGATCGTCTCTGCCGATTACATCTCCGATCCCTATGACTTCACCCAGGCCATCCGCATCACGAGGAACAACCAGGAGAAGATTTCTCCTCTCATCTATCTCTTCATCAAGATCGTCGGCATCAACAGCGCAAGTCCGGATGAGAAATCCTTGATGGAATTCTTTGACCTGATGGATAGGACCGTCAAGCGCTGCTGCCCGTTATCCTTCATTGAGATGAAGACGGTCGTCGGCATCAACAAGGGAAACTATGCCTTCATCACCTTTGACGGAGGTATCAATGATGCCTATCGCGAAACATTGGATTATGCCCTGCTTCTGAATTCCTATCGCAGGGAATACAAGCTTCAGAACAGGCTCAATGCCGTCATCGTCTTAAATGAGGTGGACATCCCCTTCTCCAAGAGGCATCTTGACTATGATGCCTTGCTTACCCAGACGAGGGATGATGAGCTCCGCGCCCTGCGCTATGAATTCAACATGGCCGTCATCAACTCCACCATCAAGAGGACACTCCATATCGGTCCGAAGATCATCGACAAGCTTCCGCTTGACCAAAATCTCCTCAAGCCTAGCCAGATTGGAACGGGTAACTTTGCCAAGATGTATCGTTTCGACAAGGAATTCAAAGTCTATAACTTTGTCTATTCCCTGAGTCACAAAGAAGAGAAGACAGAAGAATAATTTCACGTGAAATATAATAGAGGACAACATATCATGACATTATTGGAACGCTTTTTGAAATATGTCTCTTTCGAGACCACGGCATTGGAAGAAAAGGAAGATGCCGCCAGCAACGAGAAGATCTATGCTCTCACGAGAGAGATGACAAGAGAACTCCAGGAACTCCATCCGGATGAGATTTCCGTCAACCGCTTCGGTGTCGTCGACTGCAAGTTCAAGGGGACAGGAGACAAGCCTGGTGTAGCCTTCCTTGCCCATATGGATACGTCCAACCAGGCAAGCGGAAAGGACGTCAAGCCGAAGATTGTCAAGGATTATGATGGCAAGGACCTGGAACTGGGCGAAGGTCTCTCTCTGACCAGAGCGATGTTCCCTAGCCTTGACCACTCCATCGGACATACACTCATCACCACCAGCGGAGATACCCTTCTTGGCGGAGATGACAAGGCCGGCATCGCCATCATCATGACGGCACTTCATGAAATCCTGGAAAACAACATCGCCCATCGTCCGCTTGAAATCATCTTCACCACCGATGAGGAGATCGGAGCCGATGCCCATCATATCTCCATGGAGAATGTGGATTCCAAGTATGGATATACCATCGACGGAGGTGATCCTCACTATATCGCCATCGAATCCTTCACGGCCTATGCCATGGATGTCCATGTCCAGGGTAAGTCCATCCATCCTGGTTCAGCCAAGGATAAGCTTGTCAATGCCAGCAATGTGCTGATGCACTTCCATAATGCCCTTCCGGAATATTTGAAACCTGAAGATACGGATGAAAGAAGCCCGTTCTATCACCTTTGCGAGATGAAGGGAAACGAAGACCATGCATCGGGTTCTTATATCATCCGTTCCTTTGATGAAGATGAGATGAAGAAGATGATCGAACTTGCTTTGTTCACTGCAAAGAGAATGAACGAGAAGCTCGGCTATGAAGCCATCAGACTTGATATCCACGAACAGTATCACAACATGAGACAGGTCATGGAAAAGTATCCTGAAATCACCAAGGAAGTCGAATCCGTCTATCAGATGCTTCACAAGGATTATGAATATGAAGCCATCCGTGGCGGAACCACCGGTTCCCAGCTTTCCTTCATGGGTCTTCCCTGTCCGAATCTCGGCACCGGCGACTACAACATGCATAGTCGATATGAGTATGTCGACTATGACGAGATGGAGAGCATGGTTTCTGTCGTCAAGGAGCTTATGAAGGCTTAAAAAGAAGCTTTTATGCATGTAAGCGTTTCCAGTAAAAAAGCTTGACAGCTGATTTTTAAGGAAACTTTAAGAAAAGCCTGAAATTTGTTTTGAAAATGACGAAAAACAAGCAAAAAATAGTGTTTTTTCATAATTTTGATTGAAATTTGAATTGATTGTTTTCTTTTTTTGAATTTTTAATTGCTATAAAATTACAAGGATTTATTTTTTGGAGGACTTGGATATGAAAAAGATCATCACTGCATTTTCTTTGACAGCCATGGTCGGACTTGGATTCTTGGGATACAAGAACACGCCGATTGACAAGCTTCTTGATACAGAAGATACGAACGAGAAGACATTTATCGTTCAGGTTGCCGGAAACATCACAGGAACAGAAAAGGAGAAGGCCCTTGCCGAAAAGAACCGCAAGCAGGTCTTAAGTGAGCTCGCATTGAAGCTAGGCGCCGATTCTTATGAAGTGACCGATGTCTATGACACGGTTTACAACGGCTTTGCCATCAAGACCAGCGAATACAATGCCGACATCCTCAAGAAGACGCTCAACGTCTCTGAGGTTGCCCAGAGCCATACATATGCTCTTCCGACCGGCGAAGAGGACCACACGGTCACCTTCAATGCCGACGGAACGACGACCATCAAGGAACAAAAGCTGGCCAACTATTCAGCCGAGACCATGCATGCCACGGCAAGCGATGTCAAGGATGCCACCGGAGTGGAATCCAAGGGCGGTGAAGGTGTCACCATCGGTATTCTCGATACCGGTCTTTTCATGAACCAGGTCGAAGGTACTTCTACCAGAACCACTCTTGAAAAGAACAATACCTATCGTAACAAGATCAATGCTCCTGCCTTCGTTCCCCTTGCCAGCGGAACCGAAGCCAAGGCCAAGGATTATTTTGCCGAGAGGACAAGCAAGGCGAACTTCACCTATGTCAACAGCAAGATTCCTTTTACCTATGACTTTGCCGGAAATGACAATGATGTCGATCCAAAGACCGATTCCCAGAACCATGGTACCCATGTCGCCTCCCTTGCCGCAGCCAACGGTGAAGACTTCCAGGGTATTGCTCCCAATGCACAGCTTGCCATTTTGAAGGTCTTTGGCGATTCCAGCGGAGGTGCTAACGATAATGCCATCATCGCAGCCATCAATGAGGCTGCCAAGCTTGGCCTTGACGAAATCAACATGTCTTTGGGATCTGATCTTGTCGATACCAGCGACAGCATCAGCAACACTGCCTATCAGGCCTTGAAGGGTGCTGCAGATTTAGGTGTCATTGCCAACATATCTGCCGGTAACTCCGGTAAGTCCAGCTTCTCCAGCGGAAACTATGCCAACTACACCACCGATATCGTCGAAGGCGGTATCTTAGGTTCTTATGCAAACTATGATGAAACGGCAAACATCGTCGCTTCCTCCAACCCGGACAAGGCTTTCTATTCTTCCATCATGCAGGTTACCAAGGACGGCTCCGAAGTTGCCAATGCCGTTTCCTATTCTGATCAGGTCATCACTTCTACGACCCAGAACTTCCTCCAGGACAGACCTTTGACGGATCTTCTCGGATATCATGAAGTTAAAATCGATGCTTTTGCCGAAGGCACCACCTATTACACCAAGAAGGTCACGGGTGAAGATGGTAGCCAGGTCGTCGAATATGTCAAGGTCAAGAGTTCCGAAACCTTCGATTCTTCCAAGACCTATTACGTCCAGGATTCCTCCGTCACGGCTGATTACGTCGTCGTCCCTGGATATGGCCAGTCCTCTGATTATGATAAGCTTGGACAGGACTGCGTCAAAGGCAAGATTGCCGTCGTCTATCGTGGAAACTCCACCTTCGTCGACAAGTATGAACAAGCTCAGCTTCATGGAGCCATCGCCTGCGTCGTCATCAACAACACGGCTTCTACGACCTTCAACTTCTCCATGGACTTCAACAGCCATTCTCCAAATATCCCGGTCGTCTTCGTCTTCCAGAACTCCAAGTCCTATTGGGGTGATGCAGGACAGACCGGAAAGGTCAACCTTCAGGTCAACAGCGTTGCCATTGCAGGTGATGGAAACTCCGTTTCCTCCTTCTCCTCTGATGGTCCTTCCTCCAACCTGGATATCGGTCCGAGCGTCTCTGCTCCTGGTTCCCAGGTCATCGGCGCCGTCAGTGCCACGGCATCCAATGCTGTGACAGGTGATACCACATCTACCGGTGTCTCTGGTCTCTATGGCTATGAGAACATGTCCGGTACATCCATGGCTGCCCCGAACCTCACCGGAGCCATCGCTCTTGCCTTGGGTCAGAAGAAGGCTAGCTTCACCGGTGGTGATGCCGATACGAAGTTCGCCAATGAAAAGAAAGTCATCTCTGCCAAGGCCATGGCTACGGCCGATCAGCTCATGGATGGTGTCAAGGAATCTGAAAACTCTCCTAGGATGCAGGGTGCCGGACGTATCAACGTCGCCTCTCTTCTCAAGGCTGATTCCTATGTCAGTGTCCCCAATACCAGCACCGATGGTTTTAAAAACACCACACAGTCCAAGGTTGAACTCAAGAACCTTGGAAGCCTCTATGTCAAGGATGGTGATTTCTCCAAGACCAGCGAGAACTATATTGAATTCGAATATACCGTCCATAATGATTCCGACAAGGTCAAGACCTATCAGCCGAGCATGTCCGTCATGATTCCGAAGCTTGAAGTCACGACCAACCATGAACAGTATGATTCCGAAGAGGCCAACTCCAAGGGTGAGGAAGTAGGTTATGATCCTTCCGTCTCCTTCATCAAGGGCGATAAGAATACTTATCCTACATTTGTCGGTACTCCGACGATGTCCGTCCGTGACGATACCGTCGTCGACTATGATTCCACCAAGATGACGGATTCTTCCACCCTCACCGTTCCTGCCCAGGGCTCTGCCAAGGGTACGGCCAAGATCAGAATCGACAATCTCAGCTTCAAGAAAGCCTGGAACGACGAAGGATACATCGAAGACTTCGATGGTACTCTGAAGGATTACATCAGCAAGTATTTCGCTGCCGCCGGTGGTACCTATGTCGAAGGCTATCTCAAGCTTGAGGAAACCACGACAAAGAAGGACGGAGAGTATGACGACGATGAAACCCTCACCGTTCCTTACATGGGCTTCTATGGCGACTACTCCGTCGCTGATGCTGTCGAACCGTTCGATTTCGAGAAGGAAGATGCTCTCTCCTACGATAACGGAAAGACTATCTACAACCCGGATTATCACGTCTACAACTCTGATTTGGCCAACAACTTCCTCAAGGGCCTCAATTCCACCTATGCCAAGCCGAAGGCCTATGCCGGTTCTGCGTTGAGTGCTTCTTCCTCCAAGCTTACTGATGAACAGCTCAACAACATCGGTAACTTCAACATGGCTCCGACTGCGGATGGAAGTACGCTTCTCTCTGTCGTCAATATCGATAAGACGGAGCTCTATGCCGGTGGAAACAACAGTGCTTACATGCATGCCTTCTTCTATGTCAACCGTAACATCTCCGAAGGAACCTGGACTATCAAGGATTCTACCGGAAAGGCTGTTACAGAGGGTAAGGTCGGCACTTTGATGGGTAGTAGCGGTACGTATTACTACACGGAAGACTATGGTGTCATCAAGTCTTGGCTCACTGCTTCCGAAGCCGGATATGAGATGAACCGTGGTTTTGCTGAAATCGACCTTTCCAAGGTCCAGGAAGGCAAATATACGCTTCAGTTCGACTTCGCTCTCAACGGACTCAAGGATGCCAAGGGCAACCATGTCGTCAAGAGCAAAACCTATACGCTCAATGTCGACAGGACTGCTCCTACGCTCGACAAGATTGAAACCGTCACCAAGGGAAGCAACACTTCCTTGAAGATCACTTCTACCGGTGCCTCCGATTCCATCAAGGTCGGAACCAACATGATTGCTCCGACACTTGTCGAAGGAACCGATGATACCTATACTGGTACTGCCAGACTCTCTGCCTCCGTCTTGAAGGCTGACAAGGTCAACGTCACGCTTTCCGACTATGCCCACAACTCCATCATCGTCATGGTTCATCCGAGTGATCTTACCTTCTCCGTCGCTTCGACTTTCTTCACCGATCGTCATGACTTCACCATCGAAGAAATCGATCCGAGAAACAACATGTATGAGATTTCCATCCTCGATAAGAACGGAAACCCCATCGATGGAACAAAGCTTGGCGCATTCAAGATCTACGTCCAGCTTGCTACCGGACTCTCCAAGGACGAAGTCAAGGTCGAACTTGACAGCGAAGAGACCAAGAACATCTCCTATGATTCTACGACCGGTGTCCTCACCATCAACGTTCCCAAAGGCGGTGCCTCTACCATCTCGTTGAGTGTCAAGCCGGCTGGTCAGGGTGGAAATGAATCCTCTTCTACGCCGGATTCCTCTTCTTCCGCCACACCGGATACCTCCAGCCAGCCTTCCGGTGATTCCTCTTCTTCCTCTTCCGATTCCAAGAGGGGATGTGGAGGCAGTGTCGTTGCTGCTTCTTCCGTCGTCGGTGCCTTGGCTCTTGCCTGTGGTGCCCTTGCCCTGAAGAAGAAAAAAGAAGATAAGTAGTTTTCAGATAACGCAAAAGCCTTGGAATTCCCAAGGCTTTTGTGTTCTTAAGGAGTGTCATATGCTGATCACACATGATATGAAGAAAAGCATCGTCTGCTGGATCATCGCCGTATTGGCAGTCTTGATATACAGCCTTCCGATGTATTTCTTAACGGACTGGAACCTGAGCAACATCTTTGCCATACCCGGTGTCCTATATCTAGGCTATGTCGGTCTCAGGGCAGTCACAAGATGTGGTATCTTCGATGTCTTTGCCTATCAGTTTGCTAACTGGCTCTCTTCCTGGAAGAGAGGAATCCCTAAGAAATATGAGGATGCCTATCAATATAAGGTAGAGATTTCCGAAAAAAGGCATGACAATAAGATGGTCTGGCTTCCATGGGTCGTCGTAGGCTCGTTATGCCTGACATTATGTATCATCTTCGCATTCTTTCCTGGCCTTGGAAGATGATTGTGAAAGCGCTTTTCGCTCTTGTCGAACGTTGTTTTCAGGCTTCTCTTGCCATCGTCCTTGACTAGTCGTCAGGATTCTTTAGAATATTTATATTAGTCTCATCAACTATGGCGTTTTTTGTGTAATCATAACCCCAAATAAGGAGGATTGAAATTATGAAAGCAATGAAAAAAGCAGTTACGTTGGTAGCACTTGGTGCTATTACGATGCTGGCTTCCTGCAGAGGAACATCTTCAGATGTCAGCAACAAGAGCAGCAGTGCTCCTGCTTCCGATACTTCGACACCGTCTCCGAGCGAAAGTGAATTCACCGTCGAATTCAAAGGACAGACGTTCACTGCCGATGGCTCTGCAAGTGTTGACCTTGGCGACAATGCCGCTATTCTTTCCTGCAGCATGACCGATGGATCTGCTGGAACCTTCAGTTTCACTTCCAGCGATTCCAGTGTCATCAATGTCACCACCCAGGGCAAGGTCAGCCCTCTCAAGGCTGGTACTGCCGATGTCACCATCACGGATACCGGAAATGCCAGCATCAAGATCAGCTTCACGGTCAAATCTACCTCTGTTTCCTCCGGTGGTATTTCCTATGTCTCCGAAAGTTATGAAGAAAAGGCCCGTATCTTGGCTGCCTTGGAAAAGTATGCCGTCGATAATTACCTTACCGGCATCACGATTTTCTCCGATGGCTCCAAGATTGCCTATAATGATCGTTATGTTCCTCAGTGTGCAAGTTATATCAACGGTTATGGTTGGGGTACCACCCGTGAAGGTAAGCTCACTGCTTCTTTGACGAATTCGGAAGTTACCAAGCCGACCTATTATAATGTCGGTACTTCCAGTCTTCCCGGCAGCGCCAACGCCATGAACGCCAGTGGCAGCGATGTCTCCACTATCTATGATTACATTTCTACAGCCTATTACGGAACCAGAATGAACCAGACCAACGATGGTTATGAATGGTATCCTGTTTTGGCAACCGATGACAAACCAGTCGCCGTCGAAGAACCGGAATTCAATAAGTCTACCGGTGTCGTCACCAAACCTGGTGCCGTCATCGCCTCTACCGATTCCAGATCCCAGAACAACAAGAGATGGAGAATCCATCTCAGGGATGGTGTTGTCTATAGAACGGGTTCCACGAACTCCTTCACCAGCAAATATGATGGAACGAAGGTCAAGCTTGAAGATTACCTGACTCCTTTGAAATTGATGCTTACCGGATGGAATGCCCAGTATCGTGGTGCTGAACTTACCGATGGTATCTCTGGCTTTGAAGGTGCTGCAACCTATTATAGCTCTACTTCTACCGGTTCTCCGGATGACCACATGACTGGGGATGTCTATAACCTTTGGGATGACACCCGTTGGAATAAGCTTATGGGTCAGTACATGTATGTCGGAACGGAAGATGATGGACGTCAGTTCATCGAATTCACCCTTCTTGAAGGATGCACTCCGTTCTATGCCATGTACTATCTTTCCAGCTCCCTCTTCTCACCTCTTCCGAAGAGCTTCATCGAACATTGGGGTGGCAAGAAATTAGGCGAGAGCCCGACTGGGTGCAAGCCTGTCGATACAATGCTTTCCACTGGTCCTTATTTCATTGAGGACTGGCAGCCCAGCAAGACCATCAGCTTCAAGAAGAACAATCAGTATTTCTATACCGAAGATGTTTTTACCAATGCTTTGGGTGGAACGGAAAGACGTTCTGTCTACAATATGCCTGGCATCTGCTATACGCAGTATTCTTCTGATAACCTTGCCAAGGAATTCCTTAACGGAAAGACAGATTCCTATGCTCCGAAGGCTGACGAGCTCAAGACCGGTCAGACCTTTGCTCAGAATTCCGGCGTAGGCACTGCTGCCGATGTCAAATGGCATCTCTATGAGACCAAGGGCTCTTCCAACTTCAAACTCAATGTCAACGCTTCCGATGAAGCTTCCTGGTTGAAGAGATTCGGCCCTAATGGTTCTCTTGGTGTCTATGACACTTCTACCTCTACTTGGACCAAGCTCAATAAGGTTCTTACTTCCAATGGTCAGGGAAGCAAAAATCCAGAAACTGCCTGCAAGCCGTATATGAACAACATCCACTTCCTCAACTTCCTTTCCTTCGCTATCAACAGAAAGGAAATCTGTGAAGCCAGAGGTTCTACTCCGACTCAGGAATATTTCTCTGACAACTACCTGATTGATCCTGAAAATGGTATCTCCTATAACGATACTGCTGCTCATAAGGCTGTTCTTGCCGATCGCTACAACGAAACCTATGGTTTCAATGAAACCTATGCCAAGAGCGAACTTATCAAGGCAATGGATGAGGTCATCGTTCCTTTGGCTAATAAAGGAGCTTTCAGCTCTAAATCTGGCGGTTCTGGTGCCGGTACATCGAACAATCCATATCTTGTTCCGATTGACATGGAATGGATGAATACGACGGATAAGACGGATTATGCTGATGTCTTTACCTATATCACGAAGATTTTTGCTGAAGTCAGCAGTGAAGATTACAATGGAAGCTATTTGCTTGCCCTCTCTCAGACCGGTGGCGATGCCAATTACCAGCAGGTCTATGACAAGATGAAGCATGGTCAGTTCGACCTTGGCTTCGGCTCCGTCTCTGGTAATGCTCTTAACCCGCTCAACTTTGTTGAAGTCCTGAAGTCTGACAACTCCTCTGGATTCACCCTCAACTGGGGTCCGGACACCTCTGTCGTCGGTGATGGCCTCTATGAAGCTGGCGATTCCAGGAACACCATTGTCTATGATGGAAAGACCTGGTCTTTTGATGGGCTTTGGTCCGCTGCCGATACCGGTACTGCTTTGACCGACAAGGGCTCTGTTGTCAAGGTCAAAAATGCATCCGATGGGGGCTTTAAGGGAAGCACTGCCTATCAAACTACTGATGCCAGTGCCAAGTCTGTTCTTTACAAGATCAGCTTCAAGGAACTCATCAATGCCGGTGCCACCAAGATTCACTTCATGGTCTCCAACGCCTCCAGCAGTTCCAACTGGAAGTATTATTCCATCAACTATGTCGAAACTGGCGATGGTGTCACCTTCACTCAGCTTATTCCGGATAGCGATGGAAACATCAACCTTACCATCGGCTCCGAATTCGGCACTTCTGATGGAAGCAGCAAGGAAGATACCAGCAATGTCACCATCACCTTCACCTATACGGTTGAACTGAAGAATGGCAGACAGTCTGATGGCAACAACACTTCTACCATCTCCAAGACGTTTACCTCTTCTATGACTCTATTGACTTACTATGGTGTTACTTATGTAGCTCCATCTAAGTAAGCATCATCCATCATGAAGATTCCTTATATTGTCAAATACTCCATCCAACGTATCATATTGCTGTTGGTTACGACCTTCATCATCCTTACCTTGACCTTCTTCTTGGTCAAGATGCTTCCGGAAGGAAACATGCCGACGAGCACCACTGGTATGCTTGCCTTCTGCAACGATCAGGTCCATCTTGGGTATTATGTCGTAAAGACACAAGAGACAGCCGGCCTGGGCGACCCCGTATTCGTCTATACGGGGACGACCGGCATGTCTTACTATTATCGTAATCCGTCCATCATTCAGTATGGTGCCTGGCTCAAGGGTATCTTTACCGAATGGAACTGGGGACTCAGTTCTGCCATCATGCCCAGTGCAAGTGCCATGTATATCATCGGCACCAGACTTCAGCCGACGATTCTCATCAACGTCTTTGCCATTATCATCTCCATTCCTTTAGGATTCCTCTTTGGTATCATTGCTGCGTTGAAGAAGAACAAATGGCAGGATAATCTTATTTCTACTCTTGTTATGATTTTGATTTCCGTTCCGTCTTTCGTTACGATTTCCTTGTTGATGATGTGGCTTTCCTACAACACTCAGTGGCTTCCTTCTAGCTGGCCAGTTGCCGGTTCATCCGTAGGAGCCTATGCCAAAGCCCTCGTCATTCCTGTTATGTCTTTGTGCTTTGGTACTGTTGCTGGATTTACTCGCTACACCCGTGCCGAGCTTACCGAAGTCATGTCCTCCGAATTCCTGCTTCTTGCAAGAACCAAGGGACTCAGCCGTTCTCAAAGTATCGTAAGGCATGCCTTACGTAACTCCATGGTTCCAATCGTCCCGATGATCATCGGTGAATTCGTCGGAATTCTCTCCGGCTCCATGATTCTGGAACAGTTGTACTCTATCCCTGGAATCGGAAGTCTCTTCATCAACTGTATCAACTCCAAGGATTATAACGTCCTTCTTGTCGATATGGCTGTCTTCACCGCCGTTGGCCTTGTAGCCAATCTTGCTGTCGATTTAAGTTATGGTATTATTGATCCTCGTATCAGAATGGGAGCGAAAGCCTAATGGATAACAAAGAAAACAAAGACCTCGCTTCTTCAAACGAGGATAAAGAATTCGTCTATTCTGCTGGAATGGAAGCTAATGACATCAACGGAGAGAACGTATCCGATGATGGTTTTAAGTTCGTCCAGCAGGATAAATCCATCCATGATGTCAAGTTCAATACGAAGCCGACGACATTCATGAAGGATGCCATGAAACGCTTCACCAAAAATCGCTCCTCCGTCGTCGGAGGTGTGATTTTGGGTGTGCTTTTCCTTTTGGCTTTGATCCTTCCTGTCGGCATGACTGGCGTCGATATCTCTCAGAAGCATGACCTTGAGACCCATCTTCCGATGAAGCTTCTTCCTGCCGGAACCGGCTTCTGGGATGGAACCAAACTTTCCAAGAATGAAATCTATCCTTATAAGACCGATGATGAAGGAAATGATGTCTTGGATGAAGACGGAAATTTGATTTTTGATGAATACGATACCTATCCAGATCCAAGTGTCATCGTCTCCGTTTCGAATAAGCATTGCGTCTATGATTCTACAGCCGAAGTCGGTGCACAAGGTGGCTTTGCCAAACTCAGTGTCACTGACAGAGACACTGGCATCATGTATAACTATGCCTATGACGGATTTGATTTTGCTACCAGGGACTATACTTTGACTTATTCTTTGGGTAAGCTTGAAAACGATGCCACTGCCAGCAACGATTCCGTTGATGAGTATTCCTTGATTATGGTCGTCAACAACAGTGCCACCTATCTTATCAATGATGGCATGACCACGAATTATGGAACTGCTGACACCAGACCGGAAGGTGCATCCATTACTCCGTATAGCACCATCACCGTCAATCTTTCCGATGCCATCAAGAAAGAAACAAGCAAAAATTTCAATACGGATGAGAAGCTCAATAATCTGAAGGGAAAGAAGATTTCTTTTGGCCTTGCCTTCAAAAAGAAGAATCCTGCAGGCAATTCCCTGTATGTCAAATCCTTCAGAATTACCGCTAAGGCCAAAGAAGGCGCAACTGCCGTCAAAGCCTTTGAAAACAGCAACCTCAATGCCAGAAGCTTTGGTTCGGATGAGAACTTTTCCGCTGCCGATGCAACGGTCGTTGATGCCAACGACATGGTTCTTCATGAAAAGACCGTCAATGGAAACGACGATCCATCTTATTGGACGAAGCAAATGGATGGCCGATTCGTTGCCGTCGATACCTTCGTTGTCCGTGCCGATGTCAATTTTGACTGGTATCTTGTCACCTATGGACTTAAGAATGATCAGACTGTCACCCAGGAGAAGCTAGTTGCCTGGAGAGATGCTGGTTATGTCACATGGGATGATGAAGGAAAGAAGGAAGATTTGGATGTCCTTGAAGCTCTCTATAAGAAACCTTCTTCCTTCCAGGTCACAGACACAGGAAAAGAAAACAATGATGTCTATGTCACGAAAATTCAAAACATCACCAAGAACGATTCCAATGAAAGGATCGTCTACAACATCACCTGCCAGGCGATGATGTATAAGTATCTTGGATATGATTCTATTCCGCTTCATCTCTTTGGAACGGATTATCAGGGAAAGGACATGCTCAAGTATGTCTTCTCCGGTCTTCGTACTTCCCTGATCTTGGGTATCGTCGTCTCCCTCATCAACATCATCATCGGTGTCATCTGGGGTTCCATCTCCGGATATTATGGTGGCGCGGTCGATCTTACCATGGAACGTATCACCGATATTCTCGGCGGTATTCCTTATATCGTTCTTATGACCGTCTTGACCATCAAGATGGGAGCTACTTTCTTTGTCTTTGCCTTGTCTCTCTGTCTTACTGGATGGATCGGTACGGCATCGACGACGCGAAGTCAGTTCTATCGATATCGTGGAAGAGAATATGTCCTTGCGGCAAAGACGCTTGGTGCAAGATCGCCGAGGCTCATCTTCCGCCACATTCTTCCCAATGCCGTCGGTACCATCGTCACGCGTTCCGTGTTGATGATTCCTTCGACCATCTTCTCGGAAGCGACGATTGCCTACCTGGGCCTTGGTCTTACCAACCTTGACTCTCTGGGTGTCATTCTTTCCAAGAACCAAGGATTCTTGTCGACTTATAGCTATGAGTTGATTTTCCCGGCTATCATCATCTCTTTGCTGATGATTTGCTTCAACTTGTTTGGCAATGGTTTGCGTGATGCCTTCAACCCGTCATTGAAAGGAGAGGATTAATCATGGAAAATGATTCTAAGAAACCGATTCTTTCAATTAAAAATCTGAAAGTATCCTTCAAGACCGATGAAGGTCTTGTCCATGCTGTCCGTGGTGTCTCCTTCGACTTGTACAAGGGTGAAACCTTGTGCATCGTCGGAGAATCCGGATCTGGTAAGTCCGTCACCAGCAAGACGGTCATGGGCATTCTTTCTGCCAATGCCGTCATCGAAGACGGATCCGTCATCTATGAAGGCGAAGACCTGACCAAGATCGATGAATCCGAATTCCATCGTATCCGTGGACATAAGATCGGTATGGTCTTCCAGGATCCTCTTTCTTCCCTCAATCCGATTATGAAGGTCGGAAAGCAGATTACGGAAGCCATGCTCGTCAACTCGGATTTGATGAAGCGCAGATATGATGCCTTGATTGCCAAGGAAGAAGCTGCCTTCAAGTCCTGCCTTGCCAAGAAGAAGGGTGCCTATGGAAAAGCTCAGCGTATGATTGAGAATTCCGATGAAGCCTTCTCCAAGCAGATCTATGCTCTTTCTTCCGCCATTGGGGAAGCTCAGTATAAGGCTGCGACCATCAATCCCCGTCAGAAGGAAATGGACGCTCTTGACCAGAAGTATGACGCCCTCTTCAATGAGACAAAAGATGCAGCCAAGAAAACTGAACTCAAGAACAAGAAGAAAGCCGAGATGGAACCTCTCCTTGCTGAGATGAACGCAGCCAGAGACGAGGCTTCCGAGGAATATGTCTCCATCAAGGAGACCAATTCCGCTAAGATCAAAGAACTGCAGATTGCTAAGAAAACTGCTCATAAGGAATTCTCCTTGAAGGCTAAGGAGATGCGCAAGGAAGCTGATGCTCTCTTTGCCAAGGATGCTCCGGCTCTCAAGGCTGCCCTCAAGGAAAAGCAAAAAGATGCCAAGGCTCAGATCAAGGCCTATCGTCAGGAACAGAAGGCTATCTATGATAAGGATATGGCCCAGCTGAAGGCTGACGGTGCTTCCAAGGAAGAAATGGAAGCCAGGACCAAGACCTATAAGGAACTCTTCAGAATCACCAAGGCTCAGGCCAAGGCTGAAGCTCTGAAGGTCATGAAGGAAGTCGGTATTCCTCAGCCGGAAGCAAGATTCAACCAGTATCCGTTTGAATTCTCCGGTGGTATGAGACAGCGTATCGTCATCGCCATCGCCTTGACGGCCAATCCGGAAGTCCTCATCTGCGATGAACCGACGACCGCTTTGGATGTCACCATCCAGGCTCAGATTCTCGAGCTCATCAACAGGCTCAAGAAGGAAAGGAATATGTCTGTCATATTCATTTCCCACGATCTTGGTGTCGTTGCCAATATGGCTGACAGAGTTGCCGTCATGTATGCCGGTAAGATTGTCGAAGTCGGAACTGCCAATGAGGTGTTCTATGACCCACGTCATCCATATACCTGGGCACTTCTGTCTTCTATCCCGGATCTTGACTCCCACGAAAAACTTGAGGCCATTCCGGGTACCCCGCCGTACCTGCTCAATCCTCCCAAGGGCGATGCCTTTGCTGCGAGAAACAAGTATGCCATGGCCATCGACTATGAGAAGGAACCTCCGTTCTTCAAGATTACGGATACCCACTATGCCGCTACATGGCTTTTGGACAAACGTGCTCCGAAGGCTGAAAAGCCTAGAATCGTCAGCCAGCGTATCAAGGCTGCCATGGAAAGAGAAGGTGTGAAACATGAATAACACTTATGATCATAAGACAGCTATCCTGACACACCTGAAGAAGCATTTCTATCTTGGAATTGCTCTTCTTTGTCTTGTCGTTGCCTTCTTCATGCTGTTTGTTCCGTATGCCTCCATCGATTCTACCGTCACCCAGACCAAGGTCCTTGAAGGAAATACCATCTCTCAGACGACCATCATCCAGGGAAGCTTCAGTGGCTTCCAGCTTGCCTTCGGTGCCAAGGCTCCGGTATTCTCTTCCCTCAATGGCGAAGTGATTCCCAATGCCGTTCAGTCACTGAGCTGCAATGGTGGCGTGTTGATGGCTTTCATCTTCATGATCCTTGCCATCGTCATGGTCGCCTATGTCTATTGTGAGGAACAGTACTACGCCCTTGCTTTCTTCTCTGCCTTCCTCCTTCTTGTCGGTGCCATATTGAACTTCTGCTTCATGCCGATGTCCGGATTCAAGGATGTCGTCAGCGGTACTGCTGGTGACGAGCAAGTTCAGAACATCCACTATGCATTAGGTGCAGGAAGCATCCTTGTCGGCATCCTCATGCTTGCGGCCGTTGCTCTTATCGTCGTCGATTACTTCCTTGTCTATGTTCCGGCGATGGATGACAATACCTTCGTCAAATATAAGCAGGAACTTGTCGATAAGGACATCATCCTTTCCGTGAGACATCTCAAGATGTTCTTCCCGATGGGTAGTGGAAGAAAGCTCAAAGCCGTTCATGATATCTCCTTTGATATCAAGAAGGGCGAATGCTTCGGCCTTGTCGGTGAATCCGGATGTGGAAAGACCACGACCGGAAGAAGCATCATCCGTCTTCATAGAATCACTTCCGGCTCCATCTACTTCAAGGGATACCGCATCGCAGCGGGATCCAGATGGAACGAGAAGGAAATCAAGTGGTCTACCATCCGTACCAAGAACGCCATCAAGGAACTTGAGG
Organism: Caryophanales bacterium; assembly: GCA_021621525.1. Lineage (GTDB taxonomy): Bacteria > Bacillota_I > Bacilli_A > RFN20 > CAG-288 > Enterosoma. The sequence continues at coordinate 23,360 of JAJVUU010000012.1, forward strand.
GACAGTGCAACATCGAACTCGAGAACATCGATAACGTCACGGATGAAGGAAAACAGAAGACTGCTGAAATCAAGGCTCGTTATCAGGCCAAAATCGATGAGCTGAAGGCTCAGCTCAAGGAGTCGACCAAGTTCCAGAAGGACAAGATCCGTCAGATCCATTACGATGACAGCCATGTCAACCGTAAGCTGATGTCCAAGATGCAGATGATCTTCCAGGATCCTATCGATTCCCTCGACCCTCGTATGACGGTCGAAGACATCATTCAGGAAGGTCTGAAGATTCAAGGATATCGTAATCGTGTCGAGAATCATAAGAAGGCCTGCGAGGTCTTGGAGGAAGTCGGTTTGATTTCCGATTACTGCTCTCGCTATCCGAATGAATTCTCCGGCGGTCAGAGACAGCGTATCGGTATCGCAAGAGCCGTCGTCATGAAGCCTGACTTCATGATCTGCGATGAACCCATCTCTGCCTTGGATGTCTCCATCCGTGCCCAGATCATCAACCTTCTCAACGATTTGAAGGAAAACCATGGTCTGACATTGATGTTCATCGCCCACGACCTGTCCGTCGTCAAATACTTCTGCGACAGAATCGCCGTCATGTATTTCGGTGAGATGGTCGAACTTGCCACTTCCGATGAACTCTTCCGTCATCCGCTCCATCCGTATACCCGCTCCCTTCTTTCTGCCATTCCTCGTCCGGATCCGATGCTTGAGAAGAAGCGTGTCCGTATCGTCTACAATCCTGCCAAGGAACATGACTACTCCAAGGAGAAGCCTACCTTCCAGGAAATTGTTCCCGGACATTTCGTCCTTGCCAATTCTGCTGAAATCGAAAAGTATAAGCAGATGATGAAGGAAGATGATATCAGAAACGCCGAGATTGAGAAGGAACGTAAGGAAAAAGGTCTCGAATACTAGTGATTGCCTCCGTATGGGATATCCTGTGCGGAGGTTTTCTTTATTCTCAATGTAAGCGATTACACTGATTTTTGCATGACCGATGGAAAAATAAAAATATCATATAATGCATAAAATAGTTCGATTTTTGTTAAAAAAGCGTTAAAATTTATATTAAATTATTTGATTTTTCAATTTCGACTATCGGTGTGGAAGAAACGGAAATGTGGTAAATATTAAATGTTAGAAATGTGAGGAAATCTTCATGAAAAAGTTAAAAGCACTGACGATGCTGTCTCTTCTTGCAATCCTTGCTGGATGCCAGGGGACATCTGCCCCGGACAGCACGCCTGAACAGAAGGCAAGCGATGCTTCTTCAGAGCAGAGCTATCCTTCCGTCGTCCTGATAGCCAAGACCTATGCCAAGGAAGTCGAGGTCGGACAGTCCATCGATGTTATCGGTATCGTCTCTACGGATAAAGGGGTGGATACCACCTGTGAATTCTCTGTCTCCGATACATCCAAGGCAACCATTGCCAAGGTTGAAGGAAGCAAGAGCAAGGCAAAGCTCACGGGTGTTGCACCTGGTAGCGTTACCGTCACTGTCACCTCCGTTGCCAATCCGAATGTATCATCCACGATCACTGTCACTGTCATCGCCACGAGGCCTGATTTGAGGACCGTCATAAAGAATATCCAGGAACTGGATAGCTATACCCTTGAAATCGAGAAAATCGATGCCACTGGTGAAGAGACTTCTCTTGGAGATGTCTTTGTCATGCCGGATATGATCGTCTATTCCGACAATGGCTCGGCCGTATTGTCAGAGAACAATGTCGATTATTATGGCGAAATGGTCACGGATGATGGCAAGGTTGTCTATATCACGGAGAAGGGAAGTGTCTTCCAGAAGGAAGAAGCACCGATCGTCCAGTGCAATGCCGGACTTCTTTCCAAGGATAATTTCCGTGGTCTGAAGGATAAGACGATTGAACCTTTCCAGGTCGGCAAATTCTATTCTCTTGATACCATCAACCCGGAATGGGTGACGGACGTCAAGAACGACGACAATACCTATGTCATCGAAGGTGAGGCTGAAGATGAGAATCATGTTCCTGTCAATATCAATGCCGCCTTCCTGGAATGTCAGCTCTGGAAGATGATGGATTCCGAAGGATATCAGAAGAACACCAATCAGGGTGAATATTACTTCGAACTTGCCGATAAGGTCATGACTACCATCTATGCTGAGTCCAGCAACCAGATCAGGGCTACGGTCGAACTTGGCGATATCATGTATCAAATGACCATGACCGACATCGGTTCGACGGAAAGCGACTTGGAGATGAATGACTTCAAGACGGAATTCGAAGGTGTCAAGGCTGCTGCTCCTTTGCAGAACGAGAAGTTCAAGAAGGGTATCGCTGCTCTTGCCGACAACAACTTCGTCCAGAATAATGTACTCTATCCTGACCATCAGACGGCAGTCACATACAATACCTATTACACGCCGGATTATGTCTTCATGGATAGTGATACTACCTTCAAGGAAGAATATAACCGTCTTGTCACCGAAGGGGATGACAAGTGGACCGAAGCTCCGCATGGCTTTGTCAAGAAGGCGGATGGTGTCTATGCCTTCAAGTATGATGAAACGAACAACACCATCACCATCGGAGATAAGGAAGACGCTACGGATGCTTCGACAAAGCTTGCCGTCCAGCAGAACTATTTCTCTTCTCTTCCGTTCTTAAGCAACGATTTGCAGTATAGCTTCGATACCGTGGAAACAGGTATGTGGCATGATCATTCGGAGACGTATTTTCCCTCGGATTCCAGGGAAGTCTATGATGAACTTTCCAATTATTATTTCATCAGTGATGAAGATGATGATCCGAGCATCATCGAAGGAACGAAAAGCGGACTTGGCATTGAACTCAATGCCGATGGAAGCGTATCGCAAATCAATGTCACGGCTGGTGCGACTCCGTTCGACAATGATTTCAGTGATCACCAGTATGGTGTCTATCGCTTCTCTTTGACCTCGTTTGGAAATGCCACAAAGAACAAAGTCGATACCTTATTGAAGGAATATATCAACAAATAAGACCTAAAAACGGTCCGTAAGCGTTTTCACGGAACAAGGTTTCCGAAAGAAGAAGACAATTTTTTGAAAAAAGCAAAGCAATTTACAAAAAATCAATCATTTTTGGTAATTTTCTTCAAAATATCAAAAAAACATAGTAAAAAGGATTGAAAAAGGGTTTGTTGCTTTGCTTTTTCTTTTTGAGATAATTATACATATAAATTTTTACTTAGGGAGGTTTTTATTATTCATGAAAAAAACTTTTATCAAATTATTGACGATCTCTGCTCTCGCCTTAAGTGCCTGCACCGGAACTGGTTCGAACAACTCTGCTGCCGGTAGCGACAGTGTATCGGATACTCCTTCTTCCCAGCAGCCTCAGGTTGAAGGTCTTTTTGAAATCACGCCGGACAAGACTTCCTATGATGTCGAAGTCGGTGAGAACTTCACTCCGAGGTTCAAAGTCAAGGCCAAGGATCCAGCCAATGACGATCTTGCCAAGACCCTTTCCTTCGAAATCGAAGGTCAGGAGGAAAACAAGCTCCGTGTCAGTTCCAGCAGCAATCACAGCAGTGCCGACTTCGGTGAAGGTTTTTCTGTCAAGCTTTATGGAAGGAGAGTCGGAAGCGTCACTTTGGTTGCCACTTCCACTGCCGATCCGAATAGCTTTGTCAGAGTTCCGATCACTGTCTCCAAGGCTCTTCCTACCCTTGCCAAGACTTGGGAAAAGGTCAATACTCTTACCAATTACACTTTGAACATCACCAAGAGCGCCAGCTCTGATGAAATAAAAACACATGGCTGGGATGAAGATACCATGGTTCCTTATAAGAAGATTTCCGTCACACAGAATGCCCTTCTCATTGAGAAGGCCATCTCCGTCAATAATGATCTTGCTGCTACCTATGGTCCTATCTATACCGGCGAGACTGGTGCAGAAGTCCTCGGACTTGGTGTTGACAAGGATGACCATGTCGCTACGCTCCTCAAGGATGCAGAAGGAAAACTTACCTTGGGTAGCAGGATCACCGGTGGTGATGGCTTCCTTACCTCTGCTGAGATTGCCGGACTTGGTTCCAATGCCGCCAGCCCGAACAGTGTCCAGTCCATCGTCGTCGGAACTCAGGCCAAGCCTGAAGCCATCTTCTTCGGTGGCCTTCAGGTTGTCAATCCTTCCTGGATTTCCGATATCGAGAAGGACTATTCCAACGTCTATGAAGTCGAAGGATATGATGAAGAAAGAGATGCTGCTGAAAAAGAAAACTTACAGTATGCCTTCTTTGAATGCGCTCTTTGGATGATTGCTGACAGCACTGGCTTCCAGGAATCTATGACCAGCCATACTTCTTCCGGATCTGCTTCCTTTATCGATATCAGCAACGATATCGAGACTGAGGTCACCATCCTTGGTGATAGCAATCTCTCCGTCACTCTGACCAAGGAAGATGGTACCATCTTCTCCGTTGAAATCGCCGATGCAGGAAAGACGGTCACTCCTTCTGACTATGTCACTTATCTTGCCAGTGCCGAAGCTTCCACTCCTAAACTTGATTCCGAAGTCCAGGGATTTGTCGATGCCATCGCCACTGCCGATTACTATACCGAATATACTGATAAGAAAGGTGTCTATGCCACAGCCTACTATGGCAAGAACTACCAGCTCAACCTCTATTCTGAAGAATATAAGGCCGAGAACCCGAAAGCTCAGGATGGTGGTTATGCCTATGTCAATGGCAAGGTCTATGAGTTGAACTACACTCCTGCCGTCAAGGACGCAGAAGGAACTGTCACCACTCCGGAACAGGTCACTGTCGGAAAAGAAGTCTCCCTTTCTTCCGGTAACCAGAAGGTTGAGACCTTCACTCAGAATGACTTCTATGAAAGCACCCTTAACTTTGCAGGATGCCCGGTCTTCAACGATCCTGAGAAGGGTTATATCTATTCATTCACTTCTGGAAACTATAGCGGTGCTACCTATCTCGATTCCCAGAGTGAAGTAGTCAACCAGCTTGTTTCCTACTTCTATTTCGGTGGTGCTACTTTCGATGAGATTTGTAAGGAACAAAATCTTACCATCGATGACTATGTCGTTGAAATCTCTCCTAGCAAGGGTCTCCAGCAGGATGAAGACGGCAACAACACGGTTGTCTACAATAGTTTCCAGCTCCTGATTGGTTCCGTCACTGCCAATGGTAAATCTGGGCTTTGCTTCGGACATGATTTCACCTTCAACTGCAAGAAACATAATCCTGATTTGATCAATGCCGTTGAAACAGCCATCGCTGCCAAGGCTGCTGCCTAAACAAAAAGGCTTCTAAGATTCGATACGAATTTGTATATAATAAAAGGGAAGCCGTGATGACTTCCCTTTTATTCATTTCTATATGAAAATCAAAGCAATTCCTTTCCTTCTTACCGCATTCAGCCTTGTTTCCTGCAATGGAGGAAACTCTTTTTCGGGACAGCTTTTGTCGTGGAAGGAAGGAGATACATTGGGTCTTTCTTTTCAATCTTCCTCCTATACTATCGAAAGAGGTCGGTATCTCACGTTGAAGGTGGATGTTTCTTCCAACAGGGATGACATCCAGAAAAGAGTCTCCTTTTCTGTCATTCAGGATGGAAACGTTCTTGAACTTCAGGGAGAATACCTGAATACGGATGGAAGTGTCTCCATCCTTGGAAAGGAAGAAGGAAAGGCGATATTGATTGCTACGTCCTTGGATAGACAGGATGTCATAGCAAAGGCAGAGATCGAAGTCATCAAAAGGATACCTGCCCTGAACAAGGTCTGGCAGAACATCAATGAGATGGATAACTATACCATCGAAAACGAACGAGCCTTGAAAAGTGAACCATCCATCTATGTCAGGAATACCAAAATCAGCATCACCGAGAACGTTGTCCTTTATGAGAAATATCTTCAGTCCGGTGACCTGATGCCCCTCTTCTGTTCCTCCGATGGGAAGGAATATATCTTAGGTTCTGCCATTGACAGGAATGGCAATGCCTTTGAACTTCATACGGATCTCAACGGAAGATTCCTGTCGGATGGAAAAATCGTCAAGACGGAAAGAGGATTCCTTACCAAGGAGAATTTCCATGGCTTTGGCGAAGACAGCCAGACTGTCAATGATGTGGGTATCTTCTATGGCCTTCAGGCCATCAATTCATCATGGTTGGCCAAGGCCAAGACCATCGACAATGTCTATCCGATTGAAGGAGATAGCGAAGATCCTCAGTCCTGCTATGTCGAATACCTTCTCTGGGGTCTTGTCGACCCCTGGGGAAGATATTCCTATCTGGAAAGACATTCGGATATCATGGATATCAGCATTCTTTCTTCCTTGATCGATGTCGAAATCAAGGCTGAATCTTCCAGTGACATCATGGTCGTATTGAAATATCACGACGGCATCTATATCAATGGTGAATCTGAAAATTATGACTACAGGCTTCATCTTGAAAACATCCGTTCGACGAAGGATGAAGACTATCCTGGCTTGGCTTCCTTTTTGAAGCTTGAAACAGCAAGCTTTCCATCGCTCAATGCTCCGCTGAAGATTCTTGCCGATGGGATTGAGAATGATGACTATCTCTTTTCAAGGGAACTCTATTGGTCCAATCCGAATGATAAGTATAATCCTTATCATGCCACCTTCCGTGTCTATTACACGGAAGATTATATGATGGCTTACTTCTCCAAGGCGATGGTCGATGCCCTATATCGTTCGACGGGAACGAAGAGTGAAGTCATGGGCATTGGATTCTTGAAAAAGAAGGACGGCATCCATGAATTCATCTATCATCCGAATCAGTCTACCAGCCTTGAAATCTACCCTGTGGTCGAGAACACCAAGGATGTGAAACTGTCTGAGTGCAACTTTGACTTGGCTAAGGATTACAACATTCCGAACTATCTTTCGTCTTCCGACTATTATCAGAATCATAATCTCAATGCTCTGTCTGATTATCCTGGCCTTGTCTTCTCCAATCTCAAACCATATTACTACACTCATAACAAGAGTGGATTCGATGATTTCTGCCGATGGTTCATGAACGACACCGTCAGCGGAAACGACTTTTATACCGGTGTCAATGTCCAGCTAGATTCAAGTGGAGAGAAGATTCAGTCAGTCAGCTTCCTTGCTGCATTCTCGGAAGAGGAAAACAATTATAAACTTCTTTATACGCCTGTCCTTTCCCATTTCGGAAGTGCAGGAAGCCAGAATGAAGCGGATGCGCTTCTTCAGAAGGAGATTCAGCAATGAAGAGATCACTCTATCGATTCTTTGTCTATTTCACGTTGGCATCCTTCCTTCTTTGTCTTGGCTTCTTCATCATGGAGACGGCTTTGGCTTCTGACCTGAACGGATATGCCATCCTCTGTCTTGTCTTATCCATCCTTTCTTTGATTGGATTTGTCGTCAACCAGATCCTCTATCGTAGGTTCAAAATCCGCGATGAAGAAAGATATGCTCAGGTCGAATGTCCGCATTGTCATACGATGAATCCGAAAAAAGAGCTCTTCTGCAGGAAATGTGGTAGAAATCTTCATTAGGAAACCTGTTTTTTCTTGTAAGGAATCCCCTCTTGTGATATAGTTTAACTTGCTTGATACGTTTGGAAACGTATTCTAGCCGGATTGTGAGGAGGAAATAATCATGAAAAAAGATATCCATCCGAAATATTATCGTGCCAAGGTTACCTGCATGACCTGCGGAAACACTTTCGAAACTGGTTCTACCGAAAAGGAACTCAGAGTCGATACTTGTTCCAAGTGCCATTCTTTCTACACTGGCAAGATCAACATCACTGCTGATACCGGCCGTGTTGCCAAGTTCAACAAGAAACTTGAAAAAGCCGAAACCAAGTAATCATCTCAATTGAAAATCTGCTCCGGGGAAACCCGGAGCTTTTCTTCACCTGTTTTTCAGGACGTCGTATTTTTCCTTGCTGTCTCTTGCTTTCTCGACAGGATACTTTGCTGCATTCTTCTTCATCTTTTCCTTGATGATGGAAGGAATGTCAATGTCATAGTGCATGGATAGTTGAATCGCATAGAGGAAGACATCGGCAAGTTCTTCCTTGATCTTGTCCAACTTATCGAGACATTCCGTGTCCTTGTCTGACCACTGATAGACTTCCAGGAGTTCGCTTGCTTCCAGTACCAGGGAAAGGGCCAGATCCTTTCCGTCATGGAACTGGTCCCAGTTCCTTTCGGAATTGAATTTCCTTACTGCATTTATGATTTCTTCGTCCATGGCGTTTTCCTTCTTTCTTCAATAGTTTAAACGATGGACAAAATAAAGTAAAATATACCTATCATGAACCATGATAATACGGATCTGGACATCCTTTCTCTCTATAAGGAGAATCTGAAGCATCTCACCATCGAAGAAAAGGAGGTATCCTTAAGCAATCCTGATGTGGACAAGGCTCTTTTGCACCCTTTTTTGGTCGGAGAAGAGATTCCTCTCCTTGCCAAGGAAGACTATGTCTCTCCTTTTCTTGTCCATGACATCGTCAAGAACATCTATTATCCTCTGTTCTATTTCCATCTGGAGAAGAAAAGCCATGGTCTGGTGAGAAAGGATGAACTTCCTTGCATCAACCAGGCCGGTGTCATGTTTCTAAGAGAAAACCAGATTGAACTCAGGGATGAGTTTTCTTTGAAGGACATCCCAACCTGCTATCAATCCTTGCAGAATTCCCTGTCTTCACGAATGAAGATGGACAAGGTCGGCCTGGTGCCTTATTTTTCCTTTGCCTCATCTCAGATACTTTCTGATTCCTTGAACCATCCATTCCTCAGCCGATATCTTTTTGGAAACGATGACGAATTGCAGAAATATGATTCCTTGTTCAAAGAGATCAAGAGCAAGCCTGTCGAGAAAGAAATCTGCCATGATTCCTTTGGGTATTTTGCAAGATTGCAAAGGGTGCTCAAGAGGGAAGAAATCTATCAGGGAACCAAAGTCAGTTTTTCTACAGACTCCCTTCGTGAATGCTTCATGCTTCAGTTCATTTTCAGGAATCTGAAGAATCATGAGACGTCTCTTCTGATCCTTCCTTCTTTGGAGGATGTTTCCTTTGAAAGCAGCTTCCTTGAAGGCTGTCTCCGCTGGAAGGAATTTTCAAAAGAAGAGATTCTTTTCCAGCTCAGGAAAAAGGAACCCAAAGGTCTTTCTTTGACAGAGAACAGGTTTCTCAAGGATACGTATCAGACAGAAAGGAAACACATCTCTTTCTTTGAAAAGAAGAAGGAATGCTATTCTCTTCTTTCTTCTTATCTGAATGTGGAGAATTTATCCGAATTCAAGCCAGATAAGGCAACGCTTGATCTCAATCTTGCTTCCTATGACGAAAAGCAGTTCTCTTTGGATAAGGTTTTCTTTGATACTTTTAGGAAATTGGATTCGATAAGAAGGACCCATCTTTCTGATCATCCCTATTATGGATTGACCATGCCAAATCAAAAGGAAAGCTATGACGGACTTCAGCTTCTTCTTTTTCGATTGATGCAAAGTCTGGAAAGCTTCCTGACGGATATTGAAAAGAATGAACTTTTCAGCAAATATGACATCGACATCCGTTCTTTGGAGGATTTCCGCCGGTATTATGAAATCGGACATCTTTTGAGTCAATACAACGGATTTCCAAGAAAATATTTCCGTATCGATGAAAAGAAGGAGGAGGAATATAGCCTTCTTTCCTTGAAGAAGGCATACCAGTCTCTGTCTTCTTCCAGACTCTTTTTGAAGAACGTCTTCGATGAGAAATTCTTCTCTCTTGATTTATATAAGCTTATACGCAGGTTGGATTCGAAGAATCCTTTCCTGAGGCATCTTTCAAGGCTGCAGGCGAGAAGACATCTTCAGCTGGAAGATGAGTACGACTTGGAACAGATCATACGTGTCATCAAAGCCTATTGTCAAAGCAAGAGCCGTCTTGAGGACATCCTGCCGCTCTATGTCGAAGTCTATGGCGAGAGCGTCATGACGATGAATGGTGTCGTTGAAATCGAAGCCAATATTGCCTATGTCAACAAGGTCAAGGAATATCAAAGGAATCATGACTTCTTCAGCCTGGAACTCCCCTTTGTCAAAAGGATGCTGAAAGACAAGGCTTTCCGTCTGGATTCCCTTGCAAGGCTTGACGGGCTCTATCAAAGCTATGAAGAGATTCTCTCCTTCCTTCAGGAATATGAACAGGACTATCTCGAATCGGATCTCTCTTATCTGACTTCGATGTCTTTTTCAGATCTCAAAGCCAGATTTTCCAAGGAGACTCAATATCAATATGACGACTTTGATCAATACCTTGAATTCCAGGATGCCAAGAAGTCGGCAAGCACTCTGCTGAATGTCGTCATCCAGAGATATGCCAAGGCAGGAAGAAGGCTGGATACGTTGCAGGAGGACTTCTTCTCCTCTATCGTCTACCAGTCCTATCAGGATGGAAAAAGGAAGTTTGCTCCCTTCCGTGCTGATTATTGCACCATCAGGAAGAGCTTTGTCTCTTCTCTTTCGAAGGAAAAGAATGTCGTCGACTTTTCTTTGGCAAACCTATGTCTTGAAAACCGGATGTATGTCGAAGATCTGGACCTTCGGGAAAGAATCACGGATCGCCTTCTGGAAAAAGGAACGTCTTTCGGTTATCAGGATTACATGGACGGACTTCATATGCTCAGCCATGACTATCCTATCGTCATCGTCAGAGAGAACGAACTATATTCCATACCGGATGATATGTTTGACCATGCCATCATCTATGACAGCGATATGCTTTCATCCATGGCTCTTCTTTCAGCCTACCGAGTCAGCAGGAAACGTATCTTCCTTTATGATGAGAACCATCATGACAGGAGGATTGTCGGATATCATGAAAGTGTCATCCATGCAGAGATGATATCCTCTCTCCTTGGAGACTTCTCTCTTCTTCCGGATTCCTTGCTTGAAGCATTGAAGAAGGACTGCGAGAAGCATGGAACCGTCTTGAGAACGGATGATGAAAGGTTTCCTCTCATCATCCCCTTCCATGGAAGGGATTATGCCATATATCCGGACGTTCTTTCAAAGAAGGATGAAAGTCCATATTCCATGGTCGAACTTGGGAAATACTATGCCTTGTTTGAGAACCTGACTTTGATCGCAGTGGATACGTATGGCTATCTTTTGGGTGACGAAGATCTCTTCGGATTGATGGAATAGAGAACCCTTTCTGAAGGGATTGATGATGGAAGCCGTCTTTGAATGCTTTTTGGTTTGAATGAAACCGAAAAAAACATAGAATTCTATGAAAAAATCGTGTTCAAAATTGACAATACTTCTTTTATGTGGTATTATGAAACCAAAAAAACATAGAATTCTATAAAAAAGGCGGATTTGTATGATCGAAAGAAATTTGTATCTATCAAAATTGATATCAGTCAAGGAAAATGGTTTCCCAAAGATAATAACGGGTATCAGAAGATGTGGAAAGTCTTATTTGCTGAAGGAAATCTATAAAAATTATCTTATAGAGACGGGAGTGTCGGAAGAACAAATTCTGATAATAGAATTGGATGAGCTGAAGAATGTCAAATATAGGAATCCGATTGAGTTAGATAGATATATCAGGGAACATTGCAATAAGGATAGGATGAATTATGTGTTCATTGATGAGTTGCAACTGGTCACTCCTATCGTGAATCCTGTTTATACCGATGGCAAATATGTGATTGCCAAAAAAGAAGATAAGGATATCATCACTTTTGTTGAAGTGGTTTTAGGTCTTTCAAGAGAAAAGTATATCGACGTCTATGCAACGGGATCAAATTCAAAAATGTTATCTAGCGATATCATCACTGAATTCAGAGACAAGGCGACCAATATTTCTTTGATGCCCCTTTCGTTTGAGGAATTTTGTCATTATAAAAAAAGTTCGTCATCTGATATTGTGTTTGAATATATGAGATATGGTGGAATGCCGCTGGCGGTTTTAAAGCCGAACGATGAAAAGAAAGAATATTTGAAAAACTTGTTTGAGGCAACATATTTCAAAGATATATTGGAACATAATAGGTTAAGGAAAAGTGAGACTTTGGATTCCCTATGCAATATTGTCAGTGAAGAAACGGGGCAATTGTTCAACAGTGCAAGAATAGCTGAAATATATAAAAAGATGACAAAAGAGGTGATAGATAAAGAGACTGTAGAACGATATATATATTATTTTATCGATTCTTTCATTCTGAAAGAGGCGAAAAGATTTGATGTGAAGGGGAACCGTGAAATCGGTGCACTCAGGAAATATTATTTTGCTGATAACGGTTTAAGAAATGCAAGATTGAACTTTGCCTACGAAGACGAAGGCCAGATGTTGGAAAACATGGTATACAATGAATTGATTTATAATGGATATACCGTCAATGTCGGTGCTTTTGAAAAAAACGAAAAAGATAAGAATGGAAGCAGCATCCGCAAGTGTTATGAAATTGATTTCATAGCAAGAAAAGGGATGAGGAAATATTATATCCAGGTCAGCAGTGATGTTTCTTCCTCAGAAACCAGGGCAAGGGAAATCAGACCGTTTATCGCACTCAAAGATTCTTTTCAGAAAATACTTGTCATCAACAGGCCGCTGGAAGAAACGATGGATGAACATGGGTTTATCATCATCGGCATCGCCGATTTCCTATTGAGGTTTATCAAGTAAGAGAAAAAGCAGGGTCACGTTATTATATGGAAGAGTGATGAAAACAAGGAAAATAAAAACTGCCGCTTTCCTGATAGTCAGGTCGGCGGCAGTTTTGCTTAGGCGTTGGTTACCCAAAGGCCGTGAAGGTTGCATAATTCGAAAGCCTTGAGAACTTTTTCACCAGGTTCCAAGGTAAAGTCAGCTTCCGGAGTCTGAGTGGGAGATAACTTCTTGAGTTGAGCCTTTCTGTCGGTTACGAGGGAAATGAAGCTGATGTGATGGGCTTCGCTCATCGGATGGATGACGCTGCTGACGGTGACATGAACCTTGTCTCCGTCAATCTTGATGACAGGAAGATGCTTCTCGAAGGCAGCATCCGTGGAATTGGCTTTCAGCTCCACTTCGTTTTCCTTGAGAGCCTCCTTTTCGTCGACCATGATGACTTCACCGGTGTCTTTGTTTTTAATGAACTTGACCATAGACAGTTCCTCCTTGTTGACTATAGTCTATCATAGAAGGACTGGATATGGAAAAAGAATGCTTAACGGAAATATTCGCGGAAATCAAATTGGTACTTCTTGCGAAGGGCCTGTACGATGTCGAAGATATTCCAGATGATGCCAAGGCCGATCAGGTTATAGGCAAACTTGACGAGGGCGAATTTCCAGCCTTTCTTGAATGACTTGGCAACATAGAATTTATCTCCTCCGAACCAGCCGAGGAAAATCAGGAAAAGAAGAAGGATACCATCGACTTTTTCTTCCGGTACTTCATAGACAGTATTATTACTCATGTTAAAATCCTCAATTCGTAAAACGCTATTATTATATACAAAAAAGAAGGATGAAAAAAGGAAGAATGCAAATTTCAGGAATCTTCATGGAAGGAAAGGAGAGAAAATCATTTTCTTTTCCGGATTGTTTTGGCTATAATGAAGGAAGTAGGGAAAAACAATGGTCAAAGTATTCAATTTCGAAGACAATCCGAATGAGTTTTCGGCAAACACCTATGTCATCGGAAAAATCGGTCACGACTGTCTGGTCGTCGACATCGGTTCGACCAAGGATGATGTCTTGGATTATATCTCCTCCCATTATGAAAAGGTCGGAGGTGTTTTACTGACGCACGGACATTTTGACCATATCAGAGGTCTTCCCAAGCTTCTTAGGAGGTTCAAGAACGTTCCTGTCTATCTTGCTGAAGAGGATGTCCCCTTGCTGAACAATCCGAACATCAATTCTTCCGGAATGACCGGAGAGAAGGTCTCCATCAATGTCTCCACCATCCCTGTCGAAGATGGAGAGGAAATCGAATTGAAAGGATTCCGCTTCAAGGTCATCAAGACTCCGTTCCATACAGCGGGAAGCGTATGCTATCTGTTTGAGGATGACAATGCCCTGTTTACCGGAGATACCCTTTTCAAAGGTTCCATCGGAAGGACGGACCTCGTTACTTCGGATTCTTCGCTTGTCATGTCTTCCTTGAAGAAACTATCCCTTCTCAGCGACAACCTTGTCGTCTATCCTGGCCATGGAGGAATCTCAAGGCTTGGAAATGAGAAGGAAAACAATCCGTTCCTTTCCCAGATCAAATAAAAAGGGGCTGTTAGAAAAGTCAGGCCAAAAACTTGACTCGACTAACTCCCCTT
>JAJVUU010000134.1 GCA_021621525.1 Caryophanales bacterium
CGACACGAAGGCTAGCTGCCAAGTGAGCCATGACCGCTGCCAATTGTTCCTTGTCACCATCTTCTTTAGCGAGGACCCAAGGCGCTGTCTCATCGATGTACTTGTTAGTCCGAGAGATAATATTCCATACCGCCTCCAAAGCGCGTGGGTAATCAACCGCATTCATTTGCTTGTGGTACTCTGCAATACTTTCTTCGACCACCTTAGCCAAATCTGCATCAAATGCAGTGACATTTTCGACATAAGTCGGAACTTGACCACCAAAGTATTTATTGATCATGGCCACCGTCCGGTTAAGGAGGTTTCCAAGGTCATTGGCCAATTCATAGTTGATGCGAGCCACATAGTCTTCTGGTGTGAAGGTCCCATCAGAACCAACTGGCAAACTGCGCATGAGGTAGTAACGAAGTGGATCCAAGCCGAAGCGTTCCACCAACATTTCTGGGTAGATGACATTCCCTTTAGACTTCGACATCTTGCCGTCTTTCATGACAAACCAACCATGGGCAATCAAACGTTCTGGCAATTTGATATCCAACATCATTAGAAGGATTGGCCAGTAGATCGAGTGGAAACGAAGGATGTCTTTTCCAACCATGTGGAAGACGGTTCCGTTCCAGAATTTATCAAAGTTTTCATGATCTTCTTGACCATATCCAAGAGCTGTCACATAGTTAAGAAGGGCATCAAACCAAACGTAGACAACGTGTCTAGGATTGGATGGAACCTGTACACCCCAGGTAAAGGTGGTCCGAGATACCGCCAAGTCTTCCAAGCCTGGCTCGATGAAGTTTTTCAACATTTCATTGAGACGGCCATCTGGCGTAATGAAATCCGGTTGAGATTTGAAAAATTCAACCAAGCGGTCTTGGTATTTGCTGAGGCGAAGGAAGTAAGATTCTTCAGAGACCCATTCTACTTCGTGGCCTGATGGGGCTACCCCACCGATGACCTTGCCATTCTCATCACGGAATACCTCAGCCAATTGGCTTTCTGTAAAGAACTCTTCATCAGAGACTGAATACCAGCCAGAGTATTCACCAAGGTAGATGTCGTCTTGCGCCAGCAAGCGTTCAAAGACCTGAGCCACCACTTCTTCATGGTAATCGTCTGTCGTACGGATGAATTTATCATATGAGATATCGAGTAATTGCCAGAGTTCTTTCACTCCAACGGCCATCCCATCTACATAAGCTTGTGGCGTAATCCCAGCTTCTTCTGCTTTTTGCTGGATCTTTTGACCGTGCTCATCAAGACCA
>JAJVUU010000086.1 GCA_021621525.1 Caryophanales bacterium
GTGTTATAATACTCTATGTAAAAAACATAGATGAAGGAGGTCGATTACATGGAAGAAAACGAATCTATGGAAAACAAAAAGGAAGAAGAGAGGGTGGAGACCGTATCCGCTGATAACTCTTCCAAAAAGCCCGACAAGGATCCCAAGAAGCCTATTGGACTATATGTTGCCGCTGGCATCACAGGTGCTTTGTCCATCGCTCTTGGCGTCGCCTATGGCATCACCTACAACTATAGGAACGTCATCAACAGGGCTTTGGGGGTTTCTGGTACCAAGATAATTCAGGCAACCAATACGGATGCCATTGACACCGAGTATTTCAAGAGCGACTACAAGTCCGATGACGAGCTTATGGCAGCCGACAAGAAGATTGCCGAGGAACTTACTGAGGAAGGCTCCGTCCTTCTGAAGAACAACAACAATGCATTGCCGATTCAGAAGACCGAGAAGATAACTCTTTTAGGACATTCCAGCTGCAACATGCTTGTCTGCGGAACAGGTTCTGCCGACATCAAAGCAGATGGTGCACCGAATCTTTATGAAACGTTGACCAAGCGTGGCTTTGATGTGAACAAGACCGTCTGGGATTATTATTCTAACCCGGACATTTTGAAGGCTTATCAGACCAATCCGAAGAAGGGTGACAATTCCATACGTGGCGGAGACGGAGGCGTCAAGGGCTCTTACACTGTCAATGAAATCCCGTGGAATACCTTGACTGCCGCTGATGGTGTCAGCAATTCTTTAAGCTCTTATAACGATGCAGCCGTCATCGTCGTATCCAGACTCGGCGGAGAAATGTACGATCTTCCAAGTGATACACAACATCAGGGTAATGCCGACGAGACCGTCAACGGAAGCGGAAATTCCCTGGAGCTGACCAAGAACGAACTGGATCTTATCGATCATGCCAAGTCCACCTTCAAGAAGGTCATTGTTCTTGTCAATTCGGCAAACCCCATCGAATGTGATTTCCTTACCAAAGGTGATTCCAAGGTTGATGCCGCCTTGTGGATCGGTTATACCGGTCTTCAGGGTCTGGAAGGCGTTGCCGATCTTCTTGCCGGAAACGTCTCTCCGAGCGGAAGGCTTGTCGACACCTATTGTAACGACAACACGACAAGCCCTGCCATGGAGAACTTTTATTCCGAAACCTGGACCAATGTCAATGATTATCCCAAGGATATGAAGGACATCAGTCTGGATTCCACCATGTATTACAATGCCTACAAGGAAGGCATCTATGTCGGATATCGCTATTATGAGACCCGCTATGAGGATTATGTCTATCAGAAGAGCGGTGTCGGCGAATATAGCTATCTTGACAATGTTGCCTATCCTTTCGGATATGGTTTAAGCTATACCACCTTCGAACATTCCAAGCCGGAATTCAAATATGATGAGAAGAATGACACTATCGATGTCACTGTGACCGTCACCAACACCGGCAAGAGCAAGGGCAAGGATGTCGTCGAAGTCTATTTCCAGAGCGAATATACGGATTACGACAAGGAAAACAGCATCGAGAAGTCCTCTGTCGAACTCTGTGGCTTTGCCAAGACCAAGGAACTCGAGCCCGGTGCCAAGGAGAAGGTCACGATTTCCGTCAATCGCTCTGAATTTGCCACCTATGATGCCAAAGGCAAGAAGACCTATATCCTGGATGCCGGCAAATACTTCCTTTCCGTCGGAAACAATGCCCATGATGCCTTGAACAACATCATTGCCAAGAAAGGAAACGCCAACAAGAACCTGATGAAGGCCATCGGAAGCGATTCTTCCGAAGGTAATGCCGACAATGTCCATGAATTCGATGTCTCCGTCATCGATGAGGAGACGTATTCCAAGGGCGCTGATGGAAACAAGATCACCAATCAGATGGATTCCGCTTCCTTAAGCTACTATGGACTTGCCGACATGGATTATCTTTCCAGAAGCAACTGGGTCTCTACCTGGCCGACTCGTGAAAAGATTGCCCTCAATCAGAAACTTCATGATGAAATGACCGGTATCAAGGAATATGTCCCTGTCACCGTCGAAGGCGAGACCATGCCGAAGATGGACCAAAGCAATGGACTTTCCTTGATCATGCTTCGTGGCAAGGCTTACGACGACGAGAAGTGGGAAAAGCTTCTTGATCAGCTTTCCTATGATGACATGGCTTCCATGGTCGGCTTGGGCTACCATGGCATGGCTGCCGTCACCAGCGTCGGAAAACCTCAGACCAAGGATGAAAACGGTCCTCAGGGCTTCTCTGGAAGTCTTACCGATATCACCGGCAGTTCCAAAACCATGTGCGCCTATACTGATGAGAACATCATGGCAGCCACATGGAATACCTCTTTCATGGAGGAAGTCGGAAAGCATATCGGTGAAGATGGTCTCAGACTTGGCTATAACGGACTTTATGGTCCGGCCATGAACACCCACAGGACTGCCTATTCCGGAAGAAACTTTGAATATTATTCCGAAGACGGATTCCTTGCCGGCAGGATTGCTGCCAGTGAAGTCAAAGGCATCCAGTCCAAGGGCGTCTATGTCTTCATCAAGCATTTTGCCTTGAATGACGAAGAAACACATTGCCGTTCCATCTCTACTTTTGCCAACGAGCAGTCCATCCGTGAAATCTACCTCAAGCCTTTCGAACTTGCCGTCAAGGAAGGCGGTGCGTACAATGTTATGACTGCCTTCTCCAGAGTCGGCGTCATCTGGTCCAGTGCCCATAAAGGACTTATGACTAACGTCTTAAGACATGAATGGGGCTTGGATGGATATTCCGTCTCCGACTATACCACTTCCGGTGTCACGACATCGGTCCACAACCGTTCCACCTATGATCCGTATCTTGCCGTTCCTGCCGGAACCGATACGTTCGACAGTTCTTCCGACAATTCACAGAAGTCCTTCCTGAAGAGACTTGAAAAGAAGAATGACGTCCATATGACCAACTGCATGAGACAGGCCTGCCACAGAATCCTCTATGTCACTGCCAATTCCAATGCCATGAACGGACTTACCGACGGAACCGTCATTCTCAATGTCCTGACCTGGTGGCAAATGGCCATCATCGATGGCACCATCTATTGTGGTGTTGCCTGCGTCGTCCTTCTTGTCATCGCTTCCATCAAGCAGATGAAGTATATGAAGTTCAAGAAGCTCTCTGACGGAGCCGTCAATGCAGGAGAGTAAGAAATATGAACAAGAATAAGAAAAAGTTTGTCCTTACCGCAGGTCTCGGATTGCTCAGCTGTTCCTTGCTGACTTCCTGCGATTATTCCAATTTCTCTTTGTTTGGTCTGTTCTACAACATCTACCTCAACAATGTCGAAAAGCAGTACACCAAACCAAATGCCAGCAATTCCGGAAACACGAGTTCCGACAAAACTTCTTCCGGCAATACGGAGACGGAGGTCTTTGTCCCTCAGGTCTACCGTGTCGTCAGCACTCAAGGAAATGTCAAGTTTACCCAGCAGCTGACTCTTCTTAACCAAAATCGTTTCATGCTTGTCCATCTCAAGAGAGAGGAGACGGCCAGTTCCAACAGGACCGTCTCTTCCTTCAACATGCTTGGCACCTACACCAGGCAAGGAAATGTCGTTTCCCTATCTCTTTCGACGAATGTCTTCGTCGATCGCAGTGGAGGTGACAAAAACGTTGTCTATACCAACGGACATGATGAGGCTTCCAGGAAGGCTGCCTTCCTTTCTGCCTACAATACGGATGTCACCAAGTTCGTCGTCAAGACGGATGGAACCTTTGCTCTTGGAGACAATGACAATGGTGCCACCGTTGCCACAGGTATCTCTACCATCAACACCTATTTCGAAATTGCCAACAGCGGACGTCCGACCGTCAAGATGGTCTCCCTTATTGATGACAGCAACTATTTTGTCAACAGCTTTGCCATGGATAGCAAGAATGCCGAAATGCCGGTTTCGACCTTCTTAGGCTGTGGAACCTATTCTACCTACCCAAGTCTATCCACGGATGACTATGATGTCGTCAAGTTCAAGGATGGTCTTGGATATATGTATGCCTCCAACAACGGAAGCGACATGGAGTTTGATTTGACAAGCTCTACCAACTTCGACCAGTGGTGGGGACTGAGCATGAGCTCCGTCCATACCTACAACCTTACCAAGAAAGGCTATGAAGCCGAGGATGGTTCTACCATTTCTCCATATGGCTTTGAAGTCCGTGAAAAGGATGAGGATGACGGAAGCGATGAACCGGATGTTCCTGAAAAAGAAATCCTTCTTGCCCTGGAAGGGGAAAAGAACAAGGAAATCACCTTGACCTTATACAAGGATTCCACCTATGTCTTTGCCTGGGAAAAGAACAAAGTCTCTGAAGAAGGAAGCTGGAGCTATGACCTTGATTCCGATACGCTCACTTTGACGGCCGGAGAGAATCATAGCGTAGTCTCACTTGCCAAGGAAGACAAGAGCGGATATACCATCCACTATGTCTATTCCAAGTCGGATCAGCTTACTCAGGATTACACCATCTCCAAGGCAGACTGGGAGAACTCCTTCCAGATTCTTCTGGAGTTGAAGGGAGACGTCAAGGCTGAGATTGGTCTTACGCTCTATAAAGGCGGAACCTACACATTCGCCTATACTGGTACTCCTGCCAAGGAAAGCGGAAGCTACAGCTATGATGCCGATAAGGATGCTCTGACTCTGACTATCGGAGAAAAGACCTATTCCAGCAAGAAGAATGCTGACGGAAGTCACACTATTCATTATGTCTATTCCAAGAACGGCCAGCTCACCCAGGATTACACCATCTCGAAGTCTGCCTGGGATGCCACCTTCGGAAGGAACATCCTGACTCTCAAGGGACAGAAGAATGGTGACATCAAGCTTCAGTTCAAGGCTGACAACACCTATCACTTCCTCTGGGATGCCAATCACATCGATGAGAGCGGAACCTGGACAATCGACGATAAAGGCTTTGTCACTCTCACCTGCGAAGATAAGGTCAACACCTTCACCAAGTCCTCTGACGGCTATCATCTTGCCTATGTTGCCAAGATCAATGCCGGTCTTACCCAGAACTACGTCTTGGATACCTACAATTACAATGTCCTCGTTTCCAAGAGCCTTCTCAAGCTCACCGGACAGAAGAGCAAGGATGTCAGCATCTCCTTCCTTGCTGACCACACCTATTCCTTCAACTTCACTTTGTCGGGACATACCGGCCAGGAAACCGGCGGATGGTCCTATGATTCTGCTACGGACAAGGTGACTCTCACCTGCAAGGACAAGGTCAATACGATGAGTAAGCAGGAAGACGGAAGCTATAAGCTTGACTATGTCTCCAAGCTCAATGACTCCCTTACCCAGACGTTCGTCACCTATGACACTTCCTTCCGTCAGACCTTCCCTCATATCGATGCCCAGCTGACGACTTCTTCTACCACCAAGCCTTACTTCAACTTCAACTCCGACGGCAGCTATGAGTTTGGCTTTGCAGCTTATTATAGCAGTGAGAAGGGTACCTTCAGTTATGATGAGAGGAAGAACCAAATCGACCTTCTCTGCCAGGGTAAGAGCAACACCTTCACCTTCGATGAGACGAAGAATGCCTATGTCTGTGATTATGTTTCCAATCTCTCTGAAAAGATGACCCAGACCTTCACGCTGGAATTTGCTACTTCCGAGAAGATTCTCAACAAGACGGTTGTCCATATCGACAAGACCAATACCTCGGGCACGAAGTTCGGCTTCGACTTCTATAAGAACCATAACTATAAGTTCAGCTTTGTCACCTATGGCGTCAATGAATTCGGAACCTGGTCCTATGATTTTGCAAACGACAAGTTCGTCTTCCTTTGCAACAATACGAAGAACGAAGCAACCAAGCAGAACGATGGAACCTATCTCATCCACTATGTATCCGATAAGAACAGCAGCATGAATCAGGATTATGTCCTGACTGCAGCTGATGCTGCTAAGCTGATTGCGTTAGACTGATTTGAAAAAGCCTCCTTTGGCCTTCTTTGGCTGAGGAGGCTTTTTCGTGGATTGTTTTTTAGCATAATAAAACAAATT
>JAJVUU010000087.1 GCA_021621525.1 Caryophanales bacterium
TTTAGCATAATAAAACAACTTATACAAAATAAATAAGTTGATATAAAAAATGGTTGCCTGGATATGAAATCAGACTTATAATAGTCTTACCTTTCAAGGAGGAATTTCATGCTGACAGCTGTGATTGTGTTATCTATCTTGGTCGTAGTTCTTTCGCTTGCCTTGGCTTACGTCTTTTTCAAGTACATAAGAAAACCGGAACAGAAGATTGACGAAAACAAGAGTGATGACAGGAAAATCGAGGAAAAGAAGGAACCTGAAGAAAAAAGCCATATTGAAAAAGGGAATCCTGATGAAGAAAATCTACAGATTCCGAATCCAGGTGATCCCTTTGATGCCAAAAAGAAGGAAAAGGGGAAAATTGGTGAGAAGCTTGTGGACGAGGCTTTGGAGAATCTTTTGAAGCACGAGTACGGGTATTTGTTCACGAATTTCTGCTTTGAAAACGAAAATGGGTTTTCATCTGAAATCGATGCACTTCTTATCTGCGAAGGCGGTATCTTCGTCATCGAAACGAAGAATATCAATGGCTTGATTTGTGGAAAAAGGGAATCGACCATATGGAATGCTTTCCGCCCCAATCCTTATGAGAAACCTTCTGTATTCCATAACCCGATATATCAGAATCAACGACATATCAGGAACCTCGGTCTTCTTTTCAGTGGTAACCATCCTCCTAAGATGATTTCGATGGTCATTTTCCCGACTGGCGATATTTCCAGGGTCAGTTTTCCAGAAGTCAAGACGCTTCCGGATGGAATGGACTATATCAAGAAAGCCATCGCAGCCAAGAAATATTCCAAGGAGTTCGTGGATAGGATGTATCGTCAGATAACGGTGATCAAAGATGATTACGGAATTGACAGGAAGAGGCACCTTGAGAATCTCCTTCAATACCAACAACAGAATGATGAAACATTTTGAGATTCCATGAAAAAAGCTGCCGGGACTTCCGTCCTGACAGCCTGTTTTTTTGATGGAATCCGATCACTTCTGCCAGCTCATGTTGTTTCCGCCTTTGGGAACGACATAGCTCTTGTCGGGAGAATCGACCTTGATGATGGTGGAAGTGTCTTCCAGGTTGCCACTGATGGCCTTGATCTGGTTTTCCTTTTCAAGCTTGATGTTGAACTTGAAGACCTTGTCGCCTTGCTTGGTCTCAATCTTCTTTCCGTTGACGAAGAGGGTGACTTCCTTCTGGTTGGAATAGACCTTGACGAGGCTTCTGTCCTCACAGCGGTTGACATATCTCTTGGAACAGATATGGACGAATGGTTCGTTGCTCCAATATGCCTTGCAGATATAGAAGGCATCCTTCCTTGTCTTTCTGTCGAAGGTGACAAGACCTTTGTGGTTGATACCTTTTTCACCACCCTGGTTTCTTCCGTCGCTTCCGAAGTCGAACATGTTCCAGACATGGGTAGCCCAGATGTAATGTCTCTTTTCGAAGTCCTTGAGCATCTTCTCGTGATAGATGGCCTGATATTCCTCGGTGTTGTCAAAACGCCTTGGATGGGAGGAGTGGAGATTCGGCATGCCTTCGGCTCCGTATTCGCTAAGTCCGATAGGAGACTTCCTGTAGAAGAGATGCCACATATCAAGAATCCAGCAAGTCACTGGTGTGAATGGGACATACCAACCCCAATAAAGGTTGTAGGATGCAAGGTCAGTGATGTGGGCGATGCGGTTGAAGATGTTCATCATGGAGAAGCAGGCAAGGGTTGTGAGACGAGTCGGGTCTTCCTTATGTGCGAAGTCGTTGAGGACGTGATGGTCTTCTCTGCAGGCTTTTCCGAATTCTTTGCGATACATAGTGATTTCGTTGCTGATGCCCCAGCAGACGATGCTGGGATGGTTGTAGCACTGATGGATGAGTTCGGAAAGCTGGGACTTGGCATTGGCATTCCCTTCCCTCAGATATTTGGAAATATAGGGGATTTCAGCCCAGACGACAAGGCCGTTCTCATCGCAGAGGTCATAGAAATGCTGGTCATGCTGATAATGGGAAAGACGGACGGTGTTGGCTCCGATTTCCTTGAGCAAAGCCATATCCTCGTCCATATCCTCTTTTGTGATGGCGTTTCCGACATGAGGCCTGTCCTGGTGCTTTGCGACACCTCTCAATGGATATTCCTTTCCGTTGAGTATGAAGCCTTTCTTCGGGTCGACTCTGAAGCTTCTGAAACCGATCCTGCTTTCGACTTCGTCAAGGATGGTATCTCCGTCCATAAGATATCCTTTGACGGTGTAGAGATATGGGTCTTTCAGACCGTTCCAGAGATGGATGTCGTGAAGTTCAATCTCTTCGTTTGCCTTGAAGCTGACGACTTCCTTGCCTTCCTTGTCGAAGAGCTTCAGAAGGATATCAGCATCATCTGTGTTGGCTTTGGCCTGGACAAGGAGAGTGGTCTTGCCTTTGCTGACCTTTGGTGTGCATTTGAGGGCAGGAGCGAAATCCGGATGGAATTCAAAATGACGTCTGTTCAGTTTGATAAAAGAGACATCGCGGTATATGCCACCATAGAAGGTGAAATCAGCTGCATCCGGGTAGACGTTCGGATGAGCCGTGTTGTCGACTTTGACGACAAGTTCATTCTCATCCTTTAGATGAGTTGTGATGTCGACGATGAATCTGGAATATCCACCCTCATGATGGAAAAGGTTCTCGCCATTGAGGATGACATCGGCAAGGGAATTGACTCCGTCGAACTGAAGGAGGAGAGATTCATCTTCCTTGAGATCTGGTCTGGCAAAGGTCTTCCTATAGGTGGCAATCGTCCTGAGGTAGTCGTTGCCTCCGTCCTGTCCGTCCTCTCCGTTCCAGGAATGGGGAAGGTTGATGCTGGTCGGTTCTTTGCCATCGATGGTAAAAAGCCAGCCGTCGTTGATGATAGTCTGTGTTCTCATTGTATATTACCTTTCTTTGAATCTTTCGGCGAATTTTCTCTGCTGAAGATGGAATATCGAGCGTAATAATCCATCATGTATTTTACGAAAAATAGAAAGCGCTTTAAATTGCAAACTCAACTATAGAAAATTGCATTTCCTCTTTTACGACTGTTTCGTCTGCTCTTTGTTCGGAGAATAGCCGAATGTGGTGACGTAATCCCTGTAGAAAGTGGAATAATCCTTGAAGCTGAGCTTCTTTGCGACTTCTTTCGGGGAAGTTCCCTGACGTATGAGATATTGTCCGTAGATGACCTTCTTGGAGCGGATATATTTCATCAGAGTCACCTTCATCTCTTTTTTGAAATAGGCGAAAAGATAGGATTTGGAAAGACCGAGATCTTTGGAAATCTTATCTACGGAAAGGTCTTCGGTCTGGTGCTCCTTGATGTATTTCAGGATTCGATAAAGATTTGAATCCGGATGTTCGTTTTCAATGTTTTCGGCTATCTTGGCAAGATAAAGCAGGACTTCAAGGATCTTTGACTTTGACATGTAGAAGAAATCTTCTTCGGAAAAGAGCTTCTGGCATATGTCCAGATTCGTGATGATGTTCTCGATATATTGGTTCTTGACGAAGAAGTGTACATTCTCTTCTCTCAGCCTTGCCTGCAAAGAGAGAGGAACCATGGAGGAAGGAAACTTCAGGACATATCTTTCATAGAGGTTATCTTTGTTTACGCTGGCAAAATGGTATTGTCCGGGAAGAATCAAAACGAAATCCCCCTCTTCAAGGACCTTTCTTTGGGATTCCACGTTGTAGACGACATTCCCTTTGACAAAAAGAAGGAGTTCATAAAAGGAATGCATATGCTTGCCGTATTCGTCAAGGGGTGAGGAAGCATGGTCGAGCTTGTGTGCGATGCTGATTCCGTCGTATTCGAAATGAAACATGTATTCTTGAACTTTCCTGTGACTATATTTTATCAAAATAAAGCGGATTCCTGGTAGATGATTATCGTATCTTTGGTTGCTTTTTTCACATATGGGCATTCTTTCATGGTAGAATGTCCGGTACCATGAAAAACAAAAAGCGATGGTGGAAATATCTATTTCCTGTCTTCTTCATCATCCTGTCTGGCCTGATTCTTTTTGAAGGCTCCATGTCGGGAACGAAATCATCCTTTCAGTCCAGGACTTTTGCTTCGCTGTTGGATTTCGGAAAGGAACCAAAGGCAGTCCTTCCTTCTTCTCTGTCTTTGGAAGATGAGTATTCTCTCTATGTCGGAGAAAGAGTCAGTCTTGCTCCTTTGATCCTTCCCGAGAACACATCCGACAAGAGAGCTTGTTATGAAATCCTATCCGGGAATGACATCGTCTCCTTGTCCTCCGGCAATCTGTCAGGAAAGAAGGAAGGACAGGCAAAGGTGAAGGCTGAGTGTCTTGTCGACAAGGATGTTTCCTTTACCTTCCTTGTCCATGTCATGGAAAAGAAGATTTCCTCCCTTTCGTTTGAACTGACCACCAAGGGAGATCTGGTTGCAGGGATGACTTCAAGGATGAAGGTCAAGTCGGACAAACCTGATTTCTCTCTTTCCGATATCCTTTTCACAAGTTCGGACGAAACGCTTGCCACCATCGATAGGCAAGGCTGTGTCAGGACCTATAAACCCGGGAAAGTTACTCTTGGCATCTCTTCCAAGGAGAATCCGGATGTATCTTTCTCTTCGGTCTTGACGATCATAGACGGGCCGTTTTACCCGGTCAGTGAATTATCTTGTGAATCCGAGATGAAGACCTATGTCGGAAAAACCTTGGATATTCTCCCGTCCTTCAATGAAGAAGCCTCTGACAAGACATTTCGCATTCTTAAGAAAAAAGGAAATGTACGCATCTCTGAAAATCACGTCACACCGTTATCTATAGGAGAACATGAATTGGAAATCCAAAGCATCTCGAATCCTGACAAGAAGGCCGCGGTGACTCTTTTTGCCGAAGAGGTCAAGGCAAAGTCCCTGCTCATCGAGACTTCATTGATCCGATGCGGAGAGACGAAGAAAATCGGTTATACTCTTGTTTCAGATGAGGAAGGACTGTCTGTCACGTATGCCGATGTCAGCTTTTCCTGCAGCAATGACGATATCGCATCCGTTGACGCCTATGGATATCTTACCGGAAAGAAGAAAGGCAGTGTAGCCATCACTTTGACTTGGAAGAAGGAACCTGAAATAAAAGCTGTCCAGAATGTATCCGTGACGGTCATGGATACCAAATCCTTCGATAGGCTCAATGCTTTGATGAGGAAGCTGGTCGGACATTTCGGAAGCTTCCTTGTCCTTTCCGTCTTTGCCCTTTTCATCGTCATCTTCTTTTTCAGGAAAGGGAAGCCAAGGGTTCTCTCTTCCTCCTTCATGCTCTTATATGGCTTCTTGCTAGCCGGACTCTCTGAAATCCTTCAGCTCTTTACGAGCGGAAGATCAGGCAGTTTCAAGGATGTCCTGATTGATTTCTCCGGTTATGTGCTTGGCTTTTTCCTAAGCTTGGCTGTTGCCCTTCTAGTAGAACATAGGAATGACCCTGCAAGGATTCTGACCAAAGGACTTCCTGAATAAGAAAAAAGGCACCCGAAGGTGCCAGTGGAACTATGACATGGTGCCGTCAATAGGAATCGGACCTACGACCGCTCGATTACGAATCGAGTGCTCTACCAACTGAGCTATGACGGCATGCATACTATTCTATGAAAAACTCTTTCGATTTACAACTATTTTCGCTTGGGATGTCGCTTTTTTTCAAGCTTTTCATTATAATCTTATAGAGGGTTTAGAATGGAAACGAAAAGTCGTGTGGAAAGATATGAGAAGCTCAGAAAGAAGATTTCCAACATGGATGTCTATTCTTTCGAGGAACAGGAAGACGTCGCCAAGAATCTTCCTCCGGTTTCCGATGCTTCGCAATCTTCAGAGACGATGGAAGAACCCTCCAGTGAGGTGAAGAAGAATACTCTTTCCCTTTCCTTGGATCAGCTGATTGCCTCCAACGAGAGCTATCAGGAAGGAAAGGAAAAGAAAAAGACCAAGGCTCTTTATAAAAAGAAGAAACATGAGAGAATCCGGAAGGAAAGAAGCCTGACTCAGGGAAAAATCCTTTTGATGGTCACCATTC
>JAJVUU010000135.1 GCA_021621525.1 Caryophanales bacterium
GTAACACAACGTATAAAAAAATTAACCAACCTCGGGGGATATGCACCTCAAGTTATTTTCAGTAGAGAAGTGTAAGGATCACAGAGACCTAATGTCAAAAAGACGCAAAAGACACCTAGACGAGAGATCGAGAAAGCCAAGAGGGAGTTGTAAGATTTGAAGGAAAGAGGGCTAAGAGATGAAGAATAGTGCCATCGGCAGCAATTGGAAAGATGTGAGAGCAGAGCTCTTCACCAAGGAAGAAATCCTGGAAAGTGATCTGCGGGTCGCGATTATGACAGAGCTGATCGAAGCTCGGCATGAAAAGGGCATTAGCCAAAAGAAACTAGAAGAACTCAGTGGAGTCAGTCAACCGGTCATCGCTCGGATGGAGACAGGAAAGACCAGTCTTCAATTGGACACGGTCTTGAGAGTCTTAGCCAGTCTGGGCAAGACCCTCGCCGTCGTCCCACTGGAACAAGAAAAGGTCTAAAAGAAATCAGAAAGAATTACTATGGAAACAACACAAACCTCCCAGTCGCTCTACCAAGCCCTGTGGAACTCAGCGGATGTGCTCCGCTCTAAGATGGATGCCAATGACTACAAGTCTTACCTTTTGGGGATGATCTTTTACAAGTACCTCTCAGATAAGTTGCTCTTCTTCGTGGCGGAGACCATGGAGGAGGAGACAGAGAGCTTAGATGAAGCCTTGGCGCTTTACCGATCCTACTATGAGGATCCAGCTTCTCAAGAGGAGCTGATCTCCGTCGTCACCGATGAGCTCAATTATTTTCTTAAGCCTGACTTGACCTTTACAGCCTTGGTGGATCGGGTCAATGAAGGGACCTTCCAACTGGAAGATCTAGCTCAGGGCTTCCGAGACATCGAGCAATGTGATGATCTCTATGAGAACCTCTTTGAGGACATTGATCTCTACTCCAAAAAGCTAGGAGCATCACCTCAAAAAGCAAATTCTGTAGTCGGTGCAGTAATGAAAGAGCTAGCAGTGCTGGATGTGGCAGGTCATGCGGGTGATATGCTTGGGGATGCTTACGAGTACTTGATTGGTCAGTTTGCGACCGACTCGGGTAAGAAGGCAGGAGAGTTCTATACGCCGCAGCCTGTAGCCAAGCTCATGACTCAGATTGCCTTCTTAGGGCGTGAAGACGAGCAGGGCTTTACCCTCTACGATGCCACCATGGGATCGGGCTCGCTCTTGCTCAATGCCAAGAAGTATTCTCACCAGCCTCAAACCGTCCA
>JAJVUU010000013.1 GCA_021621525.1 Caryophanales bacterium
ATATAAAATAGACCTTATTGAAATGATAATCATCTGCAATGATACGGCCAATTTGAGAAACACCTTCATTGCGGAAATATATCTTGGTCGGACATTGAAAATCAAAATCCATATTTTATCTCCCTGATTGAAATCATAAAAAGAAAACCATCAACGATTGAATCTAAGAATCGCTTCCTTGGTCGTTTCGGCAGAGCCGATTATGGCTTTGCAATAATCGATGCACTTTTCCTTGGAAGGCAGATAGTTGTTCTGAACATACATTCTCACGACTTCCAGCAAACCTGCAATATAGAAAGAAATCAAAGCATCCTTTTGTTCTGTATACAAAGTCAGATATTCCATGATGTTCCTCGAAAAGATGAGGTCCAACATCTTCTTGGTGAAATCATAGATGCAATCCCAAAAAATGGCCCTGGATTCATCGTCGCTGTTGCAAAGAGCTATAAAGGAAGCATTGTTGTCAAAATAGTTGAAGACATCTGAAATCAAATAATCTTCGCGAATCTGGGTTTTCAAAGAATCCCTGACAAAATAAGCCAGGCAATCGTGAAGCGTGTTGAAATAATAGTAAAAACTCTGACGAGAGCATCTCATACTCTCGCAGATGTCAGAAATCGAAACTTTGGAAAAACCTTTTTTCTTCATCTGGTGATTCAATTCCTGAGCAAATTCATACTTTCTCTTATTCATGGACAAGGCTCCTTTGAATGCTGAAACAACGGGCAACTTGTAATAGGCAAAATGTTATTTTTTACTAATACAAAAATAATACTTTGTAATAATATTTTAACTGAGCAAAAGCCAAATAGCAAGAGAAATGTAAGCGATACGAATCCACTGTAAAGCCATTTTGAAAACGTCATTTCCGATTCAAATCCAGGTGTCTGAAAAGCCACCTGAAAAAGTCAAAAATCGGCTTAGTTATCGGCAAAACTTGTATACAAGAAGCAAGTGACTTCAATTCTATTTCTTTCATTATTTTTTTATGCTAGAATACCCTTTGGGTAAAACCTGAATTTATTACAAACTAGGAGGAAAAATGCCTACAACAAAGAAAACTGTTGCTGGAAAAGCAACTACCAAGAAGGCAACTACCAGAAAGACTGCCACAAAAGCAGTTCCTGGCAAATTCGTCTATGCCTTCGGAGAAGCTTATGGATTAGGAAAACCGCTCTTAGGCGGCAAAGGTGCCGGTTTGGCCGAAATGGCCCATATCGGAATCCGCATTCCGGATGGTTTCACCATCACCACCGAGGCTTGCACTGCCTATCATTCCAATGGTAAGAAGATCCCGACCAACATCCAGAAGCAGATTGAGGAAAATATCAAGGAATTACAGAAGAGAACCGGAAAGACCTTCGGCAAAGGCCCGAAGCCGCTTCTCGTCTCTGTCCGTTCCGGTGCCAGAGTCTCTATGCCTGGTATGATGGATACGATCTTGAACCTCGGCTTGAACGACGAAACCGTCGAAGCCTTGGCCAAGCTCTCCGGAAAGCCTAGATTCGCCTATGACTGCTATAGACGTTTCATCTTGATGTTCACCAACATCGCCAAAGGACATCCGAGAACCGAAATGGATGCCATGCTCGATGAAATCAAGAAAGCACGTGGCATCACCAATGATAAAGATGTCGAAGTCGAAGATCTCAAGACTTTGATTGAAAAATACAAAGCCTACTATCTCAAGACTTTCGGTGAAGAATTCCCGAGCAATCCTAAGGATCAGCTTATGACTGCCGTCAAGGCCATCTTTGACTCCTGGGACAACGAGAGAGCTTATCTCTACAGAAAGATGAACAACATCCCGTATGATTGGGGTACTGCCGTCAATGTCCAGCAGATGGCTTTCGGAAATATGAATGACAACTCCGGTACCGGTGTCGGCTTCACCCGTCAGCCTACCGATGGTGTCAACAAGATTTTCGCTGAATACCTCATCAACGCCCAGGGCGAAGATGTCGTTGCCGGTATCCGTACTCCTCTCCACATCGATGCCCTCAAGGAAACTCAGCCAAAGATTTACAAGCAGTTGGTTGATTCCGCCAAGAAGCTCGAGAAGCATTATAAGGATATGCAGGACTTCGAATTCACTGTCGAAGACGGAACCTTGTACTTCCTCCAGACCAGAAACGGAAAGAGAACCGGACCTGCCGCTCTCAAGGTTGCAACCGATATGGTCAAGGAAGGCCTCATCAACGAACAGGAAGCTGTCCTGAGAGTCGATCCGAGATCTCTTGATCAGTTATTGCATCCTACCTTTGTCGAAGAAGCCGAAAAGAAGGCCGTCATCATCGGCCACGGCAATGCTGCCGGCCCGGGTGCCGCCGTCGGTCACATCTGCTTCTCCGCTGAAAAAGCTCAGCAGATCGTTGCCAAGGACAAGAAGGCTCAGCTCATCTTGGTCAGAGCCGAAACATCTCCGGAAGATCTCGGTGGTATGGTCGCTGCCCAGGGTGTCCTCACCATGCGCGGTGGTATGACCTCTCACGCTGCCGTCGTCGCCCGTCAGATCGGTAAGACCTGCATCACCGGTTGCGGTGAACTGAAGGTCGATGAAGCCACTGGCACCATGACCTTAGGTGGTCATTCCTACAAGGAAGGCGATGTCATCTCCATCAACGGTTCCACCGGTACCATCTATGATGGCGCTGTCGAAACCAAGGAAGGCGGAGACAATCCGAACTTCGTCAAAGTCCTCAAGTGGGCTGACAAGTATGCCAGAATCAAAGTCTATGCCAACGCCGACACTCCGGAAGAGGCTGCCAATGCCATCCGCTTCGGTGCCCATGGTATCGGTCTCTGCCGTACTGAACATATGTTCCGTGGCAAGGACAGACTTATCATCATGCAGGAAATGATTCTCTCCTCCACTACCGAAGAAAGAGTCAAATATCTCGAACAGCTCGAGAAATTCCAGGAAGAAGACTTCTACAAGATGTTCGTCAAGCTCGGCAACGTCAAGTTCAATGTCAGATTGCTTGACCCGCCGCTCGATGAATACCTCCCGACCAAGCCGGAAGATGTCGCTGACCTCGCCAAGAAGACTGGCAAGAGCGTCGAAGAAGTCAACAGAAGAATCACTGAACTTCATATGACCAACCCGATGATGGGTCTCCGTGGCTGCCGTCTGGATGTCGTCTATCCTGAAATCGGTAAGATGCAGGCTGAAGCCGTCATCAAAGCTGCCTTGAGAGCCGAAGAAACTCTCACTGCCCAGAACAACGGCAAGAAGGTCCATCTTGAAGCTTCCCTCATGGTTCCTCAGGTTGTCGCTGTCAAGGAATTCAAGTTCGTCAAGGATTTGGTCAGCGAAGTCGCCGACAAGATCATCTCCGAATCCACCTTCGATCCGAAGATGAAGTACATCGTCGGTACCATGATCGAAACTCCTCGTGCCGCCCTCACCGGTGGTGAAATCGGTGCTGAAGCTGCCTATTTCTCCTATGGAACCAATGACCTTACCCAGTTCACCTATGGTTTCTCCAGAAATGACTACTCCGCCTTCATCAACCAGTACCTCAACAACAACCTCATCGACTTCGATCCGTTCAAGACCATCGATGCCGATGCCGTCAAGAGACTCATCAAGCTCTCGGTTGAGGAAGGCAAGGCTGCCAACCCGAAGTTGCTCTGCGGTATCTGCGGCGAAGCTGGTGGCGATCCGGAATCCATCGCGGTCTTCCACGATGCCGGTATCGACTATGTTTCCTGCTCTCCGTTCCGTGTCCCCGGTGCAAGACTTGCTGCCGCTCAGGCTGCAATCCGTGCCGAAGGAAAATACTCTTACTAATTCCTTCTAGATTCAATATTGGGTCAGCTTCGGCTGACCCTCTTTTTTATGTTCGCTGTGCATCCTTCTTGTCGCAAGCCATTCACAAATCTATAATAAAACCATGATTCAAATCAGAAAAACAACGGCACAAGATTCTCTCGATGTTCTCGCCCTTTATAAAGAAGCAAGAGAATACATGGCAAAGAACAATAATCCAAACCAATGGCAGGACTTACCAGCCATCACAAGACTTGTCTTATCCGACATCAAAAAAGGTATTTCCTATGTCTTGCTGGATGCCGGAAGAATAGAAGCTGCATTCAGCCTGAAGGAAGAAGCAGAGGAAACCTATGCCGACATAGAGGGGAGTTGGAAAGATGACTCCCCTTATTTCACCATCCACAAGCTTGCCTGTCGCACGCATCAGAAAGGATACTCCTCCAGTCTTATCCGTTTTGCCTTCCTTCAAATGAGACATCTCAGGCTTGATACCCACCAAGACAACATCCCGATGCAACGCCTGATTCAGAAGATGGGTTTCACCTACTGTGGAATCATCCATCTGAAAGACGGCAGTCCTCGTCTTGCCTATGAAAAGGTCGCATCCTTCGAGGATGTTCTTTCCTATTGGTATGGATTCAACAAAAGGGATTTTCCATGGAGAAAAGATGACGATCCCTATCATGTCTATCTCAGCGAAATCATGCTTCAGCAGACCAGGGCAGAGACTGTCAAAGAATATTACACAAGATTTCTTTCTGCCCTTCCCACAATTGCCAGCCTCGCCAAATGTGAAGAAGATGTCTATCTCAAATTATGGCAAGGCCTAGGCTATTATTCAAGAGTCAGGAATCTTCATAAGACAGCAATCATCATTCAGGAACGTTACCATGGAGTTTTTCCAAAGTTGAAGGAAGAGCTTCTCTCCCTTCCTGGAATCGGCGAATATACATCATCCGCCATCCTTTCCATCGCCTTCCATGAAAAGGCAGTCGCAGTAGACGGAAACCTCTTCCGTGTATTTGCCCGACTTACCGAGTACCCTCATTCCATAGATTATGGCAAGGCAAAAAAGGACTGCGAATACTATTTTTTAAAAAGAATGACCGTCAATCCAGGCCTCTTCAACCAAGCCTTGATGGACTTAGGGGAACTTGTATGTCTTCCGAACGGGCTTCCAAAATGTAATCTTTGTCCATTGCGTACAGAATGTCTTTGCTTCCATGACAGTTCCTATAAAACCTACCCATCAAAGAAGAAAAAGAAAGAAAAGAAAGTCTTGGATAAGACAGTCTTCCTTTTCATCTATAAAGACAAAACCTATATCCGAAAAAGAGAAGAACACGGACTGCTTGCCTCTCTCTACGAATATCCCAATGTAGATTCCAAGATGAATCCTGATGACGTCAAAAAACATTTGGAAAAGCTAGGCATATCCTATTTTGACATCAGGAAAGGCATTGAAGCAAAACATGTATTTACACATCTCATCTGGCAGATGCAAAGCTATGTCGTCTGTCTCGATAAGCCACTCAAAGACATGATAGAGGTAAGAAAAGCAGATATCCAGGAAACCTATTCCATTCCTTCTGCTTTTTCGAAATTCACGGATTATCTTCTAGAAAATCTCTGATTTCAGAAGATAATCCAACCTTTTTCTTCCCAAGATATAAAAAACAACGATAAGTATCGCAAACAAAACACCTTCCATCAAAGCTCCATAAATGAAGCGTCGGAAGACAAAGCCGCTGAAAACCATGAAGCCTCCGCCAAGAATGACAAAGATAAAATGTCCGACCAGGCACAATGTCGGTCCAGCACCTTTCTTCATCAAATCCGAAGCATTGCTGACATTGAAGTTTGGAAAACGGACACCTATATAGAAACTGTTATGAAGAAGTAAAACAAAAGATGGGGAAAGAAAAAGAGCTGTTGCCCCTACCCTGATTTTCTCAAGGTTTTGCAACAGCCCCCTTTTCTATTTCAGATGTGCCTTGATTTTCTGAGCAATCTTCTCGAGTTCTTCATCAGGAAGATCATGAAGGTGTGGATTCATCAGGAATACACCGCCCCATTCATATCCATCCTTGTATTTTGGGCAAAGATGACAATGAAGGTGTTTTCCTGTATCTCCATAAAATCCGTAATTGACTTTATCAGGATGGAAGGCCTCATGGATTGCAGACGAAACATTTGCGATATCCTCGAGGAACAGTTCTCTCTCTTCCTTGGAAATATCGACGATTTCAGAGACGTGGTCTTTATAGGCGACAATGCATCTTCCCAAGTGGGACTGTTCCCTGAAAACATATAATGAACTGACTTTCAGATCCATCACATAATAACCGAATCCCTGATAAAGCTCCGGTTTTTCTTCTCTCATACAATATGCACAATTTTGATCTTTCATGTTATGTTATCTCCTTTCTATATTTTCAAATCCAAGACTTTCTGCATAGGCCTGAAGTTCATCCATTTCTTCCTTGCTCGGAGAAGGATGATTCTCAAGCTCGCCACGGACACCGTTCTTCCTGAAGGAAATCAGTTTGATTCTCGTCTTCCTTATATGTTCGGAAGCAAGCGTATCATGAATACCAAGGAGGCAATCCTTGGCGTCGACATAGCCTGGCACGTAGACGATTCTCAGTTCTTCGATTTTGGAAACGCCATCCAAATACTTCAGGTTCTTCTTGACCATCTGATTGGAATATCCGACCAACTTCGTATAGACATCATCTTTCCAGGACTTGATGTCAAGCATGACACCATCCGTGACGTCCATCAATTCAGGATACTTGGAATAATCGACCATGCCATTGGAATCCATAAGACAGGTCAATCCATCCTTTTTGGCAAGGCGAAAGAGTTCAGTCAGGAATTCCGGATAGAGAGAACATTCCCCACCGCTAGTCGTGATGCCACGGATGAAACCGACGTTCTTCCGAATCCGGGAATAGACATCCTCGGCAGTAAGGTATTCGATTTTTGGAGAAGCATGGTTCGGACAGACGGCAATGCATGTATCACATGAGATACATTTCGTCTTATTCCAGACCACCTTGCCATCTTGTATCGATAAGGCACCAGACGGGCAGGATTTCACACACCTGCCACAATGGATGCACATCCTTTGAGTCTCTGGATTATGGCAATACAAGCAATGAATGTTACACTTCTGGACAAAGATGCTGGTTCTGAGCCCTGGTCCATCGACCGTCGAAAGGTCGATGATCTTATTGACAGGAACCCTGTACATCAAGCCATTCTGACCTTTCTTTCCTTAAGGTTGTTCACGTTGTAATTCTTCATTCCAAGAACTGTCGTCTGTTTGATGACAGGATTTCCCTTGGAAAGTTTTTCCATCTCCGAACGCTTGACCAGATATCCTGTGATTCTTACCAAATCCGTGTTGGCAGAATAGAAAGACATATAATGGACACCGATTCTGAATGCTCCCTTCACGATATCCAGAAGAGCTGCCGGGTTCTGCTTGACATTGTCAGCAATCGGGAAGATGTCTCCGACACCTGCAGGGAAATAGCAATGATATCTTGCTGAATGGCGAAGATGATCCAAGAAGTTCTCCGGTTCATCACCGACGGGAATCCTGACACCGGAAGTGATACCCTTGTCAGAATCAAGTCCGACCTGAGCATGCAGGACAAAATGATAATCGGTAAGCGGTGTATGATGTGCATGGAACGTATCGACGACTTCTCTGATTTTATCCATGATTCTTACACCAAGATCATCTGCTTCCTTATCCGTGCCATACTTCAGTCCTTTATCTTTCAGCAATGTATTGACACACTCGGCCAATCCAGTGACACCGAACATCGGAACAAAACGATCCTTGGAAATAAAGCCTTCCTTCACCAGGAACGAAGTCGTGAAAAAATTGGATT
This sequence comes from Caryophanales bacterium, assembly GCA_021621525.1. Lineage (GTDB taxonomy): Bacteria > Bacillota_I > Bacilli_A > RFN20 > CAG-288 > Enterosoma. Next base: position 7,681 of record JAJVUU010000013.1, read on the forward strand.
TTTCAAACAGGAAATCAATTCTTTCGTTCTCATAGTCGGCGATACACTTCAGGCATTCCGGAAGAACGACATTGATGAACTTCTCGATATCATTTGTCTCAAGGGCAAGCTTGGTAAGCGTAACCCTCGTCAACGTGAAGGAACCGCCACCGACAGGGAGAATATTGTAGCAGGAAGAGATACCATATCCGCCTTTATAGAAATCGCGGTTTGCAACATCATTGCAGATGGCAGGGTTGGAACATTTCAAAGAACAGTTGATAGCCTTCTCCATGAATCCGTCCGGCGTGATGGCAGGATCATACTTGATGGTAAGATTCGGAACGGTATCCTGAAGTTCTTCCTCCACTTCCAGAATCAGATTCCCCACCCTGGTTTCCTTCGGCCCCAGATTGGCATGGCAGAAAGAATCATCGATGGTTCGATCGAGGAACATCAGGAAATGACGTAGCTTATCCTTGATTTCTTCATCCGACAAGCCGTCCGCATAAGGTTCAAGAAGATAATCCAATGAACCAAGATAGACCGGGAAGGAAGTGATGGATGGAACATGATGATAGATCATCATCAGATTGAAAATCGCATCATCAAATGTCTTGGCAGGTTTGACCCTCAGGAATTCAGAACCATTCTTCAGATATTTTTCATAATCAGGCATGACATATCTCGGACGATATGGGGCATGGCCTTCAAACAAGTCGTTGATGGCACCGGTGGAAAAATAATATTTCGTCCTTTCAGGAATATCCAGGACATCCAGTTCGTTTTCAGCCAGATTGGCCAAAGTTTTCAACTTTTGCTCATAGGTGAGCTCTTTTGAAGTGACAGCGTCATAGATTCCCTTTTTGAAATCAGGCATAATCAAATCTCCTCCAATAAAAATACAGGCATAGTTATTATAATGCTTCTAAGGACAAAGAAAAAAGAATTGCTTGAAAAGACCGCCCGAAGGCGGTCGATGTCATCTCGATGATTTGTCGTAAGGAATACCTTCTGCCTTCGGCGCATGAGACCTCTTGGAGAAGACAATCAATGTCAAAAACGCAAAGAGATACGGAAGCATATAGTAGAGCGGCTTCTTTCCAAAGAAGTTTCCGGACATGCCTGCCGTTCCCAGATATGCCGTAAATGTCGGAGCAAAGGCAAAGAAGAAGGCAAAGAACAAGGAAGCCAAGAAAATACCATTGGTCTTCCAATTGCCAAAGATTTCGATGGCAAGAACCAAGAAACCATAACCCAGGGCATCAATCTGCCAGTTGCCAAAGTAGGACGCAGAGAACGAAAAGATGATGAATCCACCCAATCCTGCCGCAGAGGAGCCGATGGCCGTACCGAGATATCTCATCCTGTTGACGTTGATACCGACGGAATCGGCTGCTGCCGGATTTTCACCGCATGCCCTGAGGCGAAGACCAAACCTGGTCTTGTTCATACAGATCCAAAGGATGGCAATCATGATGACGCCAAAAAGAACAGCTAGGGTAATTCCCGAGAAAGCCTTGTCGACGAAGGTGTTGCCTGTCGTCAGGTTCAGATACTTCTGGACATTGAACTGGGTGAGTCCGATTTCAGGAGAATCCTTCTTGGAGACAAGGGAAGTGTTGACGATGGTGCACAAGGCAATGGCGACCGTATTGAGAGCCGTTCCCACGACCGTCTGGTCAGCCTTGAAGCGGATGGAGACCAAAGAAAGCAGGAAAGAGAAGAGGATGGAGAACAGAATGGAGACGAGTGCCGCCAAAAGGAAGAAGATATGCCATCCGGCAGTCGTTGTCACCAACCAGCTTGTCGAAGCGGCCTGACCGACGAGAGTCATAAAGGCAATGCCTGAATAGGCACCGAAGACCATGGATCCTTCCAAGGCGATATTGATGATTCCGGAGCATTCCGAAAACATACCGCCAAAGGAGCCGAGAATAAATCCTACACCATATATGATGAAATATTGAACAAGGTTTCCCCAGTTGCTTGGACCAAATGGCATATTATTTCACCTCCACTGTTTCAAGGCCTTCCGTCAGGGAAGCATACATGATTTCCTGACGACGCTTTGACTGTTTCTCATCATAACGTTCATAACCCTTCCTAAGAATAAAGGCAAACATGGAAGAGAAACTTGCGACATAGATGATGATGGCCTTGATAAGCTCCGTATAGTGGGCATTGTAGGCATTGGATGCATTCTTCAAGGCAGACTGTGAAGAATCGATGAAAGTAAGCAAAAGCGAAGAGAGAATACATCCTACCGGACTGTTCTGTGCAATCAAGGATACAGAAATGCCGGTAAAGCCATCAGAAATCAAAGAATTGTTTCCGCTGTCCCATCTGAAACGGATTGGATATCCAGGATTGGAATAGAGCATATATCCGGCAATTCCGGCAAGTGCACCGGAAATCGTCAAAGCCAGAATGATATTCTTCGTCTGATTCATACCGGCATACTTTGCAGCAAACCGGTTCGAACCGGTAAGCTTGAGTTCAAAGCCGAACGTCGTGTGATTCAAAAGAATCTGGAAGACGACGATGATGACAAGAGAAATGATGATGCCGACGCTGACTTCGGGAAGAATCTTGTCCAGCCCCATGCTCGGCATTCTTGCAGCCGCAGGGATGTTCCTGAGTTCAGAAGGCGTGGTCATCTGCTTCATGCTGCTGGGAAGATAAGTGCCGATAAGACCGATGGCATAGTAAACAATCCAGTTGAGCATGATGCCGCTTAAGACCTCATTGACATTGAACTTTGCCTTGAGAAGTCCTGGCAAGAAGCCGATGATGGCACCGGAAACCATGCCGGCAAGAAGGCAGACGTACCACGGGCATTTGACAAGACCCAAGACGATGCTGACAAAGGCACCGATGGTCACCTGACCGGTGATACCGATATTGAACAGGCCAAGTTTGAAGGAGAATGCGATGGCAAGTCCGGAAAGCATCATCGGCGTAGCCTTATAAATCATTCTTGCAACTTCATTGGTGCTGCTGAAGCCATAGGACATCAAAATACCGAATCCCTTGAGACTGTTCCGAGCATCCAGGATGACCAGAAGGATGAAGGCAACGATAAGACCGCTCAATACGCAAAGGAATCCGGAAAGGAAGGTTCCGACTCCCTTGATACCGTTGAGCTTATGGAAGAACTTGCCCAACCGGTAGAAAAAACGAAGAAACGGGTTCTTCGGCTGAAATTCCAGAGAATCATCCATTTCAGTGTTCCTCCTCAAAGCGAGCCATCTCTTCACTGCTCATTCTTTTTCCGCCTGCCATATATAGACCGATTTCATTGATGTTGGTCTTCTTCGGATCAAGCTCAGCGACAATTTCACCATTGAACATGACCAAAATCCTATCTGATAGATTCATGACTTCATCCAGTTCCAAGGAAACAAGAAGGACGGCATTCCCGGCATCCCTGTGCCGGATGATCTGCTTGTGGATGTTTTCAATAGCTCCGACATCCAGTCCTCTGGTCGGTTGAACAGCAATCAGAAGGGAAGAATCCCTTTCCAGTTCCCTGGCGATGATGGCCTTCTGCTGGTTTCCGCCGGACATGCTTCTGACGACCGTATTTCCACCAAGGGAAGAACGGATGTCATACTCATCAATCAATTCGGAAGAGTAATTCTTCTTAGCCTTTTCCTTGATGAAACGGAAATGCTGGAACTGTTCCTCAAAATATCTTTGAAGGACAAGGTTGTCCTTCAGGCTGAAATCCAAAGCCAATCCATATTTCTGCCTGTCTTCCGGAATATGGGAAATACCGGCAACGCTTCTCTCTCTGACAGACAGCTTTTCAAGATGGACATCCACAAATCGGTCCGTTCCCTTTTTGACACCCTTCGGGCAGTATTTCTCGGTGTCGACATGGTGAAGGACGGCTTCACCGGATCTGATTTTGTCAATTCCGGTCAAAGCATAAATCAAGTCCGTCTGACCATTGCCTTCGATTCCGGCAATACAAAGAATTTCGCCCTGACGCACCTTGAACGAGACATCATGGACGACATCCTTTTTCTTATCCTTGTTGTAAACGACAAGATGGCTGACACTCAAGACCGGGTCGCCTATCTTTGCTTCATCCTTCTTTGTGACCAGCTGGACATCCCTTCCGACCATGAGTCGGGAAAGCTCCTGAGCGTTGGTATCTTTGATGTTGAGGGTGCCGCAGCATTTTCCTTTTCTTAAAACCGTGACCCTATCAGCCACCGCCATGATTTCATTCAGTTTATGGCTGATAAAAAGAATGGATTTGCCTTCCTTGACAAGATTTTTCATCGATGACATGAGCTCGTCGATTTCCTGAGGAGTCAAAACAGCGGTCGGTTCATCAAAAATGAGGATATCGTTCTTACGATACAGCATCTTGAGAATCTCAACCTTCTGCTGTTCGCCGACGGGCATATCATCGATTTTTTCATCCAGATTGACATTGAAATGGAACTTTTCGCAGAGATCCTCCAGCGATTTCCTTACGGTCTTCGGCTTGAGAAAGCCAAACAACTTGGTAGCCGGCTCATATCCTAAAATGATATTCTGCAAGGCCGTATAGCATCCGACCAATTTGAAATGCTGATGGACCATGCCGATACCATACCTGGTCGCATCATTCGGATTATGGATTTCAGCTTTCTGTCCATTGACAAGAATCTCACCTTCATCCGGGGTATACATACCAAAAAGAATACTCATCAATGTCGATTTTCCTGCACCATTCTCACCCAAAAGCGCATGGATTTCACCTCTCCTCAATTCTAGCGAAACATCATCGTTAGCCTTGATTCCAGGGAATACCTTGGTGATATGGCGCAATTCAATCACGTTATCTTGATCCATATGAATCACCTTCCATTTTTATAAAAGGTATAGGCAACAAAGTTGATTGCCTATACCTTGATCATCAAAGACCAGAAGACTTATGCGATATAGTTGACCTTGACCTTGGCAGAGCAACCGAAGTTGTTGACACTGAGCTCATCATTGTCAGAATTGGAATTGACCTTGACAGTACCATTCTTCAAGTTTGCAAGAAGTGTGTTGTATTCGCTGAGCGTGAACTTCTTAAAGCCCCAGCAGCCGGAATCACCCGTGGTATCCGGAGTAGGAAGGACGCAGTTGTCGGACTGGGCACCGACGGTGACGACCTTTCCGGCCAAAGTAGCATTCCATGCCTTGTCATTGTTGACCCATCCGGCCAAAAGGACCTTGGTGGTGTTCTTCAGGTTCTTCATTGCGGAAGTGATGCAGGATGCCTGGGAGGCACCAAGAGAGGTATCAGCATGCTGATTGACATCGACGCCGATCCAAGGCTTGTTGCCATTGGACTGGGAGGCAGCCGTGACAGACTGATAGACGGCACCGCCGCAACCGAAGATGACATCCGTTCCACTGCTATACCAGGCAGAGCAGTTGGAAGTGGCAGCATCCGTCGGAGCAAAGGCACCGGCATAATAATAGTTGATCTTGATGCTGGAATCATCCAGTTTCAATTCCTTGGCAGCGGCATCGGCACCCTGGCAATAGCCAGAACCATAACGGATGACGGCAGGAACAGCCATACCACCGCAGAAGCCAAGGCTTCTATAGCCTTCCTTGACGGCAGCATAGCCTGCAAGGAAACCAGCCTGTTCCTCACGATAAATGATGGAAGTGACCTTGTCAGTGAAGGTAAATTCTTCATAATTGTTGTCGGAATCCTGATTGACGCAGTCCAAAGCAAGGAAAGAGACATCCTTGAAGGCAGCATCATTGATGGCAAGCTTGATGGAAGACTGGAACAGATATCCAGGAAGAACGATGACCTTGGCACCCCATTCGGCAGCAGTCTTCATAGCTGCAAGACGGCCCTGGGTATCATAGGCGTCCTGGGCAGGCTGGACATACTTGGTCTGAACCTTGCCGGTTTCGACAGAATAAGTATTCGTGTTGATGGTTCCTCCTCCTGCCTCTGTCGCAAATTCATTGACGCCGTTCCAGGCAGATTCATTGAAAGAATGGTCATTCAATGTTCCGGAATCCGTGACAAGACCAATCTTGAGCGGATTTTCTTCCGTGAAGGCATTCAATTTTCCATTATCGACAGTCGTTTTCTCACCGATATTCGTTTCGGTAAGTTCAAAGAACTTCACTTCACCGGTTCCGTCAGTTCCACCAGAACAACCGACCGTGGTGAAGCAGGAAAGAGCAATAAGACCTAAGCGCATCAGATTCTTCTTTTTCATACAGTTGACCCCCTTTATATGTTCGTATGAAAGAATGAAGAAAAAAATGGATCCCTTTTAGTACAAATAGGGATACCATTTAACTCACTGATAAGATAGATGCAAGTGTGAGCTAAATGGATAGTCCCCCAGTTTGATGGTCTGAGAGCAAGTGAGACCGCCATACATTGGCCTCATTATCCATTGATTTCATCAATCTATTTTATCACTCATGTATATAGAAAACGAACTTTTTTGAAGATTTTCAAGAATTTTCAAGAAAGCAATCAAAACGCATTATAAAAATGCGCATATGTAAAAATCACCCTTCCACATCATAGAAATGACATGAAAGGATGATTGTCTTAACAAGGATTAAAATGCGTCCTTGGTCGGTTTCTTTTTCTTGAAGAAGATTTCACTCTTACGGACAAAGATATCGACAAGATAGAGGATGACGCTGAGAAGAAGGAAGAACATCATGGTAGACATGTAGCTCTTGGCTTCAAGTTCTTCGGAACCGGAAGTAGGAGCATACGTGGAAGTTCCGGTGAAAGTAGAGCCGTTGGCATATCTTGCCAGCTTATTGAGAAGCGTGTTATCCGTCGTAGAGAAGGTGTTGTATTCCTTGGAGTAATCAAAGAAGAGCTGTGTTTCCAAGGTGTTGCCTTCAACGTCCTGATATGTGCTGTTTGGATCGCTTGCATCAGCCTTCTTCTGATAGGAGGCTTTGACAAGGTACTTTCCCTTGACAGTCATATTGTTGGAATCCTGGGCAAGATTGATGAGTCCGGAATAATTGGCACCATCATAACCGAAGTCATATGTGCCGATTTCCTTTCCTTCCGGAGAAGTGACGGAAACATGGACTCTGGCATCCGGATTGCGGTCAGAACTGATGAAGGTGAGTTCACTGGTCTTTCCGTTGTTGGCATAGGTCATCTGAAGCGGATCGGTAGAGCTTCTTTCCGGAAGCATCTGCGTGATGGAATTGTTTAAGAACTTCTTTCCGCCATCACTGGAGAGGAAGTCCTTCGTCCAATCCAGGTTCTCAGCCGTGCTGAGATCCGTGGTAAAGGAAGAAACCTTTCCATTTCCGTAATTCCAATAGGCATAGAGAGGAACTGTCGTGACGACAGGAGTCGTTCCACCGTTTCCATCATCGATGTCCTTCTTATACTGAACCGTCAAGACGGTCGTTGCAGCATTCTTGATACGGCTGTAATAATAGCCTCCGATGGAGCTGAGGTTCTCGACGTCAGTGACGACAGGATCCTTGGTCTCATTGACCTGGATGGTGTAGGGAGCATTTTCAGTGATGGGTTTGGAAGCATCGATTTCACTGATGGAGTTCAGCATGACGTTTTCAAGAGAAGCTGCAGTACGGCAATAGTAGTACTTTCCGTTTCCAGTCTTGGCAAGGCTCTTAAGAAGAGATGCACCGCTGCTGCTGGAAATATTGATGAAGGTGCAGCTGATGTTGTCAGAAGCCATGCTCTTGACCTGACGCTTGATGGCAGATTCTTTATCACCAGGCTCTCCGTCGGTCAAAGTGATGACGTTCTTATATTCAGTGTCGATGGAAGAAAGCTGCTTGGCTGCTTCCTTGAGACCGGCACCCAAGGTGGTACCACCACGGGAATCCAGCTTGTTGATGGCCTTGATGATGTCAGCCTTGTTCTTCATGGAAGTCATGGCGTGGATGATATCGACCTTGTCATCAAAGGCAACGACAGCGACAGAATCCTTCTCGGAAAGGTTGTCAAGGCAGCGGATGGCGCCTTTCTTGGCCTTTTCGATTCTTCCCTCAGTGGACATGGAACCAGATCTATCGATCAGGAAGACGATAGCCTTGGCATCGTCTGTCTGATACTGGACAGGAAGAAGGTCGTCATAGAGAGAAGCTGCCTTCTTCTTGGCATCCTCATCGACTTCACCGATTCCGGTATTGGAATAGGTGGTGCCATAAGTCATCAATGTCTTACCATATTGGGAAATGGCAATCTGAAGGTTCTGAACAAACTTCAGAGCTTCGTCGCCACCGCCATTGATCTGGGTGACATCCTGGTTGGAAAGGACGATTTCGTCATATTTGATGAGTTCATCAAGGCTGGAAGGAACACTTTCAGCATTGATATAGGAAGTGATGTCCTTATCCTTATAGGCATCCATATCCTTGATGGCAGAAAGTTCGCTTGCGTCCTTGCCGATGAAGAGAACATGGAAATCACTGGTATAATCCTGAGTGAAGCTCATGGAATTGTTCTCGGTGTTGGTATCGTAGCTCTTGGTATAACCCTGAATCGTGACATTATAGTCAACGGATCCAGTCTGCTTGGTATAGGTGTCCGGAAGAAGAATCGAAATGACATTGAGACCCTTGGCAAGATCGACCTGGGTAAGAGGCTGTCCGCCGGGGGTTGTGACATCAATCTTCTGGCCATTGGCCGTCACGGTGATAGGATTGTTGGAACCCTGGGCCGTGGCATTGATGGAAACCTTGATGGTCTGAGGCTTGTTGGTGAAGGCATGGTCGGTATACTGGATGCCAGTGATGGCGATATCGTTGCCGGACTGAGTCTTCAGGGAGATGGTATCAAGCTCAACATTGTTCTTGATGAGCTGATCGACAGCATTGATGGCATTGCCATCCGTCTCGATACCATCCGAGATAAGGACAAGCTTGTGGATGGCATTTTCGGAAAACTGATTATTGGCGAAGTTGAGGGCGTTCTCGAGATCCGTAGAGGAAGTATCGAAGCTACTCTCGTTCTTCACTTCTTTCTGAATCAGATCGGCACGGATGCTACCGGAAGTCGGAGAGGTAAGAACCTTGGCATCCTTGGCAAACTTGATGACACCAATCTTGACGGTCTTGTCATTCTTGTTGCGGATGTTCTGGATTGCCTGATCGAGCTGTTCGGCATTGCTGGCTTCACTGTCGGAAACGTCGACAAGGACATACATCTCGATATCCTTGCTCGTCTGCAAGATCTGCATATTGGCAAAGGAGAAGGTCAAGGTGACAGCCATCACAAGATGAATGGCAAGGGAGATGATGTTCTTGGTTCTGAAGCGTTTCTGTTTCGGGACAATGAAGAATCCCGCTACTACCAATATCACCAATGGGATGGCGATAAAAAGCAGATAGGGGTTTTCAAATTTAATACTGTTCATGTATATATAACCCCCAATCCAATACGAATAAGACACTTGCGGCAATGACGATTGGAAGGATGTTATCGAAGATACCATCCGCCTTGACGACATTGGCAACAGACAACGAATAGATTTCCTGATCGTCCTTTGCAGTAGTAGAAGAACCTTCCGCCTGCGGATACATGACGAAGAGCTTGACGGTCTGATTGTTCTGTGTGGCATCGGTGGATACCAAAGTCAGTTCATAAGTGCCGACTTCGGTAAGCTCATAGGACATCGCCTTGACTTCATCGGTATCGAGAGCATCCTGCTCTCCCTCAGGGGTCTTGACGTTGACAGAGGTGACAGAATCAGGAACAGTGAGCGTCAAAGCATCCCCGACATTGTAGTTGAACTTTCCGACCAAGTCCGGATTGCTGTAATTCAGGAAATTGTAGACTAGGGCGAGGAAGTCATACTTCATCGGGAGGTTGGAATCCTGAAGGGCAAAGGAGAAGACGACTTCTCTCTGTCCATTCTGGTTCTTACCGGCAAAGATCATCGGAATATTGTCTTCCGTGGCTACGATGGTCGTAAAGTCACAGGTTGGACTGACAGCAGAAGTATCATACTTGTAATACTGCTTGACCTGGATGTCATTGAAGGCACAGCCGTTGGTGTACTGCTTGTACTCATCCGTCTGGTTGTCCGTATACTTCAGTTCGAAGCCACCGGTAGAGTCCTTTTGTTCCAAAACCGTGAATCCAGAATTGTCGACTGTCTTATCCGTGTTGATAAGCCAGATGGCACCACTGGTAGGAAGCCTGGACGGCGTATAATTTTCAAAGACATAGATTTGATAATTTTCCGTATCTTTGTCGGGAGAATAGGCAGAAGTGCTTCTGACCGTGACGTTGTTGGGCTTGTTGGCAGAAGTGCCAAGAGCGTTGAAGGCAGACTTCAGATAACGCGGAGAATCAGAGACAAGAAGAATATTCGTCTTGGTGCTGACACTTCCGGTCGTCGTGGATGTTCCAAGTGTGGAAGGTCTGTCATAAAGGACAAAGGTATTATCATCGGCGATGGCATCCTTGTCGACGATGCTTGCAGAGACGGCAAGGAGGCTGGAGTACTTGCCGTCGTCATTCTTGATGGCTACGGCAGTCTGATTCACGATACCAGCTTCAAGCTTGTATTTGTGGACTTCGTTGGCGAAGGGTTCTGTAACTTCCTGACCCTTTTCATTGAGATGGGTATAGTAGAAGACAACGGAGACCTCGGCATCGGAATCGTAGGACATAAGCTTTGGTTCAAGCTTGATGTAGCTGTGTTCAGTCTGATCGTCGCTGAACTCTCCCTTTCCATAAGAGTAGGTCAGTCCAAGGACGGCATAGTTTTCTTCAGAAGAACCGACATCGATCAAGCCGACATTGCCGGCCTTGAGAGACTCGGCATTGGCATCGGTGGCAGTCTTTTCAGCTTCGGCATCCTTGCCGGTTCCATGATAACGGTCGGTAGCGACATAGCAGGCGCTGGCCTTTCCGTCGGAGAACAGCTTCTGGGCTTCGGACATGGCTTCATCAAGATTGGAAGAAGCATTCGTGACACTTACAGTTTCCAAGAAACTCTTGAAAGTTTCATGGTTGGCAATGTTGGTGCAGACAGTTCTTGTCTCTTCAGCGGCATAAATCAAGGAGAAGGAACTACCGCTATCGGCACTGTCGACCATTTGAATAATATGATCCTTGGCCATCTCGAAGCGAGTCTTCTCACTGTAGACAGGAACCTCTTTCTTATCGACGACTTCCGTCAAAGGCTTGCCGTCTTCGCCATACTGTCTGGCCTTCATCTTCATGGAAGCTGAGCCGTCAAGGACGAAGACGATGTTGTCAGTCTGGCCCTTGAGAACGATCTGTGGATGGGCAAGGGCGATGGAAAGACCGGCAATCGTCAGAATCTGGACAATCAAGGAAAGAAGATGCTCGAACCTGTGAAGCGGATTTCTCTTCTTGAGGAATTTCTCGGAGAGATCCCAGATATAGGTAGAAGGAGCCGTCTCTTCCTTATATTTGTTCTTAAGAATATAGATGATGATTAATACCGGAATTGCCAAAAGGGCAAATAACGCATAGGGATAGAGAAAAGTCATTTGATAATCCCCCTTTGTACCATTTTGTGCAAGAAGATTTCCTTCATGGAATCCTTGGTGGATACCTGGACGAAATCAGCCTCTCTGGCCTGGCAGAAGCCTTCGATACGCTTTGTGACGAAATCGATGGCCTTCTTATAGGCGTTGATGACATCACGGGTGATGTTGTTCTTGTACGTCTTGTCGTCATTTTCACCATCATGAATGATGGTCTTTCCGCGAAGCGTCGGATGAAGCTCCTCATCAGCCAAAACCTGGATGCAGAGGACATCACGTCTCTTGCTTCTAAGATAATCGATGGCATCCGTGAAGTTGTTGTCCGTAAGGAAGTCAGAGATGATGATGGATCTGCCATCACCATAGCCGACATTGGAACGGACGATGGCATCAGAGAGCTGTGTTTCTCCCTCAAACCGGATGGTGTTCATCTGGGCAATGGAATTCATATAGGAATCCTTGCCGACGAGGTTCTCAAGAATCGGTTTCGCATGATTGCCAATCAAGGCATAGACGTTGGCCTTATCCATTTCGTTGACGGAAAGATAAGCCAAAGTGGAAGCAAGACGAATGGCATAGTCACCTTTGCCGAAGAAAGACATGGAGGCAGAAGTATCAACATAGATTTTGGTCTGCATCTGTCTTTCATCCAGATACAGCTTCAGATACATCTTTTCGAACTTGCCGTACAGATTCCAATCGATCTTGGTGATATCATCACCTTCGATGTAGTCTCTGTAATCGGCAAATTCACAGGATGAACCGAACTTCTTGGACTTGTGGTTCCCACCGAAAAGACCGGCGACATTGTCTTTCACAGACAAAGAGAAAAGTTCGATTTGCTGAAGAAATTGTTCGTCGATCACTTGTTTCATGGGTTTACTTCTTCTTTCTGTTTTCTTTGATCAAAAGTCCGATGACCTTATCGATATCAAGGCCTTCGTTGATGGCATTGTAGTTGATCTTGATTCTATGACGGAGGACAGGATAGGCAAGAGCATCGATGTCATCATAGGAGACATTGTAGTTGCCATGGATCAAAGCACGGATCTTGGCGCCGGTAATCAAAGCCTGGCAGGCACGAGGAGAGGCACCATAACGGATGTACTTATTGGCAGTCTCGCTCGGATCTTCAAGTTCCGGATGTGAGGAATGGACAAGCTTCATGGCATAATCAAGGACTTCAGGAATGCACGGAACGCTCTTGGCAAGCTGACGCATGGCAAGAATGGTCGGTCCATCGACAACCTTGACAGCATTTTCGTCCATGGTCTTCTGAGTCATACCAACGATGTCGCCGAGTTCCTTGACCGTCGGGAATCCCATGATGACCTTGAACATGAAACGGTCCATCTGGGCTTCCGGAAGAGGATAGGTACCATCCTGTTCAATCGGGTTATCGGTAGCAAGGACGAAGAAAGGTTCCTGCATCTGATAGGTTACACCGCTGACGGTGACCTTGTGTTCCTGCATAACTTCAAGCATGGCAGACTGGGTCTTCGGAGTAGCACGGTTGATTTCATCGGCGAGAATGATCTGGGCGAAGATAGGACCCTTCTGGAAGGAAGTGACCAAGTTGCCGTTCTCATCCTTACGGATGATGTTGGTACCAGTGACATCATTCGGCATCAAATCCGGTGTGAACTGGATACGGGAGAATGGAAGGGAGAGAGTCTGTCCCAAAGAACGGACAAGACGGGTCTTACCGGTACCAGGGACACCTTCGAGAAGGACGTTACCACCGGCAATGACGGCAATGATGACGGAATCGATGACCTCTTCCTGACCGACGATATCCTTATGGAGTTCGGTCTTGATCTTTTCGACAGAAGTACTGAAATCTTTGATAAGCTGTTCGTTTTCCATTTTTAAGTTTCCTTATATCTATATTGTTATGAATCGAATTCGTAAACCTTTTGATATTGTCAGATTATGGATTCTTGGTTCCGGAGTTGTCGGAATTGCCATAAAGAGAATCGAAGTAGTCACTGACGGCATCGGATAAGTCACCATCGCCGGCATCATTCTTGGCATCGCCCTGGCTTTCGCCGATGACATCGCCATATTTCTTGGTTTCGCCGTCTTGGAAGACCTTGTCGTTTCCGGCATAGTTGGTCTGACCGGAACCATTGGTGGCACCATCACCGCTGGAATCGTTATCGGAAGAGCTGTCGCCCTTTCCGCTAGAACCATTGCCGGGCTGATCACCGCTTCCGCTGTCATTGTTTCCCTCGTCATTGCCATCCTGGTTTCCGTCTCCATCGCCGGTTTCACCCTTATCGCCATTTTCGCCATCGTTTTTGTCTCCGTCTCCGTCACTGTCGTTGTCGCCGTTTTCATCACCATCTCCATCACCATCGCCATCTCCCTCGCCTTCTTGCTTGGAAGGATCGACGAGCTGGTCCATCAGTTTCTTGACCTCTTCGCCAAGCTGGGTGTTGGTGGCTTCGAGGTTGATGGCGTCCGTCAGCTCCTTGATGCAGGTGTTAAAGACTTCCTTCGTCTTGGCCTGGGCCTCGGTGGCACCGATGCCCTTGTCGGACCAAAGGTCCTCGTCGACGCCCCTCTTGACCTCGTCGTAGCGGATCTTCATGTCCGCCGAGACCATGGAGAGGTTCTTCTGGAAGGTATTCAGGGCGATGTACATCGCATTGTCGTTCTTTACGCCGGAGGCATCCAGGGCCTTCTTGACAAAGTCGACCGTCCTGTTGACGATGTCGGCATAGCCATCATAGCATTCCAATACGCCCAGATCGTGGTTGTCTCCGTCCTTCATGCGGGAGATGACATAGTCGCGAAGCTCGGCAAGCGTGCCGGACGTCTCGGAGGTGTCGACCTCCGTGATGGCCTTGGCAAGCCTGAAGAGGATCTGCTCGAGGTCTCCGAGTTCGTCATACCGGTCTTCCGTGAGGTCTCCCAGGACTTCCTTCTTCAGTGCAGGTCCGATCTCGTCGCTGGTGTTGGCCTTGGCGACGGCCTCGTCGACGAGGATCTTGGCTGCGTCGACCTTGGCCTGCCTGGAGTCGATGCTGTCGTCTCCCTCAAGCTGGCTCTGCAGGTTGTCGAGGATCTTCAGGAGATCCTCCTGGAGGTCCTTGGCGGCACCGGACTTGTCGATGAGGTCGGCAATGTCCTTGATGATCTCGTCCGTCTTCTTGTTGGTATTGTCAATGTCGTCGATCTTGTCGTCTACGGCATGCTTGATCATCGGGGTGAACATGCTTGCCGTGAAGACGCTGGCTCCGAAGATGAGGGCGGGGATGCTGAAGGCCGCTACCTTGAGCGGGACGGCCTTGGCAGGCTTCTCCTCGAGGCGGTAGTCCGCATCGTCCCTCTGCCTGTCGATGAGCAGGCCGTTCTGGTCCTTGTACTCGACCATGGTGGCGACCTTCTCCTGGAGCTCAAGGTCCTCGTCGACCCTTGCCGCGACCTTCTTGTCGTCAGGCTTGGTGAAGACGAAGAGGAGCACGAAGGAAAGGACGAATGCTGCCAGTCCTATGCCCAGATAGATGGCCCAGTGGATCATCGCGCTGCAGAGAGCAGTGATGCCTACGACAAGGCCAGCCGTTGTCAGTCCTATGGCCAGGGCGAAGAGTGCCGTCCTGAGCGTGTGTTCCAGAAGAAGTCTCTTCTTGAACTTGTTGAAATTCTCGTTCATATTGGAATCCTCCTTACCATATTTATATATAAACAAAATTGTTCCGAATCGGAACGATAAAATAATAAAGGTTTTAAGGCTTTTAGTAAAACCTGAAAATTCAGGATATTCTATTTTAAAGTTTGGAAATTTGTCGATTTTTTCCTCTTTTTAACGTTTTTTTATGTTTTTTTCAAAAATAAATGGCAATCGTTTTTCCTGTAAGTGCTTTCAATCCAATTTGCTTTTTCTTCTATTTTGACTATTATCGTCTATTTTTTGAAAAACCTTAAAATATTAAGGCATTTTTAAAGATTATCTTTTTCTCATTATTTCTTGCTTTTTTCACGTTTTTCAACAAAGAAAGCACTTCAGCAAAAAGGGGAGTTCAAAAATTAAAGTTAGTCTTGTTTAACTGAAGCTTAAAGCCAATTTAAGCTTTCTTAAAGCAAAAAAGTTCCTTTCTTCATCCCTGCTGACATCAAAAAAACCAGGTTCCCAAATGATTTTTTGTTTCATTCAGAATACCTGGTTTCAATCTTTTCTTAAGACTCAGTCAGAACTACGGATTCTTGGTTCCGGAGTTGTCAGTGTTTCCATAGAGAAAATCGAAGTAACCGCTGACGGCATCGGATAAGTCACCACTATCAGCGTCATTCTTGGCTTCACCCTGGCTTTCGCCGATGACATTTCCATACTCCTGGGTCTTGCCATCTACATAGACGCTATCGTTTCCGGCATAGTTGGTCTCACCGGAACCATTTGTCTTACCTTCTCCCTTATTCGGATTATCAGTAGTGTCGTTACCTGTTCCCTCATTGCCATTACCCTGATTCTTGCCACCATTGCCTTGATTGGTATTACCTTCCTGATTGTCTTTGCCTTCATTATCGCCTTTTCCTTCGTTGCCCTCTCCTCCATTCTCATCATCTTTGTTTCCGTTTCCCTGATTATCGTCGTCCTTCCCATCATTGCCTTCTTCACCTTCGTTGCCTTCGTTTCCTTGTTTGGAAGGATCGACGAGCTGGTCCATCAGTTTCTTGACCTCTTCGCCAAGCTGGGTGTTGGTGGCTTCGAGGTTGATGGCGTCCGTCAGCTCCTTGATGCAGGTGTTAAAGACTTCCTTCGTCTTGGCCTGGGCCTCGGTGGCACCGATGCCCTTGTCGGACCAAAGGTCCTCGTCGACGCCCCTCTTGACCTCGTCGTAGCGGATCTTCATGTCCGCCGAGACCATGGAGAGGTTCTTCTGGAAGGTATTCAGGGCGATGTACATCGCATTGTCGTTCTTTACGCCGGAGGCATCCAGGGCCTTCTTGACAAAGTCGACCGTCCTGTTGACGATGTCGGCATAGCCATCATAGCATTCCAATACGCCCAGATCGTGGTTGTCTCCGTCCTTCATGCGGGAGATGACATAGTCGCGAAGCTCGGCAAGCGTGCCGGACGTCTCGGAGGTGTCGACCTCCGTGATGGCCTTGGCAAGCCTGAAGAGGATCTGCTCGAGGTCTCCGAGTTCGTCATACCGGTCTTCCGTGAGGTCTCCCAGGACTTCCTTCTTCAGTGCAGGTCCGATCTCGTCGCTGGTGTTGGCCTTGGCGACGGCCTCGTCGACGAGGATCTTGGCTGCGTCGACCTTGGCCTGCCTGGAGTCGATGCTGTCGTCTCCCTCAAGCTGGCTCTGCAGGTTGTCGAGGATCTTCAGGAGATCCTCCTGGAGGTCCTTGGCGGCACCGGACTTGTCGATGAGGTCGGCAATGTCCTTGATGATCTCGTCCGTCTTCTTGTTGGTATTGTCAATGTCGTCGATCTTGTCGTCTACGGCATGCTTGATCATCGGGGTGAACATGCTTGCCGTGAAGACGCTGGCTCCGAAGATGAGGGCGGGGATGCTGAAGGCCGCTACCTTGAGCGGGACGGCCTTGGCAGGCTTCTCCTCGAGGCGGTAGTCCGCATCGTCCCTCTGCCTGTCGATGAGCAGGCCGTTCTGGTCCTTGTACTCGACCATGGTGGCGACCTTCTCCTGGAGCTCAAGGTCCTCGTCGACCCTTGCCGCGACCTTCTTGTCGTCAGGCTTGGTGAAGACGAAGAGGAGCACGAAGGAAAGGACGAATGCTGCCAGTCCTATGCCCAGATAGATGGCCCAGTGGATCATCGCGCTGCAGAGAGCAGTGATGCCTACGACAAGGCCAGCCGTTGTCAGTCCTATGGCCAGGGCGAAGAGTGCCGTCCTGAGCGTGTGTTCCAGAAGAAGTCTCTTCTTGAACTTGTTGAAATTCTCGTTCATATTGGAATCCTCCTTTGTTCTCAAAAGTCAGGTAGCTGGTTACCTTGGAGTGCCTATATGATAAATAAGAAGACTTGGAAAAGAAAAGCATTGCCTTTCAATCAAAAATTGGTTTTTATGAAAAACAATGCTTTTTTGATATATTTTTTAAAATAGTTATTTATTTTGCTAAATATTAAAGAAATCCATTTATTTTTGGTAGCGCTATCAAAACGTGTGTTTTGTCAGTTCCCTTTTCCTTTCTTCAATTTTCTTCCTTAAAACGCTTTTAAGGTTCAGAACATGAAAGGTGCTTTTTCAGCCTTGAACGAAACAAAAATCCAAACAGGATTTGTCTCTCTTTAAAAGGGCAGCCATTTCTGGCTGCCCATAGGATTTACAGATAATAGATGTCAACAACCGGACAGGCAGTGCCATAGAAATTGACACCGGAATCCTGACGATAGGCCTTCAAAGTAATATGCTTCTTGGTTCCAGGAACCTCGCATGTTGCAACAAGGGCCTTGCTACCGTTGGTGTAATCGTCTTCATAGATAGACCATTTTCTTCCGGAGGCATCATTGCTCAAAGCAGTCTTGATATTGTCAAAGATAGCTTTGTTCCAGATGGTGCCGACCAACTCGACCTTGCTGTTGGAGTAATTTGCACTGAATCCACTCTTTTGATCGATGGCCATATTGAAATATGGAAGATTATATCCATCAAGGAAGCTGTTGAGTGACTTCTTGACATCACCAGACCAATCCGTAACCTTCTCATCATTGACAAATGGTTCCTGATAGGCAACACAAAGAGTAGCAGAACCATCGCTACTTCCAGGTTTGATGGAAAGGGTGATGGAAGACTTATCCGTCAATTCCTCGCTGGCAACAAGAACAGACTGATCATAATCATAGACCGGAATATAGGTTTCGATGTCCCAGCCAGCTTTATCAAGGACTTCCTTAGCATTGAAAGTAAGGTTTCCGTTCCAGGTAAGGCCGCTGAACATCAAATAGCTAGAAAGAAAGTTTCTAACTCTTGAAGAGGAGAAAGTATTTCCGTTGGTATTGAAATATGGAATCTGCTTGACAACTTCATCAGTCTTGTCACCAATCAGTTTTTTAAGAGAAGTCTTGAAGTTATCATTCCAACTAGTGGCAGAATCTGTCTTAAGAGCAGCATCATGATAAGCTTCCAAAGTCGTGCTTCCATCCTTTGTACCGATAAGAACACGGATTAAAGAACCATCATCCAGTTTCTTGTAGGCAGCAAAGCTACGATCGAAATCGCTGGTTGCTCCAGTTCTGACATTCCATCCTTCATAGGCTTTTCTGGCATTGTCGAAGATGACGGAATCAAAGTTGGAAGAAGTCAAAGTGAGTGCTGCATCTTTGGATTCGACACTCGGATTCATGCTTCCGATATAGACGTAAGGGAGCGTATATGTCAGATTGTCAGTCATAGCCTTTTTGACATCAGCACTCCAGACAGCGGCATCACCTTCAGGAACCTTGAAGGCCTCCTTATAGCTGAAGGTGCAGGTGGCATATTCATCAAAATCTACATCAATCTCAAGAGTGATGCTTCCGTTGTCGGTCTTGGAATTTCCGGTAATTTTAAAATATTCATAACTATCAGAAGCGTTATCGAAATCCCATGCGTATTCTTCGTCATTCTTCAAAGAGGCCTTGACACTTTCTTTGATTCCATCATTCCATTTGCCACCAGTGATCTCGGGATCACCCAAGCCACTATCAACCTTAAGATTGGTCGTGCCAAGATAGAAATAAGGGAAGACATATCCATTAAGAGTATCTTTCATAGCCTTTTTGACATCATCGCTCCAGACAGCTCTGTCACCAGTAGGAATATTGAAAGCTTCGTCGATGGAGAGAACCAAATCAGAACTTCCTGCCCCGAGTTTGGCGGTAAGGACATCGCCATTTGCCAAAGTCTTGGTAGCAGAGAAATCCGTTCCATAATAAGTATTGACAGAAAGCGTTGCCGTCCATCCGGCAGCCATATAGGTCTGATAGGCATCCTGAAGCATGGAAGCAGAATATTTTCCGCCAGAGACGGTGACCTTCTTATCATACTTATCATATTCAACTTCAAGGACAGGTGTACCAGATACGGTACTGGAAGCCTCGGCATGGAGATTGACAAAAGGAATCTCACTTGCGCTGTAATTCAGATGCTGATTGAACTCACTCTTGATTTCATCCGTCCATGCAGTGACATTGGCTCCATAAGTGGAATTCTCAAAGTAACGGACTTCCATCGTTGCAACGGAACCATTATTTTTGACAACAACATTGAGAGCGCATCCGTCGTCATAAGTCTTGACACCATAAAGAGTATCTTCAGAAGCATTCTTGACGACAAGCCAGCCTGTCTCAGCCTTCATGGCTGTCTCGGCATAGTCAAGGATTTCACTTCTATATCCGCCACCGGTGACGATGAGCGTCTTCTGAGAATCATCATAGGTATGAGTAGGAGTCTTGGCACCCATATAGAAGTAGGGAACCATATGATTGTGGAAGCCAGTATCGATTTCAGTCGTCATGTCATCCGGCCATTTGGCAGCATCGCCGGTAGGAACGACAAAGCCTTCCTTATAGATGATGGTCATCAAAGCAAAAGCACCCATCTTGGTATCAGAATCAATGGCACCATTGACCTTGGAAACCGTGATGCTCATCTCTGCCTGGGTAGGGAAGACCTTCTTGGCAGTAAGGGTTGCTCCGGCAGTGTCCACATCGACACTCCAGGCTTCTTCACCTTCTGGTTTGTCATTGAGGAAGGCAGCCTTGGCAAGGTCGAGAATCTGGTCGTTCCACTTGCCACCGGTCAGATCGAGTCTTCTGTTCTGAGAAGACCATGTGGGAGCAACATAGGTAGAACCGAGATAGACGAAAGGAACTTTGTTTCCTTCCAGATTGGCAGTAAACTGAGCCTTGACTTCATCAGACCAATCCGTAGCGGAAGTATTGTCAAACGGTTCGTCATAGACAGCCTTCAAAACCGGATAGCCGGTGTCGGAGCGGGAAAGAGTGACCGTAAGATGGAGTTCATCCTTCATGGCAATGACAGTCAAGGCAGACTTGGCTACACTCCATCCACGGGCATTGAAGGTATCGGCAACTGCCGAAACGATATCATCGCTGAAACTGATGTCGGACTCGACATAGACAGCACCATAGTCAGAATTGGAACGTCTGTATTCAGCAGTTGCAGTCTTGCCAAAATTCACATAGGGAAGCACAGCTCCGCCAAGATGAAGCTTCATGACATCGACATTGTCTTTGCCCCATTTCTTCTCATCGTCTGCGGCAGAAGGAAGACTGCTGCTACTGCTATCGCTCTTGGAAGAAGAGCTGCTGCTGTTGTTCTTGGAAGAAGAGACAGGAGCCGGCTTGGAAGAACTCGTACCAGTGGAGCTAGAAGAAGTGCTGACCTTCTCGGAGCTTGTCGAAACATCGGACGGAGAAGACGTCGAATCGTTTTTCCTTCCTGCGCATGCCACCATGCAGAGTGACATGAGGGAAATCATCAATCCTTTTTGAATTTTTTTCATAAAATACCTCTCAAAAAAAGCGAAAATAATATACACAAAAACAAGTGCTGATTCAACACGATTCCACAAAGGTCCATTCCTGAAACAAACCTGTAATGTCAAGATGCCATTTTTTGAATTTTGACGATATTCAGCGATAAATCAGGCATTCCCGATTTATTGAAATTCTTTAAGGTAGTTTAATAGTTCAAAACAAGAAGCCTTCTTTTCATGTTGTAAGCGGTTTCTGATACAGTTTTTCTTCCACGACAAAGCCAGGCCCGACACAGGCCTGGCATGCATATCATCTATCGATATCTTATAGATCAGCACCGTAATCCGTGACGATGATTTGACCGGTCAAGGCCCTGGATTCATCGCTGGCAAGGAACAGGATGACATCAGCGACATCCTTAGGCATGCAAGGCTTGCATCCTTTCAGGTCGGCATGCTTTGCCATCTGGGCCATCATGTTCATATTGATGCTCTTCATATCCATGCCTGTCGTCATCGGAGTGATGATGCTTCCAGGGCAGACGGCATTGCAGCGGATGCCGCTTCCGGCATAACGCATGGCCGTATGCTTGGTAAGACCGATGAGGGCTCCTTTGGAAGAAACATAGACAGCACCTCCGCATCCATAGACACCAGCCACGGATGCAACATTGACGATGCTTCCTTTATCCATATGTTTCAAGGCTTCCCTGGTGACTCTCATCGTTCCTTCCTGGTTGATGGAGATGACCTTATCAAAGTCTTCATCAGTATAGTTGTCGATGGAATTCAAATTGTGATCAAGAACACCTGCATTGTTTACCAGGATATCAATCTTTCCGAATTTCTTCTCCGTTTCAGCAAACAGGTTCTTCACATCATCTTCCTTGGAAATATCACAGACGACGGAAAGGACTTCACCACCCATACCAGTAAGTTCAGCTTCTGCTTTTTCCAGAGCTTCTTTTCTTCTTGCACAGATGACGACCTTGGCACCTTCCTTGACAAACTGACGTGCCGTCTCTTCTCCGACGCCGGAATTGCTGCCTGTAATCACAGCGACCTTACCTTCCAATCTCATATATAGGTTCCCCTTTCATTGTTTCAACTTCCTATAGATATACAGGTTTTCTATTGAAATAGCAATCAATTTTGAAAGGCCTTTTAAGCAAAGCATCATTCCTCTAATCCATGATTTGAAGTAGACACCTCTGCTTCCAACCCCTTCATAAAACGATATTCGTTTCCTTTGGGAGCGTGTCCCTTGAAGGAACATATCGTTTCACTGACATCCTTTCCTTCTTTGACTCTCTTCCTCAAATATCTTTTCATCCTACCTCTCTTTGTCTTAGGGAATCTCATCACTACCATCCCAGAATCCAAGAGAAGATAACGAAACCCGAGATAAATAAAGCCGTCCTTCATCGAAATGATCTTTGTCTTCTTCGGATTCAGAATCAGTTTCAATTTCAGACAAGAATCACGAATATCTTCCAAAATCATTTGTAGCTTTCTTTTGTCATCGCTGATCAATATGCCATCATCCATATACCTGCTGTAATACTTCATGGAATATTTTTCCTTGATGATTCTATCGATGGAATCAAGATAAAGAATGGCAAAGCACTGGCTTGTCTGGTTCCCCATGGGAAGACCTTTCCCGGGATTATCTTTTTCCTCATAAGAATCGATAAAGGAGAAGATCATAGAAAGGATATCTTTATCTTGAATCAATCTTATAAGTTTACGTTTGAGAACCACATGGTCCATAGAAGGAAAATAGCTATGGATGTCAAACTGAAGGACATACCCCTCGTTTCCATGTCTCCGGTAATAAGAAGTCAAAAACTGTTTTACCCTATCCCTTGCAAAATCCGTTCCCTTTTCCTTTCTACATGCTGCATTGTCATAGATAAGATGATTATCCAGCAAAGGCATAAGATAATTATCTACAAGACAGTGCTGGACGATTCTATCTTGATAAGAAAGCGATTGGATATTTCTTTCCTTAGGTTCATGTATAACAAAATGATGGTATCCTTCAATATGGTAGGCTCTTTTTGAAAGCATGTCACAAAGAAAGGCAAGAGACATGCCAAGATGTGTCTCAAAAAGAATCACATCCTTCTTATGTCTCTTGCCTTTTCTAGCCTTAAGATGCGCTTCATATAAGTTTTGAAAAGTAAACACTTCATCATAAGATGGAAGAGATTGCATATATAAGAAAAGCCTCCTGGCACATAGGCAAAGCCAACAAAGCATAGCGTCATTGGCACAGAAGGCTGTATTCGCACCAAATGGTGCAGGAATGGCATTCCTTTGCCTTTGGAAACAGGATAGACTCAACAAAATCCATCTTCGGTAATTCCAAGACCATGAAGTCCCTAGCCAAGACAAATCGGGGCGGATGCCGTTGTTGTCGTTGTCGTTGCTGACGTTGTTGCTGTTCAGGTTGCCATCATTGTTCGCATAATAGGCGTTGTCGGCATTGTCCTCGTTCGGAGAACGGCATAGTATAAGCAGCATCCCATATTCAACACCATCCCTATTGTAACGAAGCCATTCGTTCCTGGTCTGATTTCATCCAGGAAAGAAGGCTTTTGTTGCAATCATAGATCATCTTCGAAATCACTTCATACTGATGAGAAAGAAAACACTTGTTCTTCATGGCTTCTTCCGAAAGGAAATCCAATATCTTGAGTCTCGTCACAACGCAGTCCTGCTTTTTTCTTCTCATTGCATTGCCAAGTCTAGTGTCATTTGCTTCATAAAGCAGCATGACAATCTCAAGGGAGACGTTTTCTATCTTGCTGAGGTAGGAATAACGGAACCTCTTAGGCGCCTTTTCAGTCGCCTGAAGAACATAATCGGCTAGCTTTTTTGCCAATGTAATAACATATAAGTCGCTCTTCGATGTAGGCATGACATTCTAAGTCGCCTGCTGGGCTCCGCCCTTGATTGCAGGCGACCATGATTCCTCACTTCGTTCGTTAGATGCTCAACGTCAAAGCGGGGCGGATGCCGTGGAGGTAGTTGTCGTAGTCGAATCTGACGTCGCTGCTGTCCAGGTTGCCATACCTGTTCGCATAATAGGCGTAGTCGGCATTGTCCTCGTACGGAGAACGCAACCACCAATCACCATAATACTTGCCTGTTTTCTCATCCTTGTATCGTAATTTTGAACTTGTCGCAGTATAATAATCT
The DNA here is from genome assembly GCA_021621525.1 of Caryophanales bacterium. Lineage (GTDB taxonomy): Bacteria > Bacillota_I > Bacilli_A > RFN20 > CAG-288 > Enterosoma. Next base: position 31,816 of record JAJVUU010000013.1, read on the forward strand.
GTAATTTCAGCTTTTCTATAGTTTGCAAATACATTAGTCTCTACTTCTTCTTTGCTTAGCAAAAATGCTTTATCTATTGTATTTTTATAGATAGTCTTATTTCCGTATTTTTTCTCGCCGTTTTGATTCTCAGTCTCGACAACTTTCTTTTGACCATCCTTAGTAAAACAAAGGTCAAGAAAGTCCTCATTCAACCATTTTCGAATGGAAGACGTCTCATACTGGTTATAAACATAGTGAACTTGATATTCATCATCTTCATAACTATCTTCTTGGCCACCAAATGCCTGATAATCAAGGATCTTTTCCGATACATATTTGTTGTTTCCAATGGAAATCCATGTAATCGGCTCATACTTATAATATTGAATTCCGGTTTCAACTTTAGATCCATCATCGGCTTTATATTGTTTTCCACAATTAACAACGGCACACTCCTCTTCTTTACCATCATTATCTCCGTCATAGAAAAGAACGGAACCAATTTTTTTACCATTCTCCAAATTACTGAGAGCTGTTTTCAACGGCAAATTCGAAACGACGCTTTGAGGAAAGTTGCCAAATTGTATCTTACCACCTGAAAGTACTTTGAAATTATCCGGAAGATGCGGATATTCGATTGCTTCATTCTTGATATTATCATTTCCTACGGAGTAGTTTTCAAATCCAAGACTCGCAGAATTCCATTTTGTGTTCAATGTGAACTGATTCAACATAGCATCCAACAATAAAGAGACAATTTTAAGAGAAGTTTCTTTTTCAGATTCGTTCCCAAGGAAGCTTGAAAAAGACAATTTAGTGTCCCTATTGAATCCAGAATCTAAATATAAAGAACCTGCCAAACTATATGAACTTTGAAACAAATACGATACCGGATATTTCCCCGGCTTCTCGTTGAACTGGAGAGTAACGCTAGCAATACTGTCATAAGTTCTAAACAGTCCCACCAGTCTTGGCCTATCTTGATTCTCAACACTTTGAATTTTCATCTGCCAAGACAATTCCGCGGAACCATAGTAAACATACTCATCATTATCTGAATAATAGTGAGCCTGTTCTTTCATTTCATCTAATGTTTTCTGATACTTAAACTGAGCATTGTAATCAAAAGAAGAGTTAATAGACGAATCAAAATTATCGTCATTATTTGAAGACAACTCAAGCATATCACTCAATTTATCTGAAGACGATTCAAAATTATCTGGTAATTTATTTGAATTGTCGGAACAACCTGCAAGCAATAAAGATAGCGACAAAACAATCAAATTTATTTTTTCATTTCTTATTTTTCCTTGCTTTATATTCTTCAACATCTTCCATCGGAATGTGCCATGGATGGCATTTCCCATCCTGCGTGGCATGTTTAAACTTTCCATCCCTGCACATCTTTGAGACATATGCTGGTGTCACACCAAACATCTCCGCAACTTTATTTGTCCCTAAATCCGACATTGTTATTTTCCTCCATTTTGTATGATATCAATCCATCTCAACAATACTTCTTTGTGTAAAAGAATTCTTGCCGTACTCAAACCATTTATAACTTTATCTTCTAACATGATATTTCCACTTGGAAATGAATATATTTTGCTATGAGCTATAGCATTTCTGATATGTCTAAGCAGACAATCTATCTTGTTTTCTTCTTTCTTTGAACAATCAAAACTGAATTTGACTGATTGATCATTGTAGAATCCTTAAATTCATCTCTTTTCAATATGCTCTCAATGGTTTTTTGTTCTTGGAATATCGATGTGCAATTTATAAGTTCACTTTGAAGCCTTTTTTCCAATAAAGATAATAATTTTAAGCCCTTCCATCCATAATCGTTTACCTTTTTATCAACATATTGTACCAAGTAAAACCGAATTATCTTGATAACTTCACTATCCGTAAATCCCAAATCCAAAACAGATTTTCTATATTGATCAAACAATTTGCTTTTTCCATGATACTCACAGTGTACCTTTATCACCTTTCAAAGCACCCTTAGAGACAAGGCTGAATGCATAATCATATGCAGTAGAAGTAGTAGAATAGACGCTTTCATCCTCGGCATTATAGAAAACATAATCAGAAACATCTTTTGAACCTGCTTTCAAAGTCATCGTATATTTGATTGAATAATAGACATTTTCAATCAATTTTCCGGCATCCATCGTCCCGTCTCCTGTAATATAGACATATTTGCAGGACTTATAGGAAATCTCTTTGCCAGTACCACCAATACTCACCATATATCGTGTCTGTTCTTCTTTATATTTCTTATATCCTTTAGCTGGATTCCCGCTACCAGAACAGGAACAAAGCAAACTCAAGACAGACAAGCCGAAATAAAGCGCTTTCTTATTCATAAAACCTCCCGTTTATAAATGTTTAGGATAGTTTTCCCCCCCCCGACCCCTTGTCAAGAATTATTAAATCCTATTATTCCTTAGGTATTGAATTTCAAAAAGTGCTTGTCATGACGGTAACATTCCAAATTTTCCGTATCATTCCAAATTTTCCACTCTATCGTAATATACAAGTTTCACATATAATCCAACTGCATCCAGAAGACTGATGATTACCGGCTCCAGCCGGGGGATTCCCCCGGATACCGGATGCAGACGAGGGTATGAAATGTTAGGAAAGAAGTACACAGCTGAATTCAAACTGGAGAAGGTAAGGGAATACCTTGAGAAGATAGAAAACGGAGAGAAAATCTCAAAGGCGGACTTTGCCTACCAGAACAGTCTGAGCGATTCCACCTTCAACGACTGGGTCGTGAAATACCAGAAGATGGGCAAGGGATTTGCCAACGTGACGGAACAGATAACCCTGCTAACGAACAATGTCGTGGAAGAGGCGCCTAGGATCATCAGGTTTGACGGTGTCGTACAGGGCGAGCTTCCCAAGGACATGGTAAGGGTGACGTTCAACGGCATCACGGTGGAGTTCAGCGAGTCGCTGACCGAAAGGGTCATGGAGATACTCAGGAAATGGTAGGCTTCAAGGGAATAAGGAACGTCTTCCTCTATCCCTATGCGATAAACATGAGAAAGGGCGGAAGAACACTTGGATCGATATGCTGCGAGCTGACCGACAGTGAATCAAGGCAGGACTCGGCATTCATCTTCTTCGGAAGGAACAGGAAGGCCTTGAAGGTGATTGTTTTCCGGGAAAACGGCTTCTGGCTGTTTTCGCATGTCCTTTCGTCCGGCTATTTCCAGCTTCCGGAATTCAAGGGGAACAGTCTTGTCATCGATAAGAGGCAGCTTCAGGAAATCGTGAAATCGTGCATGAAGAAAAAATGAATAAAATATCGATAAATAACGCAATATTTCATTATATTTTATTGAAGAAACCTCTTAAATTTGGCATAATATGCTCATTGAATACAGCTATGACAACTATGCCCGGGAAGACCTCATCAGGATGCTGATAGAGAAGGACCGGAAGATCCTCGAACTTCAGGAAAAGGAAAGGAAGGCCGAAGAGAACGCCTCCCTTATGATCGAGTCCTTCCAGAAGATAAAGGGCCTTGCACCGAAGAAGGAAGTCGCTGGCCTACCTCGAAAAGGTCGCCAGGCTGAAGGGCCTGGTCGAAAGCATCAGGGCCGAGAAGGGAACGCGACTGGACGATGCAAGGAACTATTTCATGTCCAGGGAGGACACCCTTTTCAGGTACCTTCAAAATAATGTGCCATCCTTCATGAATTGACCAATATTCCGATGAAGGATTCCGTTCCTCTTTTGAATCAGATCATTTCTGGTAAGTATATATTTGGGATAATTATCCTTTATCATTTCCAAAGGAGCATATTCCCTATTTTCTGTCTCTAGACTGATCATCATCGTCAAAGTGACCTGAACATACGAATAATCAAAATTCCCCTTTCTTAGAATAAAGTCACATTCCAATTTTCCAATCCGACCGACGCTGATGGAATACCCATTGGCTTTAGCATAAATATAGGTGATATTTTCCAGTACTGGTCCATACTGAATACGATTATCTGTATTGAAGGCATAATAGAAGCCTAAATCAGCAAGATAGAATTTTTCTTCCCCACGGATTGATTTTCTTGATTTCATATCAAATCGATCACATCGATATAATACCTTCGCATCCAATAGAATCTGAATATAACGATAAAGCGTATTCTTCGTAATATTACTAGAGGACTTATGAAGATCAGATAAGATATCGCTCAAACTTACAGTGGCTCCGAAATTGTTCATAAGATACTTCCATACCGTTTCAAAGGAAGCCCTGTCGCGAATCTTGACTCTTCTTTTGATATCCTTTTCAAAGATTTCTTCCGTGATGCTCTTCACATATGTCCTCTTGTCTTCCATCGTCTTGTAATCCAAAGTTTTCGGAAAGCCACCTTCCATCATAAAGTCATCAAACTCAGCTACAATATCCTCTTTCACAGGAAGGTTCTTAAATTTCTTCATTTCGACATATTCGTCAAAAGTCAATGGAAAAACTTCAAATTCAATATAACGGCCTGTCAGTTTTGTTACCAATTCTCCACTGAGAAGATAAGAGTTGGAACCTGTGATGAAAATAGAATAGTCACCTTCTTCACGATAAGAATTGATCAATTCTTCAAATCCGGATACATTCTGAATCTCATCAATAAAAAGATACTTGACTCCTTTTACAGCAGGAAAGGAATCAATCAACTTTTCTAACTGGTCTGGTTCTTTCACAAAACGGAAATCCTTCTTATCCAAATTGATGAAAATAATATTTTCTTGTGGAATCCCCATTCCTTCAAGTTCCTTCACAATGGATTGAAGCAGGCAGGATTTTCCACATCTTCTGATTCCGGTAACGACCTTAATCATCCCTGTATCATGATAAAATCCTCTGATTTTCTTTAAATAATTCTCTCTGGCAAAGATATCCATTTATTTTTACCTCATGATTATTTTATAAAATTAAGGTCCGGTAATCCACGTTTAACGAATACAAATTTGAAATTTTATCAATTTTGTATTCGTTAACTGCTATTTTTTCATGAGACGACAAAAGAATATCTTTTGAAGATTTAATCCGCAGTGGCA
>JAJVUU010000136.1 GCA_021621525.1 Caryophanales bacterium
CTATAGACTATCATTGACCTGCTTGGCCTTGAATTTCAGTTGCTCCGGATAAGCTAGGTGACCTAAGTCGGCGATTCCGCTTCGTAAATAGGCAAGATCAAGCTCTTCATTACGATGAAGGGATTTTTCTAAGTACTCCTCTACTTTTCCGTAGCCAATCTTTTTGTTGACTTTAAGCACGCGCATACGGATGATTTCTCCTGTCAGGGCATTCTCCACAAAAAAGACCAGGCCATCGACCTTAGCCACTCCTGCTCCTTCGTGTGTCAAATCGACAATCTCAACCGTTACAATTTCATTTTTCTTTAACATCGTTTTCTATCTTTCTACAAATTAAAAGGGGTGGAGTCCAAAACTCCTATCCCCTTATTATATCATCTCAGTCCCATTTGGTACAATTTCTTTTTATAAGCGTCAAAATCGACCAGTAGGCCTTGGCCACCGTACATATCGTAGGCATCGACCCAATCCCCATTTTCTGGGATGGTCACTCGTTCAATTCCTTTTCCAGCACTTCCGACTAGTCCAAGTCCATTGGTCAATAGGAAGGAGAAGGGAACATTGGTAGACGTCATGGCAAAGACTTTCCCAAGGGCTTCGGATCCCGTAAAGAGTTTAGTTGGATCCTTGATCTGGTGCATGATAGCGGACATGACCTCTTGCTGGCGACGGGTCCGACCAAAGTCTCCTTCATCATCCTTGCGGAAACGCGAATAATTGAGAAGGGTCCGGCCATCCATCCGTTGTTTTCCAACCTTGATGGTTTGCTGCGGAACGACACCGTCTTTCATGTTCAAATCATCTGGTACTTCTACTTCACTGACCTTTTCGCCATCAACCGTTGAAAACTGCGCATTCATCTCGACCCCATTTGGGAAGAGGGTATCGATCGCTGTCGCAAAGGTCTTGAAATCGACCATGGCGTAATATTGGATGTCAATGTCAAAGTTGTCTTTGAGCATCTGACGCACCAATTCAGCCCCTTGGTTATTATTTTGCTCCCCGATGGTGAAGGCCGTATTGAGCTTCTGGTCGTAGTAGCCGTCGTACTCTGGAATATTTTGCTGGCTGACTCCATCGATATGGACCAGTGTATCCCGCATGAAGCTAACCATCTTAATCTTGCCTTCTTTGTTATTGACATTGACCACCATGATGGAGTCTGTCCGGGTCTCATCCGATTTCTCACCGATCCGACCATCTGTCCCCAAGATCAGGATATTGACCCCATCTCGCGA
>JAJVUU010000014.1 GCA_021621525.1 Caryophanales bacterium
TCCACGAGCCATAGGTTCTGTTAGAGAAGAATCTGAATTAACAATACTCTCAAGCTTTTTTCTATGATTTCTAAAAAGAAATTAGGTTAGAGAAGAATCTGAATTAACAATACTCTCAAGCCATTTACTCCGTCTTTTTTCCCGTCACTATGTTAGAGAAGAATCTGAATTAACAATACTCTCAAGCATAACTAATGATTCATCTTCAATTATTTCCGTTAGAGAAGAATCTGAATTAACAATACTCTCAAGCACTACGCTTATTTTTAACTGGCTTCGTAAGTTAGAGAAGAATCTGAATTAACAATACTCTCAAGCTAGTCCTTGCAACTCCGAAGTTGCCCTCGGTTAGAGAAGAATCTGAATTAACAATACTCTCAAGCATATTAGAATATAAAACAGGTTCTTCAAGAGTTAGAGAAGAATCTGAATTAACAATACTCTCAAGCATAAGTTCCACTTGAAGACGGGGTTGTGAAGTTAGAGAAGAATCTGAATTAACAATACTCTCAAGCTTATCATTTGGTTTTGATTACTAAAGATAGTTAGAGAAGAATCTGAATTAACAATACTCTCAAGCCGATAGCAGGCTCCAATTAGCAAGTCCCTAGTTAGAGAAGAATCTGAATTAACAATACTCTCAAGCATGCAATTTTGTAAGCTGCGGCTTTCTCCTGTTAGAGAAGAATCTGAATTAACAATACTCTCAAGCCTCAAAAGTTTCACTTTTTAGCCGATTTTTCGTTAATTTCGCTAATATTTTAATCTTTTGCATTTTCTGAATCAATATGTAATTCACAAAGATCATCATCGACTCTAATGATGAATTCATGCTCCAATCTATAATAAGGAAGATGATTTGAAAGGATGAGATAATCCAATTCCAGGCTTCTCATCTCAGCATCAAAGGCTTCCAACTCCTTTCGGGTAAGATAGTCACATAGATTCATGAAAATGAATACAGAAAAACCAAAGACAGAAGAAATTGTCCTGGTTTGATTCAATAGATTTTCAAGGACATCCCCTTTTTCCTTGTCATATCTCAAGGAGAAGGCCTTAAGAAAAGAACTGATGGGAAGTTCGTCATCAAAAGTCAAAGGAACGGCATAATCATAACTGATCTTATCCAGATATTCAGATATCTGAGACAATAAGATTTCATACTCTTCCTTTGACTGATGGCAAAGGTGTGTCGTCAGATCTTTTTGAATAGAGGCATTCAGCTTCTTCTCATCCAGTTCCATCAGAAGAGGGTCATTGACAAAGAAAACATGTTTTCCAAAGGGCAGCTGACCTTCATCGTCATATAAAGTCGCATATTCGTCTTCATTCTCTATCTGATTTCTTATGCCAAGAATGAACTCTCTATAAAACCGAATGTTCTCGATATCCAAATAATAAATCGTCTTCCTATCGAAGATGATTTCTCTCTGTATATTCTTATATCTCAGACTCTTCATAGTTCTACTACCCTCTCATCACTGTTGACGATATCCGTCTCAAATTCACCTAAGAAATACGTGATTGATCCAAATTGTTTTTCCGTTACTGTCATCATGGAGACCAATCCCTCTTTAGGAAGATGATCGTTGATAAGCTTCTCAAGGTTCTTCACGGCAGATTCATTGATTGACAGCTTCACATAGATGGATTCCTGAAACATGATGAATCCCTGTCTCTTCAGGAATTTAACAAACCTTCGATATTCCTTCCTTTGGGCAGCGGTATTTACTGGAAGGTCAAACATCAATATGGACCTCATATATCTATAGTTGCCCATCTTGGAATGTGACTTTCAATATCTTGGACGGATCGTTGCTGTTCAAAGCGTTGAAAACGCTGAGGCAAAATGCATGGATGGCATTTTCAAGAATGGTGACCTTTCCATCGCAAAGATACTCTATATTCAAAGAATCAATGAGTTGCCTTTTGAAATCCTTCTCATTAAGATATTTTTGAACAACCATACGGTCAATAAAAGGGCGGAAAGGTTCCATCAAATCACAACCGAAATTAAATGGATTTTCCGCCCCGATATGATGAATTCCCAATGCAGGAAGATATCCTGCATTGGAGATTTCACGATTGACTGACGATAGCAGCATCGAATAGCCATAGTTCAAATAGGTGTTCATGATATCTGCATCCTTACGCCTATCAAAGTCACTGCCGAACAATGAGGCAAAATATAATTTTGCAGACAAGCCCTCTCGATTGAGAGTGTCTCCAGGTGATACTTCCGATAAGTAACCCTGAAGAATAGCATATGTCTTTTCATCACCTGTGAAACGAAGGATTCGACTTTGGTTCTCAATCTTCTGGGAAATGATATTTGCCCAAACCGAATCCTGGATTTCCTTGCTCCAATGAATCTGAAGCTGGATTCTCTCATAGGTATTATAAGCGCCGTGCTGAGGAACCAGTTCTGATTGAGGATTATGGGAACTGTCGCAAAAGATGACCTTGACCTTATGACTGACAAGTTCGGATATCAAGGCAGATGTGATGCACACCTGCTGATTTTCTATGATAAGAATGGCAATTTCATCAAGAGGAATACGTACTTCCTTATCACTTCGGCAAACCAGATAGTTCAGCTGAGTTTCGAGTTTGCAACGATTGTTTACCTTGACGATTCGAAATGCCATAACTCATTCCTCCGGAACAGTAAACAGAACTCGTTCGAAAAGACCAGTTGTGGAAGTTTGGATGATTTGAGTGCCTGGGGTCAACATCTTAGAAAAAACAAGATTTCCAAATGCGGATGGTAAGTCATCTGCTAAATAATTTAAGTTAAGTCCTAAAGCGCTTTTGCAAGATAGCATCTTAATCATTATCGATAGAGTCTTTGCCATATCCAAAGTATTCAATTCTACAAAGGCTTCCTTCTTGGCCTTTAATTTTTTTATTGTTGGGCTTAATTTAGGTAATCCTTCGAACTCCGGCCTTGTATATGACTCCTTAACAAGATAGTCAAACAACTCTTCGCATTCTTTCCTCGTAATATCATTTTTCTTATCGATATGGATGTCTTCTTTGCCATATTTCTGCAAGAACGTCAAATCCTTTTTCTGACCAGCGGAAAGATTGGTACCAAGCAAATTGCTGATTCTCTTGACAATCCTGACATATTGATTTGGAAGAATCAACTGAGTCTGATTGATACAAATCAGAGAATTCCCGGTTTTTCCGGTGATGGCAACCCTCACCATACCTTTCTTTCCGTTTTCGGCTTCGGTTGGGATTCTGACGATTGTATACTTCAACAGTTTCTCAATAAGAATCTCCGGTTTCTTAAGACCATTATTCTGAACAAGATACTCTTCAAGTTTCTTTTGATCTGACCCGATGCTCTTTCTTACGATGGTAGGAACATACTCCAGGGAATAAGCAGTCTTTCCTTTCTTTCCCTCCGACTTCACCAAGGATGCATAAGGATTGGTCAAATCCGAATAACCACCATACTTTTTGGCATAATCCTCACATGCAAACGGTCCACTGGTCTTCAAAGGATAAGAAGCATCTCCGGCCTTAGCGGAATGAATGGAGATTTTATTGAAGAATCCTTGTTTCCCAACATTTGTCACCATCATCCTTGTGACGACGATGTCATGATAGCCAAGACTCTTACGGACAAGATCAATCGTTCCCTTTCCATCCGGAAGTTCATTTCCGTTTTCATCATATCTCTTGGCCTTCCAAATCAAAGTATCCTTTTGATATACCCTTTGGTCATGTCTGAAGATATATCCAAGGTCCATATTGAAACCTTCGAAATGTTCCTTTCGATATCTGATCGTATCCGGATTGCCAGTTGAAAAGACCTTATTATAGACATTGCCTACGACGATATTGAGATAAGCATCATGTGCATGATGGAAATCGTTGAGGTCTCTGGACTTGACCAATCCGAATTCGGCACGGAACTCCGAAACAAGGCCAGCTTTGGAATAGACAATCTTTGCTTTTGGATCGATTGCCTTGAGAACATCACAGACCGCCTTGACAGACTGGCTTGTAGAGACAAGTTGTCTCTTTACGAAGCCAGAAAGGTCTTCATCAGTAAGAGGTTTGTTGATAGAACGAAGGAGACGTTTCATCTTCATGTCAGGCATCAAAGGAACAGATGATAATTTGGAAAGAGAGTTCAAAGTTCTGATCCAGGCAATGCCCTTGTTCGTAAGAATGTCCTTAGGAATCGGATACTGATCCTGTTTCTTGTTATTGACGCCTCTTTCAACCAAAACCGTATTGGTGAAACTATCATCCTTCACCTTGGACTGAGGAATGATATGATCGATATCATATTCCTTGGAAAGATCATCCAAGCTGATTTCCTCACCAGTATAGACAGATCTGCCAAGCTGCATGAAATATAAGAAGAGTCTCTTGCCTTTAAGTTCATCTTCATCTCTGGCTTCCAATTCCTTGGAGAGACGTTCGATACGGCTCTTGAAATACTCATCATCCATTTCGGACTTGAACTTCTTTGCACTTTCCAAAATTTCCTGAAGTTGCTTCTTGCGAGATTTCGTTCTCTTCTTTTCTCCTTCGCTTCTGGTCGATTCGACGAAATAGGAATCAAAGGAATCAATGTGAAGAATACGCTTGAGCTCATCGACGATTTTTATCGTCTGACGGAGAGCACGTTTCATCATAGGGGACGTATATTCCTGGTCAATCAGGTCTTCTGGTTTTTCCTGAAGAGCAGCATTGCATTCTTCTACCTGTTTCTTGAAGGCACTGCCCTCCTTCTCATATAACTCCATGAAATTGCTGTTTGTGAGCCACATTTCATCCAAAATGGAATACTCAAGCACTTCACCGGTTGCATTGTTGACCTTTTCTTCCTTTAGACCACAAAGAAGCTTCTTGGACAGCTTTCCCCAGCCATCATACTTCAAGCCAGAGAAGTACTTGATCTGACCAGCCGTCAGTCCCATCTTTTCAAGGCTCTTTCTGACCAAGCTCTTATCCTCAAACATGGCGATGGTATAGATGATATCCTCAGCCTTATCGATAAGAGCAGGTTCATGAAGAAGTCTTTCCGAGAATCCCTGAGGATTCAACATATCAATCCAAGAGGAAAGATTGGCATGGAAGTCTTCATCCTTCGCTCCTTTTTCTTCATTGGTAAGACCATTGGTAGAAGCAAACTTCACGCTTTGCCCATACTTACGCTTCAAGGCTTCCTCAATCATCTTCTTACTGGGCTTTCTTACCTTGAAATAAACTTCTTTGACAAGGTAAGCCTTGTCCTCAGTGAAAATCGGAGCCTCGTTGACATACCACTTGTTCATCTCATTGAGCAGGATGAACATGGAATAATAAAGAGAATGTCTGGCCAGAGTAGGCTCATTCATCAGATATGTGCAATAATTCTTCAGATTCTCCATGAACGCCTGGGCTGTCTTCTCTTCGTCAATCACATCATGGAAGTTCCACGGGGTGATTTTGACACCCGTCTGTTTCTTCTGTACCCATTTGTTGATTCCTTCATCATCCGAAAGAGGCCCGACGTAATAAGGAATCTTGAACTTCAAAATAGACTCAATCTTAAAAGACTGCTTCTCAGGATTGTTGAAATCCTTATCCATCTCCAAAAGGAAAGGATAATATTGTCCTTGGTTCTTAAGTATCTCTCTCATCTCAATGAGGTTGAGCTGGTACGGAAGAACACCATTATCTTTGGAATTCTGCCTTAAAAGCAACGACTGGGCATCGATGGCATCACGGATATCCTTAAATTCATCAAAATCCGTTTCGGATTTAAAGACGAAATCCGGTTTGTCAAAAGAGTCCAAAGGAAGGATAGTCTTGATTTCCTTATACAGGTCATCCAAAGACGTCATATGATTTGAGGTGATCTTTTTGCTGTTATAATCCGTATAGCCGATATATCCGGCATAGCTTGGCTTACCTGTCATTTTACGGAAGAAAGCAGAGTATTTCGAAGGATTATACTTGCGAATCAAATTTTTCAGTTCGGCAAGCTGCTTCTTATGAGAATCATAGATGCCGACCATCGCCTCGGAAACATATTTCTTTCCATTGAGGAGATGGCAAAGGATTCTTAAATCATAGATTTCTTTGATTTTTTGAATCAAAGAAATCCTTTCGGCACCGATATCATCCGTAAGCTTAGGAAGATCGACGTCCATAAAATCTTCCTTGGCAAAGTCAACGGAAACCTTAAGAATCTCAGGTTCAGCTTCTAGGTCAGCAAACAGCTTTCCTAGAGCAATTTTGCTTCCTGAAATAAGTTTAAAGACGGAAGCTCTGAAATCAGTGCTCTTCATACCTGTCAGGTTGAACTTACTGACCAAAGCATCGTAAATTTCGCCTTTCTTGGAAATTCGTTTGAAAGCATCAATAATCTGCACAGCAATCTTATCATCGCAGGGAATTTCACTCATAGCAGTGAGTTCGGATTCCTCATTGATAGAAGTGATGATGGCATTGAGCTCATCAAATAGTCTTTGAACAGTACTAGGGTCATTTCCGATAGAAGATAGTTCCCCTTCCGTCAAGAAATTACCGCGGTATTTGATCATATGGGCAAAGGCAAGATAAACCAAACGGAGATCAAATTTCTTTTCTGGATGATTGATCATATCCAGACGCAAATGATAAATCGTAGGATATTCTTCATAAAAATCCTTATCACTATAATCCTCATTGAAAAGAAGATATTGGTCTCTGAGCTCCTCTTTGCGATCCTCAAGATGGACGGCTGAATTGTTCAGTCGGTCAAAGAAAAAGGGATCGATTTTATCCATTTCAGGTTTGAAGATATTCTGAAGAAGAATGATTCTCCATTTTCTTCTTTGATATCTTCTTCTAGACTCACGGGCCATTCTACGAGATGCCGCAGTCTCAGCCTCATCAAACAATCTCGATCCCCAAAGATGATTTCCATGATAATCGCTATGGTCACCATATTGAATCACCTTATGTTTCCTGACAATGTTGTAATCTCTGTCGGTAACACAAAAACCGACACTGTCTGTTCCAATGTCAAGGCCCAAATAATATTTTTTCTCTTCCATCTTGAATTCTTCTCCTTTCTCTCTTAGAATAATTACGAGTTAACAATACGAGTTCAAGTAAACAGTAATGTCTAACCCATGCCTGCGGTTCGCAGGTCTTTTTATATTATAGCGGTTTCAAAGCAACTTTCATTCTTTATTTTAATTTTTTTCATACAAGCACCGCAAATTCCATCCATTCCCTTTTTGCATAGCAAAAGTAAAAGATGAGTTTGATTCATCAAATATAATCTCAATTTGAATCGTCCGATTTCCAGTCATATGTTTTTACTTCTTGAAGCTTTTTCTTCTAGAAATACTTGTCGCTTCCCAGGCGACCTATTTTTATATTCCTTGGAATAGACTAAATCCATAAAAGGAGGCTATCCAATGAATAGCAAGATAACGGAAGTCATATTCCTATTAGATAAGTCAGGATCCATGCATGGACTAGAAGAAAGCACCATCCAAGGATATGAGGAATTCATCGATTCACAAAGGAAAGAAGAAGGCACATGTCTTGTTACGACATGCTTCTTCTCTGATACACTTATGACCATCCATTCACATCAGGACATCCACAGCATTCCTCCCATGAAGAAAGAAGACTACATACCCAAAGGTTGTACGGCATTGTATGACAGCATCGGATATCTCATCAAGGATATCGATGGATACCTTGAAGGAATATCCGAAGAAAGAAGCATCATCTTTGTCATCATCACAGACGGACTTGAAAATGCATCCAGAAAATACGATGCCAAAAGCATCCAAAGCCTTATTTCACAAAAGAAGGAATGCGAATGGAAATTCCTCTTCCTGGGATCAAACTTTGACATCAAGACGGAAGCTGAAAAGATAGGTCTTGATGAAGATGACTACGTATCATATCAGAACACTGAAACAGGAGTCAGGAAGAACTTCAAGGCTATCGGAAGAGCCATCAAAGCAGAAAGGATGATGGGATTCATCGATACTGGATGGAAGGAAGAAATTGAAAAATAGATACGAGGAAACATACATCCGGGGAAGTCTCAGGACAACCCCGGATTTTTCATAGACTAGAAGCTTCATGAAAAGTTTCAAACCCATGTCAGCATCAATGACAGAATTAGCAAAAACGTAGAATTCTACAGGAAAATCAATTGGTCATCCTGATCATAACCAGATTCATCAAATGATCATCCATCAAAGCTGAAGGCATAACTGACATAGCACTGAAAATCCGGGGCATGCTTCATCCAACCCCGGATCTGTCATTTTCGATTCAGAACTGCATACCATTCTTCTGCTTGTAAGACAGAAAGAAGACATTCCTATCTTTGGTTCTTCCTTAAGAATTCCAGTCCCCCTGCCTTCATCGCGTCGATGACAGGCTGAAGGGATTTTCTCATCTCCGTCAGAGAATACTCCACCTTGGGAAGAACGACAGACAAGCCCGTCTTCCTCCATCTCACGGAGCTGCCATGCAAGCATCTTCTGGGTCACAGGAGTCAGGTCAACTCGGAGAACCGTTTGGTGCCAATAAGAAGGTCTCTTAGGATCAGCACCTTCCACTTATCAAAGATAAACTTCAGACAACAAGAAGCAATCCAGTCGGAGTCACGCTTCTATCTGCGATCAAATCACTTGGATACGACGCTCAGTCATATAGTTTTCTCAAGACCTTCATCACTCCGTCTTCATCATTGGAGCTGGTATGATAGGCACATATCTTCTTGATATAGGGATGGGCATTGTCCATCGCATAGGAATACTTGACCGATTGTAGAAGTTCCACGTCATTGAAATAATCTCCGAATGCCATAGCCTCCTCTCTTTGAATGCCAAAACGTTTCATGATGGCCTGAAGAGCACTGCCCTTGTTGGCATCCATGTTGGCAACATCAATCCAGCTGACACCGGATACGACTGCCTTGAGATTGGATGGAAGAGAGTCGAAGCACGTACTGGATTTCTCAGCCATCTGCTTCCTGAAGTAGATGGCAAGCTTGACGATGTCCTTGCTTCTGGCAACCTCTTCCAGGCTGGGAACCTGAGATAGCTTCTCATAGTACATCGTTGCATGGTACATCTCTTCATCATCCGTGCATGTCATGTAGGCGCTGTCGAATCCACATAAAAGAGGCGTCGCATAGGGAACATGCTTCAGAAGCTCCAATGTCAATAAGACATCCTTCTTAGCCATGACATTCTGATAGATGATCTTATCCTTCTCAAAGACCAAAGAGCCGTTCTCGGCGATGAAGATGAGATTTTCGGAAATGGATTTCAAATCACGCTTCAAGGCATAATACTGCCTTCCGGAGGCGATGACAAAACGGATATCATCGTGATGCTCTTTGACAAACAAAGGAAAATCCAAGGGAAGCTTCTTATGGGAATCCAGCAAGGTTCCATCCATATCGGTAGCAACAAGACGGATATTCAATCGATTCATAGCGGAATCATTATAAAGCAAGAAGAGAGAAACGAAAAGATGAATCCCTTTTTGAAATCAGTAAAGGTTCGTCAGCGATATGGTAGAAAACAGGATGAACATCACCGGAAGAAGCTTCATTTCCATGTCAAAAGCTTCCATGAAATCAAAGACAAGAGTCAACTGAAGAGATGTAAGAAGAATAAGAAATGACAATACATCCAATACGACATTTATCTTTACATTCTTCAGCTTTCTTCTGAAATGGATGATGCAGGAAAAGAAAGTAAGGAAGCAGAAGAAGTTGAAAAGAAATGTGCTGAACAAGCCTATCGGGATATCTTCCCTTACCAATCCATTGACAGGATCTTCATAGAAGTTCCTCAATCCTTCTCCATACCTGATATAGAAGATGAGAAAGAAGACAAGAAAGACGACTGAAAGGATGACAAGACCGACATGCATCCTTTTTCTTATGACCAGATAAGTGTTTTTCTGAGTGTCTGTCATAATGTTTCCCTCCCAAGATAAATCCAAAAGAAGACTGATTGCAAAAAGAAGAAGAAGGCCAGGAACCATATGGAGTCCTGAATCAGATACCTCTCCTCTCCTGATTTCGCCGACAAAGTTCCATAGCAGGGAAGCAAGGAGCGTAGCCGCGGAAAGGAAATCCAAGGAAAAGTCAATTCTTCTGCCATGGAACTTCCTTGAAAAACGATATGCAGAAGAAACAAGAAGGAAGAAACATATCAGATTGCCTAGGTCATATCCGAGGGTCTCAAGGCTTTGGATTCTTGAATCATAATTGTGATGGATAAGATAATAGATAAGGCCATATAGAAGAAAGGCTACTGACAAAAGAATCAGGATTCCCTTCAGATTTTCTCGGATGACTTTGTATTTTGCCTGTGTCATTTCTTTACCTGCAGGACAAGATAGTTCATAAGCGTCTCATATTCGTCTTCTTTCGTCAAATGGCCTGAGATTTGAACAAAAGGGGCTGTAGTACTGATAGTAATAGTATCAAGTTCAAGTTTCGCCTTGCTTTTTCCATGAGAATATACCGTTTGAAATGCCTGACTCAAAAAAGAAGATTGCGTATTTTGGAACATAACTTCCATAGATACCATAAAATCCGAATACCGATCTATAGTTTTGGATTTTCTTGCCCCATTAGAATAATAATGGTAATAATCTTCAGGTAATTCATATTTTAAAGTAACATAATGTTCAGATATGCTGAGTTTATATTTATTCACATCCGAGCCAACAATATCTTCCGATATATCTTTATCGTATTCATTTTCCTGAGGCTTACTTCTACTCTTAAAATAATAGTAATGATAATGATGATACATAAGGTGGGATTCAACACTTGGATAACCTCCGCTCTTCGAAACTAGAACATTAGAATCATATAGCATAGAAAAGATATCCGTTTTTCTATCAGTAGGTGCCGAATGAAATGTCATATAGCTACGTAACATCATTCTATAAGAACCATCATCCATTTGAAAAGAACTCAAAGTCGTAGCAAGCTCATTGTCACCATCCTTCATATTGCCGGTATCATTTAAATCCACTTCAGCAACATCATTATTACTTGAAGTTTTTACTCTAACTGCATCAACAAGCTTAACAGATGCCAAAAAGTCCCATTTTTCTTTACTGAACTCTTTTATCTCTCGCTCTGCATAACCCATTTTTTTGAACTTCTCAATCATCATAGAATCATCTACATTAACTGGTAAACCAATAAAAGAGAAAATAGAAGCAACGACCAGAGCAGGCTGAAATATCATTTCATATATCCTCCTATGTCAGTTAGTCATAACTAATATAGGCCGTTTTTCTATCTTGTCAAGCCAACACATCTTTAATATCCATCGTAATTTCAGTATATCCAAGAGATTAAAAATGACCACAAATTCCCGATTTCACCGCAAAATTCTATGACTGACAATATCTAAAATATGCTAATCTCCTGCAGTAAAAAAGATACATTTTGCAATAAATACATCAATACTATGCATTAAATAAATAGTTCTAAACATAAAACAGGTTTATTTCATGAAAAAGCCTCTCACTTGACAAGATTTGATTCTCAAATATCATTAATTATAAAGCAAAATAAAAGTGCGAATTAATACCAATCGACTTAAAATATAGCTGATACCATTCAAAACAAACCGTAACAAGCCTTCATTGTAAAATCAAAGTTGTTTAAAATCTCCACTATTACCAATTCTTCAAGGCAAAAACATTTTTATAAAAAAATCCAAACATAAAAGCCTCATGCATTCTGACACAGGCAGATTCTGCATGAGGCTTTGAAAAACAAATTATTCCAGTTCGATCGTTGACGGTGGCTTGGAAGTGAAGTCGTAGAGGACTCTGTTGACACCTTTGACTTCATTGACGATCCTATCGACGATGGTCTGCATGACATCATAGGGAATGGCAACCGGCTTTGCCGTCATGAAGTCATCCGTTTCGACAGCTCTCAGGACGACGGCATAGTCATACGTCCTGCTATCTCCCATGACACCTACGCTTCTCATGTTGCTGAGCGCTGCGAAATACTGGGAGATGGACTTATCAAGACCTGCTTTCTTGATTTCCTCACGATAGATATAGTCGGCATCCTGGACAATCTTGATCTTCTCAGGTGTGACTTCACCGATGATACGGATACCAAGACCCGGGCCTGGGAAAGGCTGACGATAGACGATGCTGTCAGGAAGGCCAAGAAGGGTTCCGACCTCACGGACTTCATCCTTGAAGAGATTCTTCAAAGGTTCGACAAGACCCTTGAACTTCATGTTCTTGGGAAGGCCGCCGACATTATGATGGGACTTGATCTTGGCAGAGATGCCGAGACCGGATTCGATTCTGTCCGGATAGATGGTACCCTGGGCAAGGAATTCGACATCATCAAGCTTGTTCGTCTCCTCTTCGAAGACCTCAAGGAAGGTGGCACCGATGATCTTTCTCTTCTGCTCCGGCTCCGTGACACCCTTGAGCTTGGAATAGAAGAGTTCCTTGCTATCAGCCTTGATGAAGTTGAGATCAAACTTTCCCTTCGGGCCGAAGACAGCCTCGACTTCCTCGGCTTCATTCTTTCTTAGAAGGCCGTGGTCGACAAAGACACAGTACAGGTTCTTTCCGATGGCTTTGGAAAGAAGAGCAGCTGTGACGGCAGAGTCGACTCCACCGCTAAGGCCAAGAAGGACCTTCTTGTCACCGACCTGGCTGCGGATCTGGGCAACCTGGTCATCGATGAAGGAAGAAGTCTTCCAATCTCCTTTGCAACCACAGATATTCAGAACAAAATTCTCAAGAGCCTTCTGTCCTTCGATGGTATGTCTCACTTCCGGATGGAATTGAGTGGCATAGATGTTCTTTTCGACGTTTTCAAAGGATGCAACCGGGCAGTCCTTGGTCTTGGAAGTGACTACGAATCCCTGAGGGACTTCCTTGATGCGGTCTGTATGCGACATGAAGACTTCCGTATTCTTATGGAAGCCGGCAAGAAGCCTGCTTTCATGGATGATTTCGACATCGGTCTTGCCATATTCGCTCGTGTCGGCATGGATGACCTTGCCACCAAGCTGATGGGCAATCATCTGAGCACCATAGCAGATTCCAAAGATAGGCTTTCCAAGGGAATAGATTTCCTTGCCAATCAGAGGAGAGTTCTCCAAATAACAGCTGTTTGGACCACCGGTGAAGATAAACCCTTTGACGCTCGGGTCCTTCAAGACATCCATGCTGATTGTATAGGGAACGACTTCCGAATAAACATGACACTGGCGGACTCTTCTGGCAATCAACTGATTGTACTGTCCACCGAAGTCGATGACGAGAATTTTGTCTTGCTTCATGCTAGGCTCCTTTATTTCACATGCACAATTATAAACGAAAGCCCCACCGGTATAAAGGAGCAAATTGCTTTTCTATGGCATGATTGACAATTTCATTTTTCTTTATCCTCTTTTTAGAGTACAATAAAGGCATGAACCGCTTAGAAATCATCAACCAGATAAAGAATGTCAGCACCGAAGACAGGATTTCCTTCTCCATCGGATCTGAAAAAGCCTACAACCGGTTTGACCGCGAGAACCGCAATCAATTCAGCCAAGGTGATATCCTCACCGATATTTCCTATATGCTCTACTCCTATATCGCCTGTGCAATATTCTTCAAGGCCCAGGGAAATGAGAAAGCCGAAAAAGGATATTCCTTCTTTGACAGTGAATGGGAGAATCTCATCCGCAGGCAGGAAAAGGACATCTTTGACAACGCCAAGGTCGTCAAGGACAACGCCATGCGTACCCTATCTGCTTTTCTCTTCTCCAAAGAAGAAGTCAAGCTCGACAGGCTGATGGCAAAATTTTCCCCCCTCTGTCTTCTCAAAGAGATTGAAAAAACGCCAAAGAAGTCAAGGAAGATCCTACATCAGTTCGACAAGAACAAAGAAGTCATCTTCAACCAGACTCTGCTTTTCTTGAGAAGCCTGCATCATTCCTTCTTAAGTAGAAATGACATCAAGGCAGAAGAGATACATCCAGACTTCCAGGACCTCTCCTCCGGTTTCTTCTCCTACAAGGATGAAGAACTCCTCTTTCCGACATGGCAGAACGCCTTCACACCTGAAAGTTTCAAAAAAGTATCTTTATCTTCTCTCATGAATCTATCTGATTGCTTCCCGGTATCGAACATCAAGAAACTCTCCATCATCTATCTCGCAAAAGATATTGTAGCAACGATAGAATTATAGAAAACAACTTCCTTCTTCAATATACGCTATCAAATGATGACAATTTTCGTTGCAACCCATAGTTGCGACATGGAAAAGCAGACTTGGTAGAGGCAACCGACCATTTTTGGCTATACTTTGGCCATCATTCGGAGGAAAAACAAATGAACATCAAAATCGCTGACAGACTTGTCGAATTAAGAAAGAAGAACGGCTATTCCCAGGAGCAGCTTGCCGAAAAACTCGGTCTTTCCAGACAGGCAGTATCTAAATGGGAGAGAGCTGAGGCAAGTCCTGATACGGACAATCTGATCTGTCTTGCCAAACTCTATGGCGTATCCTTAGATGATATTCTCTCCACAGACGAAAGTGTCGAAGACATCGCCAAGGAGACCCGTGAGAAGCTAGACGAAGATTCAAAAGAAGAGAAAGAAAAGAAAGACGAAGTGCATATCACTGCCAAAAACGGCATTCACATCGTCGACAAGGACGGAACAGAAGTCCACATCGATGTACATGGCATCAACGTCAAGGAAAAATCAGCTGACGACGATGATGATGACAACCTAAACACCGTTGAAAATAAGAAGGATGTCCTCTCTGGCATATTCTATGGCTGCTCCCTCTTCCTTACCGTCATCGCCTACATCCTATTAGGAACTTTCGTCAAGGGTGGATGGGCTGATTACTGGCCTCTCTTCATCCTCTTCCCTGTACTTCCCAGCATCTACACCGCCATCAAGGAAAAGAAGTTCGCCGCCTTCCTCTACCCTCTTGCCGTAACCGGTGCCTATTGCTTCGTCGGCATGTTCACGGGAATGTGGCATCCATTCTGGTTTCTCTTTCTGACCATCCCTGTCTATTACATGATTGCCGATCCGATTGACAAGACAATCAAGAATAAATAACCAAAAGGACAATCCATGTACTATCTCTATCTAAGATACGGAAGCTTCGAGAATCCCGACAGACTTATCGTCGAATATCAGGGAAACTACTATTTCCGTGGAAAGAACACGGACTGGATGGAACTCGAAAATGAAGAAAAGGACAATCTTCTATCCGGAAGAAGCAGCCGTTATTATGCGATAGAGGACAGTCAATTTAACAAGATACTCGATTCATGGAAAGGAAGCAGGACAGGATACAGATCCTTCAACACCCGTCACCTCATAGACCATGAAGGGTATGCAGACAGCTATGACGATGAAGACTGAAACGAATGACAGAGGATTCACTCCTCTGTTTTTTCGTCTTCCTCGGAAATGAGAGAATCCGTAAGGATATCCACCCGGCTTATCCTTTCCTTCTCTTTCTTGATTTCATCCAGGTCTTCTTTTCTTGTCTTGTGAGGAAGTCTCATCAGGTCATAGAACATCAGAGCTAAGACAAAGAGGTTGATAAGAGCAGCGATAGAGACGCTGTCCTCACCCAGGACATCGATGAAGTACTTGCTGAAGCCTGTCATGTAATGATAATAGGCGATGCCTGAAGAGACCTGCATCAAGAAAACAAGGAAGAATCTCTTCTTATTGAAAATGGCATATAAGACGACCAAGACATCCAAGGCATAGAAATATCTCTCATGCATATGAGGAAGGAAGAAAGGAACGATACCGATGAGGAAGATAGAGACATAGATGAGATTCTCATCCGTAAGTCTGATTTTCCTGAGATAGAGGATAGCCATGAAGACACCGATCATCAACAGACCGATATAGGTAGAAGCCTGATTGAAGCCCAAAGATGAGCTATCCATGTTGGATACACCGAAAAGATGCCACATATTGGCACAGCCAAGAGTCAAATTCGGATATCCGTTCATCTGCTTGCTGAAATAACCAAACGGTTCCAAAAAGGAGGCACCGCAGATATAGCTTGGAAGGAAGGATATCAGCAAGACGACGGCCACCATGTAGATCGGATAAAATTTCAGTCTTCTTGACAAGGTAAGATAGACAAGAAGAGGTGCGATGAAGACAGCCTGCATCTTCAACGAAAGAGCCAATCCGAAGAAGAACCATACAAGATGGTCTTTTCGTTTCAACAGGAAATAAAGACAATATACGAAGCAAGCAAAATACATGGAATCACAGTTACCCCACAGTGCGGAATTGGTAAACTGCACCGGGAGAATCAAAAAGACCATATAGGCAATTGTAGCCTTGCCCTTGCTTTTTGTGACATGAAGAGCAATCAAGAACATACCGACAGCAATCAATATATCCATCAAAAAATAGACGGATTTCAGATAATACATCCAGTTCTGATAGAAGGAATATCCATTGATTTGAACAAGCTCGCCCTTAGGAAGAAGGCTGATGACGGCTATCATGAAAAGATAGAGCGGAGAATAGTCACTGTCGACGGTATAGAAGTTACCAAAACCTACCTTTTCGATATCTGCCATCCACCCGTTGAGGATGTATCCACACATGTCGTTGGTCGGAAACAGAGCCGACATATATCTCACCGTCAAGGAAAGTCCGGTCACGACAAGTATCAGAAGAAACAGGATATGCTTATCGATGAATTCCCTCAGCGAAAGAGAAAACAGCCTGAAGTCTTTTTGAATTTCTTTCCATCTTTCTTTCATGGATTACCTCTTGATATGAAATGACAACATAAGATGCCGCATGGAAAATCCCATGCGAAAGCGACATCATTATACTATATGAAGATTGGGAAATCCGAGATAACTTTGCTTTTTAAAATAGAAGTATATCCTCTTTCCAAAGCAGAATAGATGGACAAGCAAAGAGACGAACATCAAGATCATAAATGCAATCAAAAAGAAATCAGCATCTCTCCCCTTGAAAAGAAGGGACGAGGAAATAAGCGAAAATATCCTCGCCGACATCGACATGGTCGATCCTGGGCTTATCAAAGACAAACAGAAAAGAATGGACTGACCATCAAGGAACTTTGCCATATAGCAGGAATCAGTCGAACGACATTCTATTCCCATTTTATGACATTGGATGAAGTTTTTATAGCGCTGAAAAGGCATTATCTCAGCAAAGATTTCATTGAAACAAACGAATTCCTGACCAAGGAAAGCAGACACTTTTTCTTCAGCACCTCAAGGACAGGCCAGCTTCTTCCACATCTTTCCGAAACTGCTTGAGAAAGAAGAAATCTCCTCCATGTATAAAAACAAAATAAAAACATATCCAGGATTCTCAGCTGACAGAAAGAAGCTTCTGTTTCTGACATCCGGATATGTTTCAAGCATATTCATGCCATGGATGACTGCTTTTTGTTATCCATGGACGACATGGAGGATCACTTCGTCTCCTTGCTTTCCAGAATCTGCTTTTCGAGATTTTCTTTGCCGATGGACAGCATCAGCTTGATGCGGTTTTCCTGATTGACCTTCGGTGCACCAGGGTCATAGTCGACAGCGACGATGTTGGCAAGAGGATACAGTTCACGCACCTTTCTCATCATACCTTTTCCGGAAATATGGTTCGGAAGACAGCCGAAAGGCTGTGTGCAGACGATGTTGGAATAGCCGGATTCGGCAAGTTCGAGCATCTCACCGGTAAGAAGCCAGCCTTCACCCATGCGGTTTCCATATCCGTTGACACCCTTGTCAAGTTCCTTGACATGGGCATAGGTAGCCGGGACATTGAATCTGGAATTCTTGCTGATGGCTTCATTGAACATGTCCTGGATTCCGGTGGCATAGTCAAAAAGAACCTTGCAGGCAATCCTCTTGAGCTTATGTCCGCCATAAAGGTCGATATCGATGATACGGTTGTCGATCTTGAAGAGAATGAAGTTCATCATGCCAGGAAGATTGACTTCACAGTCCTGCGAAGCCAGGAATTCTTCCAGATTGTTGTTTCCCAGGGCTGCATATTTGACATAGATCTCACCGACGACACCGACCTTGACTCTCGGCTTGTCGTCTTTTTCAATCTTGGCAAAATCACGTACGATGGCATTGAGGTTCTCACGGATGATCTTGTTCTTGTAACCATTCTTATAAAGCATCTGGCCGCAGAGTTCATCCTGCCACTTGGCTACCAGCTCATCCGTCTCTCCCTTATGGACCTCATAGGGTCTGACCTGATTGGAAAGACACATCAGCATGTCGCCATAGATGACGGCAGCGAGTGCTCTTCGGATGATGCCAAGAGATATCTTCATGCCAGGATTGGGTTCCAGTCCTGAAACATTGACGGAAATCGTCGGAATATATCCCAGTCCTGCTCTTTCAAGTCCCTTCCTGAGAAGCTTGATATAGTTGGAAGCACGGCATCCGCCACCGGTCTGGGTGATGAGAAGGGCAACCTTGTGAAGGTCATATTTTCCAGACTGCAGGGCTGCGATCATCTGGCCGCAGGAAAGGATGGCAGGATAGCACATGTCGTTCTGAATATATTTCAGACCGGTCTGGGCGATTTCAGGGCCTGTCGTCTCCAAGAGTTCAGCCTTGTATCCATAATGGTTGAAGACCTTTCCGAGCATCTTGAAATGAATCGGAGCCATCATAGGGAAGAGAAGGGTATATTCCTTCTTCATCTGCTTGGTGAAGATGATTCGGCCTGTCTTGTCTCTCTTGAGCCTGATTTCTTTTTCAGCCATCTTACTTGCCCTCCTTCTTCAGGCTTTCCTGGTAAGCCTTCTTCTTTCGCAAAGCCTCCAAAAGAGAACGGATTCTGATCTTGACCGTTCCGAGATTGGTGACTTCATCGATCTTGACCTGGGTGTAGATCTTGTCATGACGCTCCAGGATATCCCTGACTTCATCGCCGGTGACGGCATCGACACCGCAGCCGAAGGAGACGAGCTGGATGAGTTCCATGTCCTTCTGATGGCTGACATAGTTGGCAGCCTTGTACATGCGGGAATGGAACGTCCACTGGTTCAGGACATGGCTAGGCTCAGGGTTGTCCTCAAGCCTTGCGATGACATCCTCGCTGACGATGGCACAGTCATACTGAAGGATGAGCTTGTCGATGTCATGGTTGATGAGAGGATCGACATGGTATGGTCTTCCGGCAAGGACGATGATGGTCTTTCCTTCCTTCCTGGCATTCTCGATGATGCCAAGCCCGTGCTTCTGGACAAGTTTCTTATATCTGTCATATTCGGCAAAGGCAAGAGAGGCAGCCTTCTTAACTTCACCTATCTTCAGATCCGGGAAATACTTCACCAGCTCCTCATATACCTTGCTTCCGAAATGCTTTCTTTCATAAAGATCGACGTAGTCATTGATGAAGGTGACACCGTCACTCCTGAGAATCTTCATGTTGGCTGAGATGACTTCCGGATAATAGGCAACGACAGGACAGTTGTAATGGTTGTCCGTATGTTTTTCCTTGAGGTTCCAGGTCATGCAGGGATAATAGATATACTTTACGCCCTTCTCGATGAGATTCATGACATGGCCGTGCATCAGTTTGGCCGGATAGCAGACGGTATCGCTAGGAATCGTCATCTGTCCGGAATGATAGAGCTTGGCACTGGATTTGTCGGAAAAGACGACCTGGAAGCCAAGTTCGGTGAAGAACCTGGACCAGAACGGAGCAAGCTCATAGAAATTGAGTCCCATCGGGAAACCTATCTTCCCACGGGGATATTTCTTATCGTCCTCAAGGGCATGGTCATAGGAACGAAGAAGCCTGTTCTTGAAGGCATACATATCCAGTTCGCTGTTGGATCTGGCCTTCTTAGTGACTGGCTTCTCACAACGGTTTCCACCGATGAAGGATCTCTTGTCATCGAAGATGGACATCGTCAGATGGCACTTGTTGTTGCACATCTGGCAGACATAGGAAATGACCTTCCTATGGAAATTGGCAAGCTTCTCCTTATCCAGGATGGTGGACTTATCAAGATGGAGTTCCATGGCATCCAAAGCTGCACCATAGGCACCCATCAATCCTGCCACATTGGAACGGATGACATTGACTCCAAGCTCCATCTCAAAGGCACGGAGGACGGCATCGTTGAGGAACGTTCCTCCCTGGACGACAATCTTCTTTCCAAGGTCTTCGCTGGAAGAACAGCGGATGACTTTATAAAGAGCATTCTTGACGACGGAGATGGCAAGTCCGGCAGCGATGTCACTGACGCTGGCGCCATCCTTCTGGGCCTGCTTGACGCTGGAATTCATGAAGACCGTGCATCTGGATCCAAGGTTGACAGGGCGCTTTGCTTCCAAGGCAAGCCTGGAAAACTCCTCGATGGAATAACCTAAGGACGTAGCAAATGTCTGAAGGAAGGAACCACAGCCGCTGGAGCATGCTTCATTTAAGAAGATGTCATCGATGACACCATTCTTGATGTGGAAGCATTTGATGTCCTGGCCACCGATGTCGATGATGAATTCGACATCCTTCAGGAAATGCCTGGCTGCCTGGAAATGAGCCATGGTCTCGACGATGCCATGGTCAAAACAAAAGGCATTCTTGGCAAGTTCCTCACCATATCCGGTCGCAGAGGAGCCGGCGATATAGGCTTTATCGGACATCTTGGCATAGATATCCGTAAGCATGTCCTTCAGAAGAGAAATCGGATCTCCCTTATTAGGGACATAATTGGTGTAACGGATATTGTAGTCCTTGTCGACCAAGACGACCTTGAGGGTCGTCGATCCGGAATCGACACCGAGATATAAAGGGCCTTCATATCCTTCCAGAGGAAGGACTTCCACCCTGTCCCTATCATGCCTTTCCTTGAATTCCCGATATTCTTCCTGATTGTGGAAAAGAGGTTCGAGATAGGCGAAGTTCTCATTGTTTCGATAGGCAGAGACCTTGTCCATGATGGAATAAATGTCGATAGGCTTATCCTTCTTGGCCAGAAGGGCAGAGCCGATGGCAACGAAATACAAAGAATTCTCCGGAAGCGTCCCTTCGACCTTCAAGACCTTGTCAAAGGCCTTGCGAAGCTCAGACATGAACGTCAGAGGGCCTCCGAGATACATGACGTTTCCTTCGATTTCACGGCCTTGGGCAAGACCGGCGATGGTCTGGTTCACAACGGCATAGAAAATACTCTCAGCCACGTCTTCCTTCCTGGCACCCTGGTTGAGAAGAGGCTGGACGTCGCTTTTGGCAAAGACGCCGCAGCGGGAAGCGATGGTATATGTTCTTTCATGCTTCGAGGCAAGTTCGTTGATTTCCGTAACCGGGACGTTGAGAAGGGAAGCCATCTGATCGATGAAGGCACCGGTACCTCCGGCACAGGTTCCGTTCATCCTGACTTCGACACCGTTGTTCAAAAAAAGAATCTTGGCATCCTCTCCGCCAAGCTCGATGATGGCATCCGTCTGTGGATAGAAGCGCTTCGTCGTCTCTCTGGTCGCATAGACTTCCTGATAGAAAGGAAACTTGCAGCCATCGGCAATGCCCATTCCGGCGGAGCCGGTAAAGGCAAGGCTGACCTCCTTCATCCCTTTGAGGGGTCCTTCTTCCAGGGATTCCAGGACAGCAGAGAGCTTTTCGCTGATTTTGGAATAATGTCTTTCATAAGACTTATAGATGACTTTGTCATCATCGTCAAGGACAACGGCCTTGATGGTGGTCGAACCGATATCAATACCGACAGAAATCATATTTACTTCTTCTCCTTTTCATCATCCGCATCCTTTGAGAAATCGACGACGGCGATAGAAGGCGGATCATTCTTTTCATCACCGGTGAAATAGGAAGAGACATCGATGAAACAACCACGCTTCTTGCTCTCCTCCCCATGGATATATTCTTTGCTGGAATAAGTCTGATAGACACTTGTGCGCATGGCAACAGGCATCGATTCCCTCAGCTGATCCTGATCAGCTTCAATCAGGCAGTAATTGTTCATCATGCAGAAATAGTTCAGGAAGGAGCCTATGATCAAGGCAAAGGCAGGAACGATGAGACAGGTGAAGATGGCATCCCTGCTGGAGTCGACCCGGATATGGCTGACACCCCATAAGGCAAAGCCATACATCGTGGCAAAAAGCAGATAGCAGGGAAGATTCATGAAGAAGCTTCTCTTGAGGCGATAGGCATTGAATCCCCTTGAAAAGGCCCTGGCGACGCTGCTGGACTGGGAGGAAGGAATATTCAGATCCAAATCAGGGAAGACGATCGTGGAGATATAATGGTAGCTCAGATTCTCATTGACGCCGAAGAAGATGATGAAGACAAGCGGAAGAAACATACATAAGCCGATATAGACCGTAAAGGGACGCACCATTTCATATCCTCTCTCCAGAAGGAACTTTGTCATATCCTTTCGCATCAAGGAATAATCAGAAATCAGCGTGAGCATCTCCTTGAAGGCATCCTGAGCCTCAGGAAAGCAGGAAACGATGCCGGGAATGGCAATTCCCAGAGCAAACAGCATGACAAGAAGGATGCCGATAGCGGCTGCCACCGTAAGGAAGACACCGAAGATGCCGCCTTTGTTGGATTGGAAGAAAGCCTTATATCCGTCGATATAGGAGAACTTCTCCTTCCCGATGCCGGTGATGGCATAGCGAAGCCTTCTGTCTGCAGCGTAGAACATCGGAAGGACAAAATAAGTCAGAAGGATGGAAACACCATATGTAAACACCGATGCCAGAAGAATCAGACACATCAAAAAGGAAGGTAGGAAAAGCATGCTGATGTTCTTCAAAAAGTGACATCGGAGAGCCTTCTTCTGATAAGGAATGTATCTTTGAAATTCTTGGACCATGTTATAGACACACAAAAATAGTTGAAGTCTTTTTATTATAATAAAAAAAGCCGGGACGACAAACAAGAATACAACTATTTTTTCTTTCTGGAACGAATGGCCTCTTCCTCCAACTCACGTTTTGTCTCATCGCTTCTTTTCTTCAGCATGAGGGCAAGACGGTCCGTCTGTTCATGACGGATCGGAGTGACGCTATCATTCTCAGCCATACGCAAAGTCTTCTCAAGCTCCGTCACCGGAAGGAACCAATCGGTCACATCCTTTCTGGCAATCATCTTGGGAACAGCCAGGCTTGGGTTATAGACGATGACGGAGACAAACATCTTATCGTCAGGAGAAACACTCAAAGCCGTCTCAAGCTTCCTTACCTGTTCCTTGTTGGCAAGGATAGGGTTTTCAATCCTTTGGGTGTTGTTTTTGTAATCCTTGAGGAAAACGCTCGGATCCGAGGCATTTCCATAGATTCCGCCCTGCATGGTGAAGGATTTGACGACATAGATATATTTGTCAGCAAAAAGGATATGGTCATACACGACCGGCTTTGTGGCATCACCCAAAAGATAAAGAGTGACCTGATTGAGAAGAAGATGGTCATTCTCATCAGCGAAATGCCTGAGTACCTTGTAGACTCTCTTATCAAATCTTCTCTTCTCCAGACTCCTTCTGATGGAGTCGCTGAAGAAGAGAACGATAGACAGCAAGAGCAGAAGGACACAGCAGGAAAGTATGATCCAGCCTAGCATGCTACTCCTTGATGCATTCCAAGGCAACATCCATCATATGGGTGAAGGATGTCTGTCTTTCCTCGGATGTCGTCTCCTGGGAAGTGATGAGGCTGTCGGAGATGGTGAGAATGGAAAGTGCTTCCTTATGGGCTTCGGCTGCGACGGTATAAAGACCATAGGATTCCATCTCAAGGCAAAGGATGCCCATCTTGGCCCATGGCTTCCAGTCTTCGTTGTAGAAGTTATCACTAGAGAAGACCTGTCCCACCTGATGGCGATAACCGAATTTCTCACAGGCATCGGCAGCTTCCTTCAAAACAGGATAGGAAGCAGTCGCGGAAAGCTGTCCGTTGAGATTGAACTGGCTCTGCCAGTTGGAATTGGTGCTTGCACCGATGGCAAGGACGATGTCAAACAGCTTCAGGTTTTCCTGGCAGGAACCGGCGGTTCCGACACGGATGATTCTGTCGACGTGATAGAAGTTATATAGTTCATAGGCATACAGACCGATGGACGGAATGCCCATGCCCGATCCCATGACAGTGACTCTCTTTCCTTTGTAGAAGCCTGTGAAGGCAAGCATGTTCCTGATACCGTTGACCTGCTTCACATCCGTAAGATACGTCTCGGCGATGAACTTCGCCCTGAGAGGGTCTCCCGGCATCAATACAGTCTTGGCAATGTCGTTTTCCAGCGCTTCATTATGTGGTGTAGGCATCTATTTATCCTCCGTTTTGGTACCTTAGATTATACCCCAAACCGACTTGGCTTGGAAAGAGAGAAAAAAGAGATTCAAAAGTAAGAAAAAATCCTAGGATAAAGAAGAAAAAGAAGAAAGAAAAGGAAGGCTTTCTTTCATGATTTTCATCGTCAAAGAACAGCCTTCTGATGGTATACTAATGGCATTATGCAAGATAAAGAAATTTTCAGACTGAACCTCATCATAGACAAGTCCTATTCCTACCTGAAGTACCATGCCGACATCTCTCTCAAGAAGAGCTTGGAGAACCTTTTCTATACGCCTTATTCCATCATCAGGAAAATAGAAATCGACAATGATACCGATAAGGACTATGGTTCTCTCATCCTGAAGTTCGAGTCCTCCTCCGACATCCTATCCGTCGACGATCTCTATCTCGGGCCGATAGCAAAAAGAAGCCGCTACCTGGTCAAAGAGAAACTATCCGTCCATCTTGACGAAGCAAGGCTTCTCAGCCTGAAGGAAGAAACCAGAGTATCCCTTCTTGTCAAAGTGGTGGCAAACGGAAACACGGAACTGTCAAGCGTAAGCAGAAGCATCCATCTGTTTCCATCCAATATGTTCCCGTTTGACCCCTTCAATGATGCCAAGCTTCTTTCCGAATTCATCATCCCCAAGGATGAGAGCCTGAAATGCTTCGACAAGGAAGAAGATGCTCCCGTCTACGAAGGAAAGGAAAAAAGCGATGTCATCGCAAGGCTGTCTGATGCGCTTGCCCTCTTGCGCAGGGAATCTCTTTTCCTGAGATCCTCATGCAATCGCAAATCCATGTATCTGGATATCCAGAGTCCCTCTGATACACTGATGAAAAAGGGCGGAGACGAACTCGACATCGCCTTTCTTTTCCTGTCTCTCCTTTCAAGAGCGGGATTCCATCCCATCCTCGTCCTCCTGCAGAACCATATCCTCGTCGGAACCTTCCTTACCGACTATGATGCCTTCCATGACGGAGAGGAGACAAGACCAAGCTTTGTCTATTCCCTCTGTGTCGGAGAAGACAGATCCCTCATCCTTTTGGATGCCCAGGATCTCATCGATGACGATGCCTCCTTAGGAAAATCGGCAGAAAAGGCAGGTGAATATCTAAGAGCCTATCGAAACGAATTCATCGCCTTGGATATCCATAGCCTGCAAGCTTCCTGCTTCCATCCGATTTCAGAAGACGACATCGCTCTTCTAAGCCAGGAAGAGCAGGACCGGCTTCTATCCTACCAGAAAGAAGAAATCAAGGATGGCGAGCAGGAAGACAGGTTCTCGACCTGGGAGAAGAAGCTGCTCGACCTATCTCCTGCAAACCGCCTTGTCAGCTTCACCTTCTCGGAAAATGCTCTGAACCATGCGCCCGTCTATCCTGGTGACATCAGCCTTCTCCATCAGTTCCTGAAAAGATCGAACGGTTCCATAAAAGCGATGACAAACATCACTTCCAAAGAAGTCGATGGAAAGAAAGTCCGTTTGACGGATGAGGAGATAAAAGAGAATGCCGATTCAAAGTTCACAAACGGAATCGTCACGCTCTTTTCCAATGCATCGACCATCAAGCAGCTGGTAAGAAAAGACCTGACCTCGAAAGAGGAGACAGGCTCCCCTACCCTTTATCTTGCCTTGGGAACCATCACCGGATTCAATCCCGGCATCAATCCAAATGCTCCGGAAGAAAAGCTTGTAGCGCCGTTCCTTCTTCTTCCTGTCACGGTAAGCAAGGACAGAGGGAGTGAAGCCTATACCCTGAAATACGATTTCGAAAGCCTCATGCTCAACAAGACCTTCTTTGAATATTACAAGGTCAGGAAGGGCATCAGCTTCGACTATCTATATTCAATCGATCCTGCCACGGAATATACCACCCTTGTAAATGAGCTTCTCAAGAACACGGAGAGCGATCTCATCCTGGATCAGAAGAAGGTCTTCCTTGCCAACTTCAGCTTCTCCCATATGGTCATGTGGCAGGATGTGGTCAGACAGAAGGATAACCTAAGACACAACACCATCATCCGCTCCCTGCTCGAAAACAAATCCTATGTCGAAAACATTCCTTTGGAATGCGAACACGTCGATGATCTCGACCAGGTCGAATCCTTTGCCGCCCCTCTTCCGTATGATTCCACCCAACTCAAAGCCATCCGGGAATGTGCCCTAGGCAATTCCTTCATCCTTGACGGGCCTCCGGGAACAGGCAAATCCCAGACCATCGTCAACATGATCGTCAATGCCTTCTACCACGGAAAGAGCGTGCTTTTCGTCGCCGAGAAACAGGCAGCCCTGGAAGTCGTCAGACAGAGGCTTGCCCAGCTTGGACTGGATGCCTTTGCGTTGCAGCTGTATTCACCGAACACCAACAAGGCAGCCGTCTTCAGCCAGCTTGCCAAGGTCATGTCCATGGGGATGAAGACAAGCGACGAAGACTTCCATGGAAACTGCAATGACATCGAAGAAGAAAAGAAGAAGCTGAACGAAGAGCTGAAGAAGCTTCATTCAAGACATGGATACTTCTATTCCCTGTATGAAGCCATCACCAAGAAGCTGGCCAACGACGACTGCTCCCTGAAGCTTCATTTCGATGACGGCTTCGTCAAGAACTATGACGGCAGCAAAGACGATGATATCCGCAATACGCTCAACTTCCTTTCCACATATCTCGAAAAATATAACAGCATGGAGGAAGGAAGATATCTCTCCTATCTCAGACTGAACCACCTATCCTATCAGGAACAGATCGACATCGCTCCGACCTTCGAAAAGGTCTTTGAAGGATTTGACAGCCTGAAGAAGAACTATCAGTCATTCCAATCTGCCATCCATGAGAAAGACAAGCCTGGGCGCAGGGATTTTGAAAACATCCTTTCCTTCTATGACTATGTCCTTGTCAAAGATATCAAGGAAGAGCTTGTCACAGATCCACAATACTTCAAAAAGGCCGATGACATCATCATTGCCTTGACGAAGCGTGAAGAGCTGAAGAAGCTTTATCCGCAGATCAAGAACCGATACCGGTTCGACAAGATATCTTCTACAGATGGAGAAGCTGCCCTAAGAGAACTGAAAAAAGGAACCAACATCTTCAACCGGCCTAAGGCAAGAAAGAATGCCGTTTCCTTCCTCAAGGATATGCTTTTGGATACCAAGATCAAGGAAGATGAAATCGAAGATGCAGCCAGGACCAGCATTCAGGTCAACAGCCTTCTGAAGGACATCACTCCATATCAGGACTTGCTTCTGAAGTTCTTCAAGGAAGACATCCTTGCCGACCTTGAAAAAGAGGACAGTTATCTTTCCACCTATGAAGACTATCATAAATTCCACCAGCTTCTTTCCAAGGGAACCATCCATGACTATATAGACAAATTCAAAATAGCATCTTCCATCCTTCCTTTGGATAGGGAAAGAATCATCAACCTCTTCCTCTCTTTGAAGAAGTCTTATGAAGACTATCTTGCCCTGACCAAGGAAGCAAAGCAGAAGTTCCCATATGAAGAACACCTGCTTGGCTTGAGAGACTACTTTGAGGAGAACAACGAATTCTACTCCTTCCTCATCGGTGACAAGGCTCAGAGAGCCTTATATGACTTTGCCAGGATCAACGCTGCCTATGATAGATTGTCTTTCTACCACCTCGACGAATTTTCAAAAGCCATCGAGAAAGGAAAGCTTGGCACAGATGAAATCCTGAAGGCCTATGACTGGGCTTTGGCAACAAGCTTCATCGCAGTTTATTTCATCAACGACTCCTTCAATGATGATTTTGACGAGGCAAGCTACAACAAGACCATCGAAAAATACCAGGAATCCATACGCCGATACAATTCCCTTTCCGTAGGAGAGACCATCGAAAAGGTGACCAGGAGATTCACCGATCCGAATCTGGAACGCTCCAAAGACAGCCCGATAGGTGCTTTGAGGAAGCTTGTCATGAATTCCGGAAGAGGCATCTCCATCAGAAACCTGCTTTCGAAATACGAAGACCTCATCCGCATGTATTTCCCATGCTTCCTGATGTCTCCGCTATCCTGTGCCCAGTATCTGGATGTCACAAGCAAGAAGTTTGACGTGGTCATCTTCGATGAAGCCTCCCAGATTCCGACAAGTGAAGCCATCGGACCTATCGCAAGGGCAAACAGCCTCATCGTCGCAGGCGACCCCCAGCAGATGCCGCCTAGCAATTATTTCAACATCAGCTACAACAATGTCTATGAAGACCTCAACGGAGACAAAGCCCTGATCGAAGATGCCGAATCCCTGCTTGATGATGCTCTGGCCATCCAGATGCCAAGGATCCGTCTTGCCTTCCATTATCGTTCAAGACACGAATCCCTGATTCAGTTCAGCAACATGAACTTCTATGGCGGAGACCTCTTCACCTTCCCGTCCGTCGACAACAAGACAAGCCACATCTCCTTCTTGCATGTCGATGCTACGACGAAAAAGAAATCAGGTGATATTTCCAAAGAAGAAATCGATGCCATCTTAGGAATCTTAAAGAAGATTCTTGATGATGAGCATAGCGATGGCAAATCCATCGGTATCATCGTCTTCAACAGCAGACAGCAGGCCAAGCTCAACGACGAGGTCGATAACTTCATCCTCCGCCATCCGAAATACATCGCCAAGACCCATTACAACGAAGAAGGAAGCACCGAGAGACTCTTCGTCAAAAACCTGGAGAATGTCCAGGGAGACGAAAGAGACATCATCATCATGTCCATCGGCTTTGCCAAGAATCCAACCACCTCAAAGGCACTCATCAATGGCCCCTTGACCCTTGAAAAAGGAGAAAGAAGGCTCAATGTCGCAGCAAGCAGAAGCAAGGAGCAGATGATCGTCGTCTCCACCCTCTATAGCAGTGAGATCGATACGGACAACCGCACGGGCAACGGAGCCAAGGCGCTCAAGGAATTCCTTGCCTTCGCAGAGAACGCAAGCCTTCCGGCAAGGGATGAGATCATCGATTCCCCGAACAAGGATCTCACCTACTTCATCGCCAGGGAGCTTCAGGGAAGAGGTTATGAGTGCGACGTGTCCGTCGGCTCAAGCGAATTCAAGATCGACATCGCCGTCAGAAGGAAGGATTCCGACGAATACCTTTTGGGAATCCTCTTGGATGAGAAGCCTCTCAACAGCAACATCTCCTGCAGGGACAGGTTCTATGTCGAACCCGTCGTCCTTTCCTCCCTTCATTGGAAACTTTTAAGAGTCTATACCTACTCTTTCCTACGCTTCAAGGATGACACCATCGAAAGCATCATCAAAGCCATCGAATCCGCCGAGAATGAAAACAGGACGGACTATGAGAAGTTCGTGCCTCCCATCATGACGGAACATCCCGTCCTAATCAACGATGAGACGCTGAAGATCCAACCCTATACCCCCTATCCATTCAGCGTCACCGACTACATCGCCTATGACAATCTGGAAGAGAACTACTATGACCCGATGAGCGTCGAACTCGTCAAGAGAATCGTCAAGGCCGAATCGCCGAT
Source organism: Caryophanales bacterium (assembly GCA_021621525.1). Lineage (GTDB taxonomy): Bacteria > Bacillota_I > Bacilli_A > RFN20 > CAG-288 > Enterosoma. The sequence goes on from JAJVUU010000014.1 coordinate 29,848, forward strand.
AAGCGAAGAAGCCCTGAGGAACTATTTCAGGAAAGCCTATGGCATCAAGCAGATTGGAAGCAGGGCCAACACCATCATCACCAACCAGATTGCCAATGCCAGGGTCAAGAGGAGCGAAGACTACCGACAGAAGACGTTCTACTGGGATCCTGAAAAAGAGATGAAGGTCGATTGCTTCCGTTCTTCAGGCAGGGACATCCTTCAGATTCCCAAGGAAGAGATCATCTTCCTGATGAATCAGATCATCTCCCTCTACCAGAACATCGACAAGGAAGACCTGATCCGACAGACGGCACAGCACATGAAATTCGACACGGTATCCTCAAGGATCCGCGGAAAGCTCGAATATACTTTGAACTATGCCATCCAGAACCAGCTGCTCGTCAAAGGATATCAGGAAAGCTATCACTCATCATAGATGACCATATTATGTTCCGTGTTCCATCCCTCTTTCCAGGAAGGATGGATGTCACGGATATGGATCTTCACATTCGCATCCAGCCAGAACAGGGATCTGCCTACCTCCTTGATATGTCCGGACATCGAGACAGTCTCCAAATCAAGGCATAAGGCAAAAGCTTCGTTTCCGACCTTTTCCACATGCAATGGAAGATAGACGGATTTCAGCCTTCGGCACCCGCTGAAGGCTTTTTCTTCGATGATTTTCACACTGGCAGGAAGAAAGACGGAAACAAGGCTTGCCGAGTCATGGAATGCCTTACGTCCGATTTTTTCGATACCTTCTTCAAGAACGATGGATTTCACCATGGAAAGGGAAGAAAAGACACCTTCCTCAATCTCTTTGACCTGGTATTTCCTTCCATCCTTTGTCACCGAAGAAGGAATCCTGAGTTCATCCTTTTCTTCGATGACTTTCATCGGCATGGCCTTATCTCCATCGATAGAATACTCGATGCCATCAAAAAGGACGCCACCTGCAGTCGGAACACCTTCCTTGGAAGCTTCCTTCTCTTCTTCCTTGACTTCATGATTCATGTCGTTTATTGATCCATCTGATGTCGTTTCCTTTTTCTCATCAGTCCTATTTTCTTCACTCTTTCCTTCAAATATATCCTTGGCAGGATAAAGAAAGATTTTTCCGCAGAACAGCTTTCCATCATCCATCCTATGACAGGCATAGACGGAATAGAAGACCTCTTCTTTGTCATAGACAGCCAAAAAGAAAGAAGAAAGAAGCCTTGCTTCAAGCTTCTGGAATTCCTTTCGGGAAAGATGGTTTTTCTTCAAGACATCATCGCTTGTATCATCATTGGAATTCAAAATGTCCTGATACGCCTTTGCATATAGATGATAGGCGGCCTGGTTTCTTTTCTGACGTCCATAGATTCCATGAAGTGCATCCATGTTCTTTTCAAAATGGATGTCAGGCTGGAAAAGATCGACTGCCTTGATAGACTTCACCATGACCTTTTCCTGGATATGATGTGAATATGAGACATCAATACCGGAAAAGGACTCGTTCAATTCCTTGATCTTCTGTATCCTATAGGATATCTTCTCCACCTTGCCAAGAAGATGATTCTTCCTGACAGGAAAGAAGACACAGCAAAAAGAAACCAAAAACATCAGGACAAAAAGAATGACATAAATCCAGAGTTCCATGTTGGTTCCTCCCATCCTTCCTATTTTATCACGATTGAAGACATCTTCTAAGGCTGGTCTAAAAAAGCTCCTCAGTTCCAAAGGAGAACCAAGGAGCATTCTTTCTATTTCTTCAGGAAGGAGAAGATACCCTTCTTTACATAAGGCTCTTCTTCCTTCTTGAGCACATGATATCCTTCCTTGGATATCATGTCAGAAGCAACGGAAACATCGACATCGTCATCGACTAGAAAGACAGCCGTCTTGCGATGATGATTTGCCTTGACCTTCTTAGAAGAAGGCAAAGCCTTTCTGATACAGTCGCAGATATGGGATTCACACATTTCACAGTGCATTCCCTCGATGGTAAGCGTGATTTGTTTCATAGTGAAGAAAAGAGGCGCCTTAGCGCCTCTTTATATCCTTTTTAAGCAGCTAAGTCAGCTTCCTTCTTCTTCATCTTGACGTCATAGAAATGAAGTCCGACACAGCCAAGAGCAATCAAGGCAACGATGAGAATAGGAAGGACGATAGCCCAGACAAGGCCGAAGTTTCCAGCGACGGCATCCGTGAAGAGATAGAAGATGGCAGCGACCAAATAGGCGCCGACAAGCCAGAAGCCAAGGGTTCCGAGATAAGACTTCCTATTTGGCATTTCGCCTTTGGCAGTACCGACAGAAGCAAAGCAAGGAATGGTGAGAAGGTTGAAGACGGTGAAGCCTAAGACACCTCCGGCAGTGATACCGGTAGCAGTAAACATATCGGCAACGGAGCTTTCTTCACCGACACCGACGATGGAAGAAAGGGTAGAGAGAGTAGAAGTGACATTTTCCTTGGCGACGATACCCTGGATGGTAGCGACGGAATAGACCCAGCCATTGCTGTTAAGCTGAGAACCGAATCCGATCGGAGTGAACAGAGGTCTGATAAGTTCGCCGACAGAAGAGAGCATGGAATGAGCTTCCATGGCTTCGAAGCTGGTATAGCCAAAAGCCTGAATTTTCGCTAGAAGCTCTGGGTCTTCAGAAGCATTTTCATATAACGGGATGAGATGCCAATCCCAGGTGAGGTTCTCCATCAAGGTGATGACGACGGTGGAGACGAGAATGATGGTGAAAGCCTTCTTTAAGAAGTGCTTGCCCTTATCCCAGACATGGATACCGACAGATTTCATCTGAGGCATATGATAGGAAGGAAGTTCCATGATGAAGGGAGGAACATTTTCCCTTTGTGTCGTCTTGTTCATGAGGATGACCATGACGACAGCCATGAACATACCCATGAAATACATACCTAATGTGAACAAATCGGCACGCCATCCAAAGGTGATGGCAACAGCAGCGGAAACAGCCGTCAGAATTTCGGCTTTGGCACCGCAGGTGAAGTAAGGAATGACACGGATCGTCTTGACTCTTTCCTTATCGGAATTCAACGTTCTGGTATTGATCATAGCCGGAATACCGCAACCGAGACCCATGATCATCGGAAGGAAGGCACGGCCGGAGACACCGAAACGTCTGAAGATTCTGTCAAGGACGAAGGCAACACGGGCCATATAACCGGAATCTTCCATGATGGAGAAGAAGAAGAACAGGATAAGAATCTGAGGAACGAAGCCAAGAACGGCAGCGACGCCATTCAAGACACCATCATAGACGAAGAGAATCAACCATTCCGGAGCGTTACAGATGAGGAGCAGCTGCTTGATTCCAAGACAGATGCATCCTAAGATACCTGTCTCATTGTCACCGGCAAGCGAATGGAAGAATTCGCCGATGGAATTGACACCATCTCCCGTTGCAAACAGACCGGCAAACGGAGTGACTTCGGTTCCATCAGCCATCGTCCAGGTGATGAATCCCGGATATCCTTCGCCAAGGTCAAGTCCCATGGCATGCATGTAGAACAAGTCACCGGCAAAGGTGATGTGGAAGACTAGGAACATGACGACGATAAGAATCGGAATGGCTGCCCACTTGTTGGTGAGGATCCTATCGATCTTATCGGATTTGGACAGTTTCTTGGATTCCTGAACCGGAGCACCGGTACGATAGCAGGCAATTTCGGCAGTGATGTACTTGTATCTCATATCTGCCGAATTGGCTTCGAATTCATCGATGTTGACACCGAGAGCCTTGACGGCCTCGAAAGAAGACTTGTTCTTCTGTTCCTCGATTTCATCACCCTCAAGGGCCTTGATGGAATGGAAGAGCGGGTTCTCGACACCGGCTTCCTTATAGATGGACAAAGCCTTTTCGACAACTGTGGCATATTCGCCATAATTCCAGAAGGATTTGCCTTCTCTCTTCTTCTTTGCCGTATCGATGGCCTTCTCAATGAGCTTGTCGAGATTCATCTCTCTGAGAGCAGAGATTTCAACGACGGGAACACCGAGCTTCTTGGAAATCGCCTCGGCATCGATGGTCATGCCGTTATCCTTGACGGCATCCATCATGTTGAGGGCGATGACGACAGGGACATCCATTTCCAGGATCTGTGTCGTCATATAAAGGTTACGTTCGAGGTTGGTGGCATCCAGGACGTTGATGACGCAATCCGGATGTTCTTCCAGGATGAAGTTTCTGGAAATGACCTCTTCCGGCGTATAGGGTGACATGGAATAGATACCAGGCAAGTCGATGATTTCAGCGACATGTCCCTTCTTGTCATCATAGGTGCCGGAACGTTTTTCGACGGTGACACCAGGCCAGTTTCCGACATAGGCGGTGGAACCGGTAAGAGAGTTGAATAAAGTCGTCTTACCGCAGTTCGGGTTGCCTGCCAAGGCAAAGCGAAGTCTCTTTTCTTCAGCCATTACTGAGCATCCTCCTCTTTATCCTTTTCCTTGACTTCAGGAACATCGGTCACCTTGATTTGGACAAACTGAGCCTCGTCTTTGCGAAGCGTCAGCTCATATCCTCTGAGAGTGACTTCCAGAGGATCGCCAAGCGGTGCCTTCTTTCTAAGGAAGACCTCTGCACCGGGAGTGAGTCCCATGTCAAAGAGACGTCTTCTTACCCTTCCTTCACCTTCCACTTTCTGGATGATGCCGGAAGTGCCGATCAGAACAGCGTTAAGAGCAACGATGTCACCGACGGCAATCGGCTTTTCTTCTGGTTTTACTGCTTCTTTGTTTTCAGTTCCCATAATACTTTTTCCTCTTTATCAGGCAACGATGATGGTACTTGCCACATGGTTGTCCAGAGCAAGCCTCATCTCATTGACCAGAACGATGATTCCGTTCCTGGATTGTTCGAGAACCCTGATTGTTCTCTCCGGAACAATTCCGAGACTTTCCAAATGCTTTTTTATCTTATCGTTTCCAGCGATACGCTTGACCATAAGATCTTTGCCGATCGGTGCAAAAGAAATTGGCATATAAACGACCCTCCAAGTTAGTTATAACTACTTGAATACTATACTCCAATATTTGTTAGTGTCAACTAATTATTTCCGATTTTGAATCATTTCCCCACAAGTTGAAGCGCTTTTATCGCCTTGACTGTCAACTCCTTGACAGAAACTGCATTCTTCTAGACAATCCAAAGTTAGCCGTCTATAATTTTTGAAAAGAGAAATCATAACCATGCGAACACTGAATGACAGAATCGAATACACACTGAACAAAATCAGGCCCTATCTGAAACAGGAGGGTGGCGATGTCGAAATCGACCATTATGACAAGGATACAGGTATCCTATATATAAGGATGATAGGAGCATGCAACGGATGCTATCTTGCTCCAAGCGACATCTCCGACTCCATCGAAGGCCTTCTGATGAACGAAATTCCACAGATCACGGCTGTCAAGCTTGCCGACAGGAAAGATGACGGCTATCGTTCCCTTTTGGAGCAGCTTCACCATCCAAGAAGCATCCAGGAACGCCAGAAAGAAGACAAATGACAAAAGCCCGAGCTGGTTCAGGACTCGGGCTCTTATATATTGGAGGTCGTCTATGCTTACCTTTCTGGTTCAAGGAAAGGAAGTTGTGTTAGCTAGTGCTAACTGACGCAAATAGAATACTATATTCGAAAAAGCTTGTCAATAAAAAGTTAAATGTGTTTAACTATTATCACCTGAAGAAAGGAGCCAACCGTATGAGAGACACCAATACAAACGAATCCGCAGAAGACTATCTCGAAAGAATCCTGATGCTGCAGGAAGAAGGGAATCCGCACGTCCATGCCATCGACATTGCGACTTCCATGAATTTCTCCAAGGCCAGCGTTTCCATCGCTCTCAAGAAGCTTGAAAACGAAGGCTATGTCTCCGTCGGTGAGAAGCAGGTGCTGAGCCTGACTCCGTCCGGCCTTGCCATCGCAGCCAAGGTCTATGAAAGACATCAGGTCCTGCACGGTCTCTTTAACCTTCTTGGCGTCGACGACGAGACTGCATGCGAGGATGCCTGCAAGGTCGAACACGATCTTTCCGACCAGTCCTTCCAGGCCTTGAAGAAGATGTATCGTCAATTGAAAAACGGAAAATAAACAAAAAGACAGCCGTTCCCCCAATGTCATTAACTTAAGGCATTGACTACGGAGAAGCCGGCCAGCGACAGTTCAGAAATGGGCTGCCGTTTTTTTGTGCCGGCAATCCAAGTAGTGGTAATTCGCTATTTTTATCGTGAAAAATCTAGCTGTTTATGGTATAATAGTAGTGGTAAATCATATTGGAAAGGAGAATCGATATGTATATCACTTCGAAAAAATCGGATA
>JAJVUU010000015.1 GCA_021621525.1 Caryophanales bacterium
AATACCCTCGCGGGGAAGATAGCTGCAGCCGCTTTTTGCGTGTCGGGATTCCTGCATTGTTTCGAAATGCACTTGGAAGTCGGCTCTTTTTAATAAAATGGATTCTAATTTCTTTATAAAAAATGATTGATATCCGTTTGACTGAAGAGTATAATTAACAATGTTGTATGGCCTCCAATAGCCTACAACCGCTATGAAGTGGTTATAAATATCATGTTTATGGATGATTACCACAAGTGCGAGTACTTAGTACTATCATTTTTTAAAGGAAGGAGGCAAATCACATGTACGCTATTATTTTAACTGGCGGCAAGCAGATCAAGGCTGAAGTAGGTGCAACTATTTACACTGAAAAGATTGAAGGCGAAAAGGACACTGCTGTAACTTTTGACAAAGTTCTTTTCGTTGATGGAGATCAGGTTCTTGTTGGTAAGCCGTTTGTTGAAGGTGCTACTGTCAAGGCAAGCATTGTCAAACAGGGACGTGAAAAGAAAATCCATGTTCTTCGTTACAAAGCTAAGAGCAATCTTAGAGTCCGCCGTGGACATAGACAGCCATATACTGCTTTGAAAGTTGAATCTATCGACCTTAAGTAATGATTAAAATCTCATTCGAGGTTGAAAACAATCGCCTAACCCATTTGACCATTCGTGGTCATGGTGGGTTAGAATACGGAAAAGATGTCATATGTGCTGGTGTATCAGCTTGTCTGGTTGGCGCATTGAACGCTTTGAATCATAGCGAATGCTATTCGATTCATATATGCTCGGGAGATTTTGATTTAAAGGAAATCAAGGAAGCAGATTTGCATGATAAGATTGTTCTGGAGACTCTTATTGTGCAACTTCAGACAATTGCTGATTCTTATCCACGTAATGTGGAAATCGTAGATGTCTCTAGGAAAGAAGGTAAAAAATGAAACTGAATTTAGTATTAGACATTCAGCTCTTTGCATCCCATAAAGGTGTCACTTCCACAAAGAACGGCCGTGATTCTAATTCGAAAAGATTAGGTGCTAAACTTTGTGACGGTCAGTGGGCTCATTCCGGTTCCATCATTTATCGCCAGAGAGGAACGAAGATTCATCCTGGTAATAATGTTAAGAGAGCTGGCGATGATACGCTCTTTGCTACCATTGATGGGTATGTCAAGTATGAGAGACTTGATCGCCGCAGATTGAAAGTCTCTGTCTATCCGACAAAACCTGAAGTCGTTGGCAAGTAACTTATCTTTTTGTTGTATTAGGCTTCGGGATAACCGAAGCCTTTCTTTTTCGGAGGCTTCATATGCATGATAAAGTCAAAGTAGTTCTTGCTTCTGGCAAGGGCGGCGACGGAGCAATTGCTTTTCGTCGTGAAAAAAGTGTAGAAAAAGGTGGACCTTATGGTGGAAACGGCGGTAAGGGCGGATCCATTTTTTTGGCTGCTGACAACGGAGTAGAGTCTCTTCAGGAATATCGCTTTGGAAAAGTTGTCAAAGCTGAACCTGGCGAAAATGGTAAGACAAAACTTCAATATGGCAAGGATGCAAAGGATATCTATCTCCGGGTTCCTTGCGGTACCGTTGTTGAAGATGAGGAAGGAAAGCAATTGGCTGACTTGATTCATCATGGCGATACGTATCTTGCTGTCAAGGGCGGAAGAGGTGGAAGGGGTAATGCTACTTTTAAATCTCCTACGAGAAGAACCCCCAACATTGCTGAGAACGGTATGCCAGGTGAAGAAAAGACTTTTTATTTTGAATTGAAGCTTTTGGCTGATGTTGGTTTGGTCGGATATCCTAATGTAGGAAAATCAACATTGCTTTCCGCCGTCACCAGAGCGAATGCTCAAGTAGGCAATTATGAATTCACTACGCTAGAACCACAACTAGGCGTTTGTTTTGTCGAACCTGACAAGTCTTTTGTTTTAGCTGATCTTCCGGGATTGATTGATGGTGCAAGCTCAGGGAAGGGACTTGGCTATACTTTCTTGAGACATATTGAAAGATGCCGTGTTCTTCTTCACATCATCGATGTCACAAGGGATGCAAATCCTTATCAGGATTTTGTCGCCATCAATAATGAACTTTATTCTTATTCTGATAAGATGAAGAAGAAAAAGATGATTGTAGCTCTGAACAAAACGGATGTTTCTGGGTTTGAAACTGCGACCAAGGAACTGAAAGACAAATTGACCGCTGAAGGGTATGACGTATTTTGCATTTCGGCCAAGGAAAGCAAAAATCTCAAGTCTTTGATGCGGAAGCTCTACAAAATCGTAAGTGACAGCAAGAAGGCTGAACGAGAGAATGCCGAAGAAAAGGACGATGAAGAAGTTGTTTATTCGGCGAAGAACATGGATCGAGGAAGAAAACCTATATATCAGATTGTCAAGAGGGAAGACGGGTATTTTGAAATTCTGGGTGAACGAGTCGTCCGTACCAAGAGACTGATAAATCTCAAGACGGACGAAGGTGTCGACAGGCTTCTCGCCTATCTTGATTCCATTGAAATCGATAAGGCTTTGCAGGAGGCTGGTGCAAAAAACGGTGATACGGTGTTGCTTGACGATTATGAATTTGAATATTTTGACTGAAAAGCGTTTATTTTCTTTGCTTTGAGACAATATATATCAGGAGGGGGACTATGTATTACTATTTACACGGAATCATTACATTACACACTTCTGACTCTTTGATTGTTGAGTGCGGTGGCGTCGGCTATGACGTCATGGTGGCTCATCCTGAAGATTTTCCGATTGGAGAGACGATGTTTGTTTATGTCTCTCTTGTCTCGAATGAGAATGAATCCTATTTTGTCGGTTTCCAGACTTTGCAGGAAAAAAAGATGTATCTTGCTCTGACGAGTGTAAAAGGAATCGGACCGAAGACTGCTTTGACATGTCTTTCTTCAACGAGTGTCGAAAGGCTTGCTGATGCGATAGAAAATCAGGATTCCTCTTTCTTGATGAGGCTTCCAGGCATCGGCAAAAAATCGGCAAGTCAGCTTATCCTTGACTTAAAAGGGAAACTGCTCCTATTGGATACTTCCAGCAAGACACTAAACAAAGAAATGGACACTGCCAGGGAGGGACTGAAGTCCCTTGGCTTCAAAGAAGCTGAAATCAATGAAGCACTGAACCAGATTTCAGAAAACGACCTCACTGCCGATCAATATCTGAAGAAGGCTTTGCTTCTTCTTAATGGAAAATAAGCATGGAAGATAATCAGACCAAGGATATCGTCGCCCGTGAGCTTAATGAGAAGGGCGATGAGGTCGACACATCGTTGCGACCGAAGTCTTTGAAAGACTATATCGGTCAGGATGAAATCAAAAAGTCACTGAACATTTCGATACTTGCCGCAAAAAAACGTAACGAGACTATTGATCATATCTTGTTTTTCGGACCTCCAGGACTGGGCAAGACGACACTTGCGAGCTGTGTTGCCAATGAAATGGATGCGGATATCAAATTTACCAATGGTTCCTCTTTGGTTCGTACAGGTGATTTGGCTGCGATTCTTTCCGGCCTCAATCCGGGTGACGTTCTTTTTATTGATGAAATCCATAGAATGCCCATACAGGTCCAGGAAGTTCTCTATGGCGCGATGGAAGACTTTTCCCTTTCCATCATTGTCGGTAAAGGCTCGGATGCCAGGACATTGACCATTCCACTTCCGCCTTTCACCTTGATTGGTGCCACGACGGATGCCGGAGGCCTTTCGGCACCTTTAAGAGACCGATTCGGCATTCTGCTCCAGCTTCGGTATTATTCTCCGGAAGAACTTCTTGAGATCATTCAGAGGACAAGCCGTGCATTGCATTTCCCCATCACACTGGAAGCCTGCTATCAAATTGCTCTCAGGGGCCGCGGGACACCAAGGATTGCAAACAGATTGTTTCGACGCGTCCGCGATTATGCGACTTATTTAGGCAAGGCGGTCATTGATATTGACTGTGCGTTGCAGGCCATGTCCTTTTTGTCTATCGATGACCTTGGCTTGGACGATACCGATCGAAAGATTCTGGAATGTCTGATTTATCGCTATAATGGCAAACCTGTCGGACTGAGTGCCTTGTCCAGTGCCATCGGTTCGAGCGTTGACAATGTCAGCGATGTCTATGAACCTTATTTGGTCCAGATAGGACTTATCAACAGAACACCAAAGGGACGTGTTGCTACAAAAAAGGCCTATGAACATCTTCATATACCCCAGGATGGGCAAAACTTGTCCTGAATTGCCTTTTTTTCGATTCAATCGATGTTATTGCCTTGAATTATAGGCTATATTTTGCTAAATTAGTTTAGTTTGTTTCTGTGTGTATCAAATGTATTTTTTGGGAGGACTCTATATATGCGTCGCTTCTTAGCTTATGTCGTCATGATGTTGACCATGCTGTCTGCCGTCATCTTCAATACCCAGGCTGTATTGGAAAACAAGGTAGATGCCATGGAATATGGCACCGGAACCCAGCTGGTCTATTCGTTGACCAAGAGGGATGCCAAGAATTATTCTGATAAATATCTTGATTATAAAGAAAATCCGGATTCTTTGCAGGAACTTTCCGATATTGATATCGAAAGTGCCGTCATGGCAAGACTTGACGCCGCTGGTGTCCGCAATTCCGATGTCTCCATCGTCAAGGGAAACAAGAATGCTTCTGGCGAAGAAATCGGATATGAGCTTCGCATCAACCTTTCTCCTCTCAGCGATACGGAGTTGGCAAACGTCAAGGAAATCCTTTCCTTCACCGGTTCTCTCAGCATCGGAACGGAAGGCGATACCCAGGTTTATTATGAAGCCAGCAATGAGTTCTTTGATACGGATGGCGATGTCGCCGAACTTACCTATTCAGGCACGACTCCTTATCCGGTCATCAAGGTAAAGGACAGCACGTCCTATGATGACCTTAAGAAGGCAGCGGGCGAGGCCAAGAGCAACAATGCCAGTGAGGCACATCGTTTTTATGCCGATGACGATGATTCTACCGAAGAGACGGCCACAAAAGTTTATCTTTGGATGAATAAGACAATCGATGATACGTACGACAAGGCTTTTGGCACACACGATACCGTTGTGATGCAGGAAACAAAAGCCAAGGTGCTTGCCGAAATCGACATTTCCAACTGGGACAGCGATAATCTTGCCTTGAGTCTCACCACGGATACCAAAGGCAATGAATTCACCATTTCCTCTGCACGTGCCTTTGTCAATATGTTAAATTGCGATGATTACGGATTTGATATCCAATTCCTGTATCAGAACGCTCTCTCAGCCACATTCGGTACCTCTGCTCTAGGATTGACTTATCTCATTTTCGGAATCGTTCTTCTGGTCATCTGCATTGCGATGATAGCTTTCTATGGCATTGCCGGTGTCACCGCTTCCTTGAATATGCTTGCCAGTGTCATCTGCTCCTTCTTCCTGTTCTCTGTGCTCGGCTTTGAATTCTCTGTCGCTGCCTTAAGCGCCATCGCCATCATCGTCGGACTTTCGGTGATGATCAGCATCAATTATTTCGAACGCGTCAAACATGAACTGAAGAATGGAAGAGGTATTCTCAAAGCGAATCAGGAAGGGTATCACAAGTCTTTCCTCACAAGCCTGGATGTTTCTGCCGTCAGCCTTATTGCTTCTGTGTTCTGCTTCTTGATCGGAACCGGAGCCTTCAAGACATTCTTCGGTGTCGTCATGGTCGGAACCATCTTTACGTTCCTCATCACGAATTACATCAACAAATGGATGATGTACTGGCTTGTCAGGGGAAATGAAAGCAGCAATCTTCCCTTCTTCGGCTTCAAGAAGAACCTGAAGGAAAAGCTGGATGCCAAAGTCGAAAAGGCTGCTTCTGGAAAAGTATTCGGCAAGAAGATGCTGATTCTGCCTATCGCCAGCTGCCTTGCCATTGCCGTCGGATTCCCCGTCGGCTATGCCCTTAGCAGTTCTTCAAGCAGATCCTTCTTCAATAATTACAATGATTTTGCTTCGACCTATACCCTGAATGTTACTTTCCGTGACAACGGGCAGGCTTATGACAGATTGTCTACGACGGACAATTATACAAATTACATCGTTGCTATGGGTGACCAGGGGCTCGGTGGCAAATATGTCGCCATCGACAGCAACGACTATGATGGACATAAGCTTGCTGACAGTGAATTTGTCTATGATGCCAAGAGTGCCTATGTCAATGTCGTCGAAAAAACCGATGAAGAAAATAACAAATATTTCATGGTCTATTATTCTTTGAAGATCAGCAAGGATCTCAAAGATGTCCAGGCAGATCAGGGAAATCAAAAATTCGTTCTCGATGTCATCCGTGATACGATGAAAGAGAGCAATGTCATCATCGGTAAAGGAAATGGTGGCATCAACATTTCTCCTTTTGCCGGAGATAGCCATGGTGTCAAGGATTCTCTCCTCGTCGACACCTATGAAGTGACCGCCACCAACGTCACCCATATCAGCAATTATCTGATACTTTTGAGCTTCCTTGTCGGTTGCTTTGCCTTTGTCTATCTGTTGGTTCGCTTCGGCCTCAATATCTCTCTGGCTTCTTTGGCTACCAGCAGCCTCTCCACAGCATTGTATCTTGGCATTCTTGCCTTGTGCCGGATTCCGTATTCTTCCTATACCGTCTTTGGTATCTTGATTGCCATCCTTCTTCTCAATATGTTCTTTGTCCCTGTTCTTGGCAGGAACCGTGAAGTCCTTAAGGAACGCGGGCTTAAGAAGAAAGCTACCGATGAACAACGTATGGAAATCGCCAGCAAGAGTGGCATCCTTGCCTTGAAGCTCGTTCTGCCTGTCTCTTTGATTCTCTTGGTCTATTCTATCGGACTTGCCTTCGTCAACGTTGCCTTGATTGGCTTGACCATCGTTTCTGTCATCAGCATCGTGCTGAACTTCTTCGCTTTGTATTTCTTTGCCATCCCCTTCTATCATTTCCTTTGCTGCCATATATCTTTTGCCAAGATGGAAGCAGCCCATCAGAAACATTTGGAGAAGAAAGCCGAGAAGAAACATCTGAAAAAAGAGGAAGTCAAGAAGGTTGCTGGTCCAGATGGTATCCTCTACGTCGATGACGGACCGCACGAAACCGTCATTCCTGGTTTGAACGATTTCCGTAATAACGATTGATATGTCTTTTCTTCATCAATTACTTGAGCATTTTCGATTCACATTGAAAGACCTTGAAGCCCGAAAGGCTTCAGGGTCTTTTGTTGCTTTGAAAAGACCCGATGGACTCAAGGACTTCGAAGATGTCGTTTCTCGCATCAAAAAGGCCGTCTTTGTGAAAGAGAAGGTTGTCCTTTATGGCGACTATGATGTGGACGGACTTGCTGCGACAGCCATTCTTTCCATGGCTCTTGATGAATTAGGTTTAAGGCATGGTTTTTTTATTCCTTCAAGATATGTCGAAGGATATGGGCTATCCGAGTCCAGGGTAAGGGAATTTCACGACAAAGGCTATCATCTCATCATATGCCTGGATAATGGCGTAGCCCAGAATGCTGCCTGTAAGCTTGCCCATGACCTGTCCATGGAAGTCCTCGTCATCGATCACCACGAAATTCCAGAACCTCATGCCGATTATGATTATCTGTTCCATCAGAAACAAAGCGGTTTTCTTGACTATAATTGTTCTGCGTCCTCGTTGAGCTATTTTGTATCATCGAAGTTATTGGGTAAGGATGAACCCTATTTTGCCGTCCTTGCGGGTATGGCCGTCTTTTCCGATGTCATGCCTGTGTTCGGAAATAATCTGACATTTGCCAAACTCATGCTTATCTTCTTAAACCGATATCGTTATAGCAACCTTGTCTATCTTCTGGATAGGAAGGATTTTTCCTATGCGGACGTGTCTTTTTATCTTATTCCGTCTTTGAATTCCGTCGGCAGAATCCGCAAGGATTCTGTTTCTACCAACAATGTCTGTCGGTTTCTCATCGATAGGAGGGATAAGGCTAAAATCGAAAAAAGAGGCAAGGACATTCTTTCCTGCAATGCGGAAAGAAAAGAAATCGTCCGCAAAATGCATTTCCATGATTCGATGGAGAGTGATCATTTCCTTTCCTGCGTCTGTGATTCCTATAGCGGATTGACGGGTTTGTTTGCCAATCGGATCCTTCGTGAAAAGGCAAAGCCGACTGCCGTTTTTTGTACGGACATTCAAAACCAAGACCAATATGTTGCATCCTTAAGGCTGCCCAAAGGATATCATGCTTTGGATATTCTGAAAAAGTATGAGTCTTATTTCATTCATTGCGGTGGACATGACCAAGCCAGTGGATTTTCCATCCTTAAAAAGGATTACTACCTTGTCTCTACGCTTTTGGCTTCGGAATTTGCCAAACAGTCGTTTGATGTAAGCGATGAAGATTCTATTATCGAAATCACCCTGGATGATCTTACAGAGGAAAATTACCATATTCTTGAAAGCTTCATGCCTTTTGGCGAAGGTTTCCAACAGCCTTTGTTCTCCTGCAGCGTCGAAAAATCTGCCTTTCAGGTAGTTCCTTCTTCAAAATATGCCTATGCGCTCACGCAAGATGGCAAAGGAAGAGTGATCTTGTTCCAATCTCTTGATACGCTTCAAAAAGATGTTTCTTATTTTGAGGTGGTCGGCAATTTCGAGAAAACAGAGTATAAAAGCAGCGTTTTTTATCAAATTACCGCAAAAAGAGTCATTCCTGTGGATTGAATTCCACTGTTTAAATCAAACAATTTTAAAATAATTTAAAAATTGGTTTGCAAAACGTCCTCCTCTATAGTACTATTTACTCAAGGAGGACGTTATCAGTCATGGTCAGAACCGATCCGGACCCGATCCGTTTTGAGATTTGGTCTCATGCAGTAAAAGCCGTTCAGGATCCAATCCCGTATTTCGAGTCGATTTCTTTGTACAACTTCATTGCTCCCGACTACACCTATCCGGTCCGTGCTTACATTATTCCTACCGAGAATGTAATCGCATCCTACAAAGGGAAGAATGAGTTCGTCTTTGTCATCTATCAGGACAACTGCAATCGAAAAATCCTGTATGTGAGCGAAAGCATCTACCCCACGTATGGGGAATGCCTTGAAGTTCTTCGCATCCGCGTCGCTTATTTTGGACTTTTCGCCTATGCAAAACGCTTCATTTTAGAGAATAAGAAATGAAACTTCTTTATAATTATATTTTATTAGATTAAAATATATTTATATGGAGTTTCCAATGAACCAAGAAAATAACCATCCCGATACGACAACGACTTCCTTTGATGCCATGGAGGAAGTCATGGGTGTCCAAATCAAGAAAAGGAGGATTGTACGTCTTCTGTCCTCCCTTCTGTTTGTGGGAATCTGTGTTTTCCTGGTTCTTTTTTTTACCCTTCCCTGCTTCCAGGCTTCGGGCATGAATCTTACCGGTAATGTCTTCTTTTCCAGGGAGAACATCGTTTCTTTGGCTGGATTGGATCATTATCAGGCTAGTCTTTTGCTTGACTCAAAGAAAGTCGAGGATACCTTGAAGGAGAATGCCCGCGGCCTTCTTTTGAACGCTACCATCGAAAGCAACGGAATGGTGGCAAGCTGCAAGGTCGAGGAAGACTATCCGGTCTCAAGGTTCGGGGGAAACACTTATTTTTCTTCCGGGATTTCCTTGGAAGAGGCGGATAAGATGGTAGAAGAGCTTCCTTTGTCCGATGCCAAAAAGAATCAGCTTTCATCGTCTTACCATAAGCTTAGTCAGTCTAACCTCCCGGAGATTCATTTTCCCGAAGGAACCCAGGCAAACATTCAAAATGCCAAGGTTGCCTTTCAGACCCTGTCCGGCATTCATCCGGACGTTCTCAATGCCATGATTGGGGTACAGTTCATCAATGACAATATGGACTCCAACTGGTCCAATGTGGCAACGGTCCTGTTTGTGGATGGTGGCAATTATTATCGGGTCGACGGATTTCTTACCGATAGGTTCTCATCGTATCTTCCCAAGAATGTTTTCCCCGATGCGGCCTTTCAGGACATCCGTAATTATATCCGGATGTATGGCGCGAATCTTGACAAAGGTGAATACCATTTTCAGGATTCCGACAAGACCTATGAAGCCTATCATTTCAAAATCGTCTGTTCAGACGGCAGCTACTTTCTCAAAGGAGTTAAAAAATCATGAACAACATCGTCACGGCTATTGAACTGTCTCCCTCCGGCGTACGGTTAGTCACCGGATATGTGTTTCAGAAAAAAGTATATGTGTTGAATTCTTTGATCGGAAGTCCGATCAGCGTGGATTCCAACGGTTACCTCAACCGGAAGGAAATTTCCGATTCCCTGTCCGTTCTGGTCAACACCTGCAAAAGCGCATTGAACATGCCGAGCCTAGACAATTTCATCGTCATTCTTCCTCCGGACGAATTCCAGGTCAGGAGCGGAAACACCTCTTCCTCGACGACGAATGAGACCATCTCCCAGAAAGACTATACCAACGTCGTCAACATGCTCAACAAGCAGCTGAAGATTGAAAATGCCTACTCCATCTATGACGATCCGATTTCCTTTTGTGTAGACAACGATACACCGACACCGAAGTTTCCTCTCGGGGAACGCGGTGAAAGCCTCGGCCTTTCCGCTGATGTCCATTTTATCAGCAAATACTCTGCGGAATATTATCTGAAGATATTCCAGGACTTAGGAATCACGCCGTTTCTGAAACTGGTTTCGCCCTTTGCTCTATCCAGTTTCCTATGTTCCTTCAAGGGACCTAGCGAATTCTTCGCCCTTCAGATCGAAGCAGATTATATGTATCTGTCCTCAAGTAAGAATTCCAGGATCCGGTCAGCAAAATCCTTTGGCTATGGCTTTGACAGGGTCTATGAACAAGTCTCTGAAATCCTGAACGTCAGCAAGGAAAGGGCCGGCGAACTCATTTCCACCTTCGGCTTAAGGAACGACGCCGGATTCCCATACCTTACGGATGAGAAAAAATCCCTTAAAGATATCTCCAGCGCCTTGGAAAAGGCTCTTACATTGCTAGACCCTGTGGCTAAGGAGATGGATGCGCTTGAGAAAGACCATGTCGAACCTATCATCCTTGTCGGAACCAAGACAAAGGTCGATGGCCTTGACTCATACCTCAGCCAAAAATGGAACAGGAACATCTATTCCTTCTCACCGAAGGTCCTCGGTGCAAGAAATGATGCGCTTCTATGCTGCTTGGGAGGCATCCGCCTCTCAGACAATACGTATATGTCTCCGCTCAAGAATGGCAAGATCAAGGTCGGTGAATACGACCTATCACACAACAATCTGTCTCGCGGATAGAAAGGAACAATTCACATGGAACAAGAAATGAAACCGGTCTTTGATGAAGAAGGTCTTCAGACGAACGCCAAGATCATCGTCATCGGTGTCGGCGGCGGCGGAAGCAATGCCGTCAATGGTATGATACATGATAAGAATGAGCAGGTGGACTATTGGGTATTCAATACGGATTCCCAGGCTCTTGCCAACTCTCCCTGTGACAATAAGCTGATTCTGGGACGAAATGTCACGAGGGGACTTGGAGCAGGCGGACTTCCCGAGATGGGTGCAAAGGCTGCCGAAGATTCCTATTCGGATATCCAGCTCGTCGTCAAGGGCGCGGATATGGTCTTTATCGCTGCCGGTGAAGGCGGAGGAACGGGTACAGGTGCTGCACCTGTCGTCGCCAAGGCAGCTAAGGAGGCTGGATGCCTGGTTTTAGGTATCGTCACCCGTCCGTTCACGTTCGAAGGGAAGGCCAGGAAGCTCCATGCCCTTGAAGGCATCAACAATCTTAGAGAGAATGTCGATGCTCTGATCGTCGTATCCAACGATAAGATGATGTTCAACAACGGCGGGCTTGGCATCAAGGATGCCTTTGCAGCCAGCGATGAAATCCTTGCCCAGTCTGTCAAGACCGTCACGGATCTGATCCTCGTCCATGGCGTCATCAATCTTGACTTTGCTGACGTCAAGGCAACGCTCAGCAAGAAGGGTCTCTCCCTCATCGGCATAGGCTATGGCGAGGGAAAGAACAAAGCTATCGATGCAGCGACCAATGCCATCAATTCTCCGCTCCTTGAAGCCAGCATCCGCGGTTCAAGAAGCATGATCATCAACATCACCGTCGGCGATGATACGACTTTGGATGATGTCCAATATGCCATCAATTACATCACGGAAGCTGCCGGTGGGCAGGACAATGATGTCAATATCATCTTTGGCGTACAGAACGAGCCGAGCTTCCACGATAAGATGAAGATTGCCATCATTGCCACTGATTTTGAGAAAGATATTTCCGTAGATGGTCAGGACAACAATTTCAACCGCACCAAAGCCAGCCAGACGGATTATGTTCCTGGAGGCAATGCACCCGTCCATCAGCCTGAAGAAGATACCAAGCCTTCCCAGGTCAAGGATGATATGCAGAAGGATAGGAGTGATTCCGTCCTTCCGGATTATCTGAAGGATTTCTTTGGCACTCCGGAACCTCAGGAGACTCCCGACGAACGAAAGAAGATCATCAAGGAAGAAGAAAAACTGAAGAAGGATGACCTGACCGGGTCCTTTGACAAGGTCGATGTCCATGACGAAAATGACGACGATGCCGTCGTCATCGATAGAAAGGTTCAATAAGACAATATGGATTTAAAAGAATTTATATCAATCAGTGAAAAAGAGCTGACGGAAGCAGAATCGGCGATTGCATCTGTTTCCGATGAAAACAGCCTCAATGCCTTTAAGGGAAAATTCCTTGGCAAGAAGTCCCATCTTACTGATTTCTATGCATCCATGAAGGATGTGGCAAAAGAGGAAAAGAAGGATTTCGGCATTGCTCTCAATGGCCTTCGCAGCAAGATTCAGGCCCTTTTCGATGAGAAGGAAAAAGCCATGAAACAGGCTAAGCTCAATGCCAGGCTGGAAAAGGAAAAGGTCGATATCACCCTTCCGGGATATGGTAACGAGCTTGGAAGCAAGCATCCCTTCTATGCCGTCGTCGATGACATCACCGACTTCTTTGTCTCTCTGGGCTACTCTGTTGCCGAAGGACCGGAAGTGGAAAGCGACAGGAACAATTTCGAACTCATGAACATTCCCAAAGACCATCCGGCCAGGGATATGCAGGATTCCTTCTCCATCGACCCCACGACGATTCTCAGATCCCATACTTCCAGTGTCCAGGCCAGGGTCATGGATGCTGCCAAAGGCGTCGGACCTATCAAAGTCATCTGCCCGGGCAAGGTCTATCGCAGGGACAATGATGCCACTCACAGCCACCAGTTCGGTCAGATCGAAGGACTTGTCATCTCCGAAGATGCGACCTTTGCCAATCTTCTGGAAACCCTGACGCTTCTTCTCCGCCATCTTTTTGGTGAAAAACGCGAAGTCCGTTTCCGTCCGTCGTTTTTCCCGTTTACGGAGCCTAGCGTCGAAGCCGACATCTCCTGCTTCGAATGCAATGGCAAGGGTTGCAGTCTCTGTAAGCATACAGGCTGGATTGAAATCCTCGGCTCTGGTATGGTCAACCCGAATGTCCTGAGGCTCAATGGCTTCGATGACAAGAAATATCAGGGCTTTGCCTTCGGTATCGGTATCGACCGTGTCGCCATGCTGAAATATGGAATCGATGACATCAAGCGCTTCTATACCAACGATGTCAACTTCATCAAGCAGTTCAGAAAGGAGTGAACATGTTATTTTCCTATAAAGAATTATCCAGACTTGTCGACCTCTCCAAGAGCGATGTCACAAGTCTTGTCTCCCGTCTTACCTTTGCCGGTTTCGAGGTCGAGGGTGTCTCCAGCCTTGCTCAGGCAGACAAGCTTGTCATCGGTCAGGTCCTGACCTGTGAAAAGCATCCTGACAGCGACCATCTTCATGTCTTAAGTGTCGACTGCGGGCCTGCCGAAGGAATCCTTGATATCGTCTGCGGTGCTCCGAATGTCCGCAAGGGACTCAAGGTGATCGTTGCCTTAGTAGGCTGCAACCTTCCTGCCATCTCCGAAACCATCAAGAAAGGTGTCATCCGTGGCAAGGAAAGCAACGGCATGTGCTGCTCTCTTCTCGAACTTGGCGTCAGCAAGGAATCACTTCCCGAAGGCTCTCCTTCCTTAAACGGCATCGAAGAGCTTCCTTATGATGCTCCGGTCGGGGAAAAGAATGTCCTTTCTTATCTTGGACTGGATGATACGATTCTGGATATCAATGTCCTTCCCAACCGTCCGGATTGTCTTTCCTATATCGGTATGGCCAGGGAAATTTCTTCTTTGACCGGTTTTAAGATGTCTGAGATTCCTTCTTTCCAAGGCATCCAGTCTTCTCACCTGGTCAAGGTCGAAAGCCTTGCTTCGACTTGTCTCAGATTCGACGGCATCGCAATCTCAGATATCCATGTCAAAGAATCGACGCCAAAGGAAGTCAAGAGTCTTCTTATGGCAAATGGCATCCGTCCAGTGAACCCTGTTGTCGACCTTGGCAATTACGTGATGCTTCTTTCCGGACAGCCGCTGAATATGTATGACTTAGACAAGAACACCTCCAGGACTTTCCTTGTCAAGGATGACTATGAAGGAAAGTTCGTCTCTTTCGACGGAAAAGAGCTCGATCTTGTCAAGTCTGATATCGTCATTGCAGACAAGGACGGAAAACCGCTTTGCCTTGCCGGCATCATGGCTGGAAAGCAAGCATGTGTCGATAAGGATAGCAGGAATGTCTTCATCGAAGTGGCCGATTTCTATCATGCCAATATCAGACACACCTGTTCCAGACTCGGTCTTTCATCCCCGTCCAGCCAGCTCTTCAGCAAAGGCCGCAATCCGAAGATGATCGATGAGGCTTTGGCTGTCCTTCTGGATAGTCTTGACCTCTTCCTTTCCTCCTATCAGGTTTCAGATTATGCAAGCGACTGCCATGTATCCTTAAAGAGCGTTCCTTTTGCCTTCTCCTATGAGGCTCTCAACAGAAGGCTTGGCTCTTCCTATACCAAGGAACAGATCGATGATGTCATTCATGCATTCAGGATTGAGAAACTTCCTGACGGCACACTTCTTCCTCCTCTTGACAGGGTGGACCTGAAGGAGCAGTGTGACATCGATGAAGAAGTCTTCCGTTTCTATCCGGCTGATTTCATCAAGCCCAGCCTTGCCCATTTCCCTGTCACCCAGGGTGGACTTACGCCGAGTCAGAAGATGAAGAGGAAAATCCGTGAACTTCTTGTCGACCGTGGCTTTGATGAAATCCTCTCCTTTACATTGATCAGTGAAAAGCAGGATGCTTCCATCCGTGTCTTCAATCAGGATTCTTCCTACCGGATTCAGAATCCGATGACCAAGGACCATGAAACCGTAAGAAGCGACCTTCTTCCCAGCATGTTGGAAACCATCAACTACAACGTCAGCCATCAGAACGGTGACCTTGCCTTATTTGAAATCTCCGACATGGATATGCCCAAAGGAAACAAGACGTATCTATCCATCGCCTTGAGAGGCTCTAAGACCATCACGGAAAAGTATATGCCCAGGGAATACGACTTCTATGATATGAAGGGAACCATCGAAGCCATCTTCAACAGGCTTGGCATCAATCCCAGCCGTTATCGTCTCTCCTATAGCAACAATCCGTGCTTCCATCCAAAGGCAAGCGCCGATATCTTCATGGGAAAGGATAAGATAGGAACCTTCGGACAGTTGCATCCGAGTTTTTGCAAGGACAAGCTCTTCCTTGCCGAACTGGACTTTGGATATCTCTGCAACCTCAAGGGACTCAAGACCAAGTTTGCTTCCTTTGCTTCTTTCCCTCTTGTCCGCAGGGATCTTTCCTTCCGTCTGAATGACAAAGTGACCTATGCCCAGCTGAAGAAGGCTATCCTTTCGACGAAGAACAGCTTTGTCCGCGAAGTGGAGTACTTCGATGACTTCACGGACAAGGAGACCGGAAATCGTTATCTTGGTGTTTCCGTGCTTCTTGGAAAGGAAGACGGAACTCTCAATGATGCCGAAATCACCTCCTCCTTGGATAACATCATCGGATTTGTCAAGTCCAACCTTGGCCTGACCCTCAGAGGTGAGGAGAATGCCTGAAGGTGAAAACCGCATCCCGCTGGATGTGCGGGATTTCCAGAATTCGGCAAGCTTCGACTTTGATATCCCGGACTTTCAGTTCACGAAAAAGGAGTCAGGCTATGTCCCTGAATTCCTTTCGATGCATGAAGCCGTTCTTCATGTCGAAGGTCACAATGCCGGACACATGATTTCCCTTACCATCTCCGTCGAAGGAAAATGCCTTTTGAGGGATGCCCACAGCCATAAGGAAGTCGAATATCCGCTTTCAGACAGCGTGGATGTCCTTCTTCATTCGGAAAACGAGGAAGAGAACGACATTCTGCCTGACAAGGACGGAATCTATGATTTGAGAGGAAGTGTTCTTGCATTGATGTTTGATGCGATTCCAAAGAATTATTCCGAAGTTCCTCTCGAACGATATGAAGAAGACAATTTTGTCGTCATGTCCCAAGATGAATATGAACGGGAACATGCCAAGTCTTCTTCGCCGTTTGCTGATCTTGATGATATCGATTGAAAAGGGTTGCCGCAAGGCAACCTTTTTCAAGCCTTCTTATCAGGAAGTATCCATCTCTGGAAAGATGAAGCGATATTTGGCTGGAAACCCCTTTTTTCAGTTTCGCATTGCTTTCTTTTCAGTGATTTGATATAGTTTTCTACGGACAAAAATCCAGACAGTTCGCCGTTACCATCCTGTCTCAAAACAAAACCAGGAACAAAATCAACGTTATCAAGACGCCTTTTTGTTTTTGGAAGAGGCGTTTTTTTATGTCTTTTTCATCGAAAGGAGAATCATATGACACAAGTCAACAAAGATGAAACAGAAAAAGTCGGTTTTTGGAAGAACTGGGCCAAATCCATGAAATTGGATACCAGAAGCATCGCCATGAATGCCATCATAGCTGCGATGTATGCTGCTCTCACGTATGCCTTTTTCTTCTGCTCCTATGGACCTTTGCAGGTGCGCATCAGTGAATTCATGGTGCTTCTTGCCTTTTTCAATCCAAACTATATCTATGGCTTGACCATCGGGTGCATCGTATCCAACATCTATTCTCCTGCCTTCAGCGCATTCTGCTCTCCACTGGATATCGTTGTAGGCACTTTGGCCACCTTGATTGCTGTCCTTCTGATTTCCTTTAGCAGGCACCTTTTTGTTGCCTCCATCTTCCCTGCCTTGTCCAACGGATTCCTTCTTGCCTTTGAATTCACCTTTTTGACAAACGGGGAAGAGATTCCTACCCCTGCCCTCTTCTGGAGTAACTTCGGCTGGGTCTGCCTTGGCGAAGTCATCGCCGTCTGTGTGCTTGGATATCTCATCTTCATGCTTCTTTCAAAAACGAGGAAACAATCCTTCTTCAAGATGATCCATGCGACCCAGAATCTGAATTTCCGTTTTTAAAGAGTCTCGGTCTTCTTTTGATGTGCTATCATCATAGCCATGAAAGAATATACATTAGCTGAAATCAAGGCAGAGCTGTTTTCTGAAATCGAAGCCTTGGAAAACATCGAACCTGTCTGGAAGAACTGCCACAAGTGTCCTTTTCATGGGAAATGCTGCATCGACAATGACATCGATATCCGTGAAGACGAATGGAAAGAAATCGAAACCTGCATCCTTTCTGATAGAAAAGTATATGATGAAGTAAGGAAGAATTTCCTTCATGATCAAAAATGCTATTTTCGCACACAGGAATGCTGTCTTATCCACGATGTCCGTCCGACCAACTGTATCTATACGCCTTATCAGCTTATCAGGCCGAGGTTTTCTGGCGATGTCTATTATTCTTCCCGAAGTTCATGCTGCGATTTTGAGAACGTCGGAAAAAAGGATGCCTCTCTTTCTTTCTACAATGATTTCATCGTGAAGGTGGATGACAGGCATCCTTATTATCTTTATCTGAACTACTGGTTTGAGAATTTTGAAAACAAGAGTGTCGACTGCTATAAGATGACAGGGAAGGAAAGACTATCGGAGTTCTTTACTTTGTATCCTTCTTTTCATCAGCAAAATCACTGAGGATATCCTTGATATCATCTTTTATCTTACCTTTCAAATCGGGGGATAAGGAATCGAAGTCTTCCTTCTTCTCGTCCTTTGTCTGGCTGTCTTTGAAGCTGATATCCAGGATTCTCTTACGAATGTTCTTGAGACCTCGTCTTATCTCATAGCCATCGATGTAATAGATGGTGACCGCTTCCCAGACGAAGACCCATGCAGCGATATCGATGATTTCGACAAGGATGTTCTCCACGATACCGTTGAATGGCTGGAGGACCTGTAAGATGATGTTTATAAGGAGCAAGAGTACACCGATGGCTGTCAAGGACAAGGCTACCCTTCTTTTCCTTCTTGTCGAAATGGCAAAGCTGAGGTATTTCATGTCGATGTTCTTTTCCAAGGCTGCCATCAGGACATCCGGAGAGCAGCCCTTCATGTCGTCGATTTCGAATTCGAAGTTGACCTTGTAGCTGAAGGGGACGCTCTTCAGCACCTGTTCCATTTTATCCCATAAGGCGCTGTTGAGCATGAGATTCTTTTTATAGGATGAATCGATGATGTCGTCGATGGATGCGAAGTATATCCTGGCCGTCACGATCCTGTTTTCCTTGTCGACGTCATAGATATAGTCCAAGAGTCTGTTTTGTCTGTCAAACAACTCTTTCGGGCTTTTCAAGAAGAGCTTTCTTTTGTCAGGGAGCTGAAGTATCATTTGTTTGTCCTCCATGGATTATTGTAAATAGAGAAAATACGAAATCAAAGGAAAACCATCACGGTTTTACAAAAAAGCAGGTATAATCTACTTGTTCAGGAAGAATTTGCCAAGGCATTCGGTAGCTTAGGCAGATTCCGTAGGAGAAAAGAAATGTACGCTAAAAACATCTGGCTTGATGCTGACGAAAAAAAGAAGAAGGCCATCTTTGCCTACAACGAGGGATATAAGGAATTTCTCACTCAGGCAAAGACGGAACGAATGGCTGTCAAAAAAGCTGTCGAAGAAGCTAGGAATCATGGCTTTGTCGATATCCATGATGTCAAGAAAATCAAGGCTGGCGACAAGATCTATGCGACCAACAAGGACAAGAACTTCATCTGCTTCGTGATTGGAAAGAAGCCGCTGGACGAAGGCATGAGGATCCTTGGTGCCCACATCGATTCACCGAGACTTGACATCAAGCAGAATCCTCTTTTTGACAAGGGTGGCTATGCCATGCTTGAAACCCATTACTATGGCGGAATCAAGAAATATCAATATACTACCATTCCGCTTGCCCTGCATGGCGTTGTCTATAAGAAGGATGGAAGCCATGTCGAAGTCTCTGTCGGTGAGGAGGATGGTGAACCTGTCTTGGGCATCACTGACCTTTTGATTCATCTTTCCGCCGATCTGCTTTCGAAACCGGCCGGAAAGGTTGTCGAGGGAGAAGACCTTGACGTCATGATCGGAAACATTCCTCTCGATGACAAAGAAAAGGAACCCTTCTCTGACTACATCATGGGAATCCTAAAGGAAAAATATGGCATGGAGAAGGAAGACTTCCTTTCCAGTGAGCTTGTCTGCGTCCCGGCAGGAAAGGCCAGGGACTTCGGCCTAGACTCTTCCATGGTCGCAGGATACGGACAGGATGACAAGGTCTGTGCCTATACTTCCTTGACGGCTCTTTTGGATACGAAGAAGCCAGAATATACGTCTTGCGTTGTCTTGGTCGACAAGGAGGAAGTCGGAAGCATCGGTGCTACCGGTGCCCAGTCCATGTGGTTTGAAAACGTCGTTGCCGAACTCCTCCACCTGATGGGGAATGACAGCTATCTTGCCCTTCGTCATGCGATGAGCAACAGCCATATGCTTTCAAGCGACGTCTCCTGTGGAGTCGATCCGATTTATCCGAGTGCCAACGAACCGAAGAATTCCTGCTACCTTTCCAAGGGTATCGTCTTCAACAAGTATACCGGTGCCAGGGGAAAGAGCGGATGCAACGATGCCATGCCGGAATTCCTTGCCTTCATCCGCAAGACCATGGATGATAACGGACTTCATTATCAGACCAGTGAAATCGGCAAGGTCGACCAGGGAGGAGGCGGAACGATCGCCTATATCTTAGGTAACTACAACATGTATGTCCTCGATGCCGGTGTCCCGGTGTTAAGCATGCATTCGCCGATGGAAATCGTCTCCAAGGCCGATGTCTATGAAGCATATCTTGCCTACAAGGCGTTTTTGATCGCCTGACGTTTTCTTTTTTGCTATACTAACCTTGAGGTTAAAACGGATTATAAGGATCTCTCTATATCCGGTCGTCTTCCACGAAGGGCATTGTCATCCATGATAAAGCAATTCGGATTTCTTCTGCGCCAGATGGAAGGCGAAACCTCATTTTTTCTGTGTCTCTTTTTTCGGACGGAAGAATCGCTTGAGGAAATTATCCTTTTTCTCAGGCTTCTCCAGCATTGGAATGTCATTCTCCAGGGCCGGCTTGTCAACCGCTTTCAAAGATGCGGCTTCTTCCTTGATTTCTTCGTTGAGTTTCTGAATGGATTCTTCGCTGATGTCGATGGTAAATTCATCCATGGTCTGTTCATGAAGCACTTCCTGCATATGGTATTGGCTCAGCATGACCTTGATCGTATATCTTCCGATGAGATAGGTCATGGTTCCGTTTCCCAAGAACTGGGCACCCATGTCGATGACCTCGGCAAAAATCTGGACGAGGAAATTGGAGGAATCCTTCTTGAAGAGCTTGCCAAGAAGGGATGTGTTCTTGTTCATCGTATTCAGACCGATGCTGATGCAGACGTTCCTGATGACTTTGAACATGATCCGGTTCATCTCATAGTTGGTCGGTCTGAATCCATATAGCCATATCAGGTCCTTGATGAGCTGCATGTTCTTGACGGCGACGATGGACATGTCAAGCATGGCATTCTGGCTTAAGGCAGTCAGGCATCCTGTCGAAAGAGCTCTCTTCATGATGAGGCTGTTAGCCTTCTTGTAGATGATGCCGTCATTTTTCATGGCGGTGGACAAATAGTGGAACATATCTAAGGCATCTTTGCTTCTATAATCAGGAGCGTTTGTCTGATATTTTCTTGCAAGCTTCATGATTTTATTGAAGTTCTCTACTTCCTTATCTTCTTTGGCAGATACAAACGTCTTAGCTTTTGACTTATCGATGTAGTTCAAAACGACACTTTGGTTTTCGATGTTTCTTGCAATTTCAAAGCGGACGTTGTTGTTCTTTCTTTCGGAGAAGCGGCGGTTTTCTTTTCTTTTCAAATCGATGTCGAAGGAATGCTTGCCATAGATAGAGCAGATGACGATGACGAAGCAGACGGTATAGATGAGCGAAAGGATGGATAAGACGACGATGCCGAAGATCCTGTTGATTTCAAGCAATGTGTTTGCAATGGTTGCAAAAAGCCCGAGGCCAAGAAGATAGATGGCACATGACAGGGTTATCAAAAGGATGCGGTTGCGTCTTTCCTCCTTGCTGTGGGTCACGTTTTCCTGGTACTCGATGAAGGAAAGTTCCTCATCGTCTTCAAGGGTCTTGCGGTCGATGTCTTTCTGGATTTTGTCTTCCAACTGTTTCTTTTCCATTTATCCATATTTTATCATACTTACCAAGGAAATAGATAACACACTCTTACCGAGGAAACTTTTCTTCCTTTCGACATTTTTTTATAATGGATTCAGCATGAAAAAACGCTATTTCCTCTTAGGCATCATTTCCTTCCTCTGTTCCTGTAACGCAGAACCGCCTTCTTCTTTTATCTCTTCCTTCCAGGAAGGAGAGGTTTCTTCCATGCCTGAAGAAAAGACTGTTTATGTCTATCTTGATGCAGCAGGTGGAGTTCTTTCAGAAAGCACATTGGAACTGAAATACGCCAAACCCTATTCCCTTCCTGTTCCGACATCCGTTTCTTCGATGGGGAACGTCCAGTTTGACGGGTGGTATCACCTTGATACCAAGGTAGATATGTCCGGAGACAGCTTTCCTTTTTTGGATGACGTCACCTTGAAGGCAAAGTGGACGAACACGGACTTTACGTTCCGAAAAATTGCCTCAGGCTATGAAGTTGCCTCAATCAAAGGTGATAAGAGAGAATACATCATCCCTTCCTTGTATGACGGAAAAAAGGTCACCTGTATTTCAAGCAGAGCTTTCAGGAACCGCAAGAACGTGACTTCCGTCTATCTTCCGAAAACCATGACGGAGATATCCCATGAAGCCTTCTATCGATGCAGCAATCTGAAGAAGCTATCCTTGCCAAAAAGCATAGAAAGAATCGGATACAGTGCCTTTGATGGATGCAAGAAACTCAAGGATGTCTATTATGAAGGGGATGTGGATTCATGGCTGAGGATTGAGTTTGAAGAAGATGCCAATCCCTGCATGAATTCTGCGACCCTCTATTTTGACAATGCCGTCCTGGATGAAATACGCATCCAGGGAATCGATAGAATCCCTGGAGAATCCTTCCACGGGGTACAGAACAGGATGAATGTCATCATGAGTGATGATGTCACCTCTATCGGGAAATCGGCCTTCTTAGGAAGTGGACTGACGTCTATCGTCTTCTCAAAGAATATCACGGAGATCAAGGAAGACTGCTTCCAGAAATGTTATTCCCTTTTATCTGCTACATTGCCCGAGAAGATCACCGCTTTACCTTCATCTCTTTTCTCCTCTTGCTTTGCCTTGAAAGAGGTCGTCCTTCCAAATGGTATCAAGGAGATTCCTTCCTCCCTGTTTGAAAACTGCTATGCATTGGAGAAATGCCATATCCCGGAAGGAGTCGTTCAGATTTCTACCAACGCCTTTTCGGGATGTAGGAAGCTATCTGAAATCATCCTTCCGTCTTCACTGGGAAAAATAGCGGCAGGCGCTTTTTCCAATTGCTCATCCCTAAAAGAAATCCATATTCCTAGGAATGTGGAAGAGATATCCCAAGGTGCCTTTTCAACCACACCTGGTGTTGAAAAGGTGACCGTCGACAAGGAAAATCAAACCTACTCTCAAGGAAGAGATGCCATCCTGGATGAGGAAGGAAATGTCTTATATGGGTGTAAGAACACGATTCTGGAAGAAGGGATCAGGAAGATTCTTCCCCAGGCATTCTTTGGCTGTTCTGGTTTAGAAGAACTTTCCTTTCCTACCTCTCTTGAAAGCATCGGAGACTATGCCTTTTCCAACAGCTCCCTGCCATCCCTGGCTATAGGAGAAAACCTCTCTTATATTGGAAAGAATGCTTTTACCGGTGCATCCAAGCTGAAAGAGATTCTGGTTTCGAAATCAAATCTGATGTTCTCTTCCATCGGAAACTGTCTTCTGGATAAGGATGGGAAGAACTTGCTTCTAGGATGTCAGACATCAATCATCCCAGATACGGTCGAAAATATCGCCAAGGAAGCCTTTTATTACAATTCTTCCATCAAGGAAATCACCATACCATCCAATGTAAAGACGATATCGAATAATGCCTTTTCCCATTGCTACTCCTTAGGGAAAATCAATTTTGAAGAAGGACTGGAAGAAATCGGGGGTGAAGCTTTTTCCTTCTCCTTTGCCTTGAGGGAAATCAAGCTTCCGGATACGTTATCGAAAATAGGAGAGAAGACCTTCTCTTCCTGTATCAGCCTTTCGGAAGCCAGATTGTCTGACTTGAAGGAACTTCCTTCCCTTCTTTTTGAAGATTGCACATCCTTGGAAAAGGTCCATATATCCAAAAAGACGGAAAGCATCGATCCGACCTGTTTCCTTTTCTGCCCATCTCTTCTTGATATCGAGATAGAGGAAGGAAATCCAAACTATGTCTATTCGGACCATTGCCTGATGAATCCTGACAAGACAGAACTCTATCATGGATGTTACTTAAGCAAGATGAGTGATGGCATCAAGAACATCGGCGCCTATTCTTTCTATGGTCAGGGTCTACCTTCTTCTCTTGAGATTCCCAAAGGAGTATTGTCCATACAAGAGGAAGCCTTCGGTCAGTCTCTTGGACTTGAAAGCCTTACGCTTCCAAAAAGTATCCAGACCATTGAAGAAAATGCCTTTGAAGGATGTGACGAATTATCTTTGGTCAGCTATCCAGGCACACAGAAAGAGTTCCAGAAGGTCCAACTCGGATTTGGCTGCTTCTATGATACCGATATCGATTCTGTCAAATGCAGTGATGGAAACTATGTTCTTTCCGATGATTCTCTTGAGTGATCAGAAGTTGGTATTGCAGGATATGTCCTTAAAGAGGAAGGATACCTCTTCTATCGTATCGTCATCCAAAAGCATCGAAAGCCAATAGGAGTCATCGCTCATTCGCATCTCGACAGCCTGAAGCGTGTACCGCTCCATATGGTTTCGGTCGAAGGAATCATGGATAGGGATGTCATCGTGACATACAGCGGATACGTCATGGAAGGTAAAGGAAGAAAAGCCGGTTGCATTTTTCTTTCTCAGGCCTTCAAAATGGAAGACGAAAACCAGATCATCTTCATCCATGTAAAGGCAGACGATGGGAAGCTTCTCGTTTCTGAAGTCCATGAAGCAATCCGGAAGAGAGAGAACGATGGGCTTAGAGGAAGCTTCCGCTTCCTTTTCAAGCTGACTGACCTCCTCTTTGGTCTTATCAAGATAGTCTTGTATCTTTCCAAAGATGTGATTTGGAATGCAGCCGAGAGCAAGAAAGCGGGGGTCGATCTCCTTCCGGAAGAGAAAGGGAATGTCAGACCTGCTCTTTGTGAGCTCTTCCTCATATTGGCTTTCGAAGATCTTGGTGGCATGTTGACTATCAAAAGGGCCTCTGTTTTCAAAGATAAGCTTCTGCTTTGCCACTTGATAGTCATAGGCCTTCAAAGCCTCATCAAGGCTCTGGTAACCGACGATCCTTCTTGCGACAAGGTCATATTTCGGATACTTTTTTTCGTCGAAGTTCCGGATGACTTCCTCTCTTGTCTCCTTCATCTGTATCGGCGTGTTGAATAGCTTCTCAGCCTGAAGCAGCCTTTCGTGAAGCTTCTTTTGATAAAGTCCTTCAAAAGAGAGAGAATCGTCGACAGGCTCATAGCCGTTCAGGCAGTCGAGCTGCTTCTTTTTCATCAGGTATTCTTTGGTGAGATATTTCATTTCTTGTTCTTCCTTGGGAAAAGAATACCACATAGCAGATGAAAAAACATCTTTTCCTAAGAGGACTGTGGTAGAATAAATCTCAAAAAAAGAGGACTTCCATGGCGACTCTGCTTCTACTTGTCATCTATCTCATCTTCATCTCCCTGGGACTTCCGGATTCCGTCTTGGGAAGTTCTTTTCCGGCGATAGCCGAAAATCTTCAGATATCCAGCGACCAGGCAGGATATATCGGCCTTGTCGTATCCTGCTGCACCATTCTTTCTTCCCTTTTTGCCAATAGGCTGGTTTGCAAATTCCATACAAAAAGGGTCATCTCCTACTCGATTCTTCTGACGATCCTGGGATTGGTCGGATTCTCCTTTGTCAGACAGGGATATACCTTCCTTTTTTATATCTGTGCCATTCCGCTTGGACTCGGTGCGGGATGCATCGATTCGGCCTTGAACAACTATGTCTCCCTTCATTACAAGGCCATCCATATGAACTGGCTTCATTGCTGCTGGGGTGTCGGCGCAAGCATCTCTCCCTTTATCATTTCATCCTTCATCGATTCCTCGAATCGTTCCGAGGGATGGAACAAGGGTATCCTCATCATCGCCATTGTCCAGCTTTGTATCTGCATTCTTTCCTTTTTAAGCTTCCCCTTGTGGAAGAAGGTTGAAACAGGTGAGAAGAAAAAAGAAGAGACGGTTGAAGTCAGGGCTTCCTCTTTTTTCAGAAACCCGGTCTTCTACCTTTCCCTTCTGGGCTTCTTCTGCTACTGTGGCATGGAGACCACCTTGGGAAACTGGGGCGGAAGCTACTTCTGCTATGCCATCGGTTTTGATACCAAGACGGCTGCCTTCTTAGATAGCCTGTTCTACTTGGGTATCACACTTGGAAGGTTCTTCTGTGGTCCTTTGTCCCTGAAGGTGAAGGAGAAGAACATGATGAGGATCGGGGAAGGTTTTCTTGCCTTAGGATGCCTTCTTTCCCTTTTGAGGATCAACCAGGCAACTTCCATCGCCGGCTATCTTCTTTTGGGCCTTGGCTGTGCTCCCATCTATCCTGCCATCATCAGAAGTACGGTCTATCGCTTCTCCAGGAAGGCCAGTCTGAAGATGATATCCATGGAGATGGCTATCGCATATCTGGGAAATGTCACGATTTCTCCTCTCTTCGGCTTCTTGGCCAGGACCGTCGATGACTTTTCCATCCTGATGTATTTATCTCTCATTCTTCTGTTGTTGATGGTCTTCAGCCATGAAGTCATCAATAGGAAGCTGATATCCAGGGACAAGAGACTCACCCCGGAAGAAAAAAAGGAATATGAGTCCATATAGGAGTGCCTATGCTTGGTGCCATTGAGAAAAGACGTTCGTGCCGTAAGTTTGACGATAGGGAAGTAGAAGATGAAAAGATAGCGGAAATCTGCAAGGCTGGACTTCTTGCTCCATCGGCGATGCATAACGAGAATGTCGAAATCATCGTCATCAAAGATCCTTCGACAAAGAAAAGACTATCTTCTCTTAACGCAAGGATTGCCTCTATGCCAGAAGGGAAAGCCCCCCTTCTATGGAGCTGGTTGCATCCTCCTTGTCATCAGCAAGAAGAGCAGGACAGCCATCTATGACGGCTCCGTCTGTATGGAGAACATGCTTCTTGAGGCAACTGACCTCAATCTTGGTGCCGTATGGATCCATAGGGCCAAGGAAGAGATTGAAAGCCCGGAAGGAAGAGAAATCCTCTCTTCCCTTGGCCTGGACTTGACTCAGTATGAAGGAATCGGCCATGTTGCCTTAGGCTATCCTCTGGAACAGGCTGAACCAAAGACGATCGATATGAATAGAATCCATATCATGGAATAGGAAAGGAAGAAACCATGCTCGAAGTAAGACATCTTAAGAAAGTATATCGAATCAAGAACGAAGAGCCTGTGATGGCTCTGGATGATGTTTCCCTGAAGTTTCCGGAGACCGGACTCGTCTTCATCCTGGGAAAGTCCGGAAGCGGAAAGTCAACCCTTCTCAATGTCATGGGCGGACTTGACAAACCCGATGAAGGTGAAATCATCATCAATGGGAAGTCTTCCCTGGAATTCAGCGGAAGCGAGATGGATTCCTATCGAAACACCTATCTTGGCTTCATCTTCCAGGAGTACAACATCCTAAGCGACTTCACCGTCAAGGAGAACATCGCCCTTGCCCTTCAGCTGCAGCATAAGAAGGCAACGGATGAAGAGATTGAAAAGATCCTGCAGGAAGTCGACCTGCAGGGAAGCGGGATGGAGAAGAGAAAACCCAATGAACTTTCCGGTGGTCAGAAGCAGAGGGTTGCCATCGCCAGGGCCTTGGTCAAGGACCCCAAGATCATCTTCGGAGACGAACCGACGGGAGCCTTGGATTCCAATACCGGAAAACAGGTCTTCGAGACCCTGAAGAAGCTTTCCAAGGACAAGCTTGTCATCATCGTCTCCCATGACAGGGACTTTGCCGAACATTTCGGCGACCGTGTCATCGAACTTCGGGATGGAAAGGTCATCTCCGACATCACCAAGACCTTTGTCGAGACGAAAAAAACCAAGGAAGGTATCTCCATCCTCGGTGACAACCTCATCAAGCTTGACAAGGACCGCCTTCTGACACCTGCGGACCTCGACATCCTCAACGAGACCTTGAAGAAGGCTGACGGAGACGTCTTCATCAGCTGTGACAGCCATGTCAATGATTCCCTGATGGAGGCAGCCAAGATCGACAAGAGCGGAAACAGGGAAGAATTCATCGATACCGACAGCTCCAGGATTCCTCCTTCCCAAGGTGATTTTGAAGTCATCAAGTCCAAGTTCTCCCTGGGCCATGCCTTCAAGATGGGTTTCCGTTCCTTGAAGGTGAAACCTTTCAGGCTTGTCATGACCTGCCTTCTCTCCATCGTCTCCTTTACGATGTTCGGAGCCTCTGCGACAATCGGTCTGTTCTCCACCAAGAATGCCTTTCTCTCCAGCTTCCAGAAGGACCCTGGAGACATCATCAGCATCAGCGGCTATCAGAAGGGGAAGAGAGGACATTCGAATTCCTATGACTTCAATGAGGAAAACCTGTCCCGTCTCTATTCCGAGACCGGCTTGAAGATGTATGGTCGCTCCAATGACGTCTATACAAGCCTTCCTTATCTCTCTTCTTCCCTTTCGGATGTCTCTAACAGCATCTATTACCCCACAGCCCTGAATGGAAAGGTCACCATCGACGATGACTTTTTGAAGGATACAGGCTTTGAACTGGTCTCTGGAAGAATGCCCTCTGCTTCAGGAGAGTTTGCTCTCAGCAAATACATCTTCGAAGGATTGAAGAAGTTTGGCTGCAGCATCAATGATAGGACCATCGACAAGAACGAGGCAACCTATGATGATGTCATCGGATATAAGATGAGTGTCTATGATTCCAACGCCAGAATAGATCGCGAGTATACGTTGACTGGCATCATCGACACCCATGTTCCTGAAAAATACGATCATTACAAGGATGTCAAGAACACTGAGCTCGACAGGAATGACGCCGATGCCATCGCTTTGCAGAACGACTCTAATTCCTGGTATCACTCCGCCATGTTCGTCTATCCTGAAGAGGCAGGGGAAGACGTCTATTATTCCAAAAACTTCTATTTCTACCCTGGGGAAGACGCTCCTTATAAGAGCAGTGCTTACTTTGCCTATCTCCCAAGCCATGCTGACAACATCTTCTATTTCGATTCCGATAAGACGTCCTTGGAAGAAGGTGAGACTCTTGTCGGATCGGACATGTTCGCTAACCTGTTTTC
The DNA here is from genome assembly GCA_021621525.1 of Caryophanales bacterium. Lineage (GTDB taxonomy): Bacteria > Bacillota_I > Bacilli_A > RFN20 > CAG-288 > Enterosoma. The sequence goes on from JAJVUU010000015.1 coordinate 28,968, forward strand.
CGAGTCTGAAGACAAAGGAGAGAGCGTTCACGTCTCCTTTGACGGGGCATATTATAGCGATGGAGTCACCACATATGAAAGTGATCTCAATCCATCCAATGCCCTGGATGAGATCGGCAATGCAGCGAATAGAAAGGTCGTCTATGACAAATGTACGGATTTCTTTGACAACCATTTTGATATCGTCAAGGATATCAACGAAGGAAAGAAACAGGATGTCTATTTCGGAAATGGATCATGGACGATAAGCCCTACCTATTTGGAAGACGGCAGTATGTCCTTTGACTATAGCGATGTCAACTTTGATCAGAAATACAGCATCTTTGAAGTCTATCGCAATTGCCTTTCCCAATCCGGACTGACGGATTACTATGCTTCCTATTTTGAAAAGGTAAGGAAGGACTATCAGTCCAGATATCTTTCCCTGCTTCATATGACCTCCATGGATGTCTTGAGCATCTATTCCAGGGTTGAAAGCCAGATGAGGGAAGACTACATCAACGAAAACTACCAGGAATATTATCTGAAGCATAGGAATGACGCCGAGTATGTCAGAATCTGCCATGAATTCTATGGAGATGATGTCGATATCGATGCATTGAGCCAGGATAGGAAAAGAAACGTCTTTGCCAATATCGTCTATTCCGACAAGGATGTCCTTGTCAGCCTTCAGGGGAAGATATTGCAGAAATTCAAGGAGGAGATGTCTTTCTTCACGTTCGACTGGAAGGAGATGAGTCTTGATTTCTCTTCGGGCGATGGCTATTTCGATGGCGATGAAACCTACCAGAATCTCTCTCTGAGCCTGAAGGTTGTCGGTATCGACTTTTCCATATCCGGACAGGACTTCAGCATTTCCAAGGCAGATTCCAAGAAGGTCGAACATTATATGGATGACTCAGGATATGTGAGCGTACAAAACCCGTCAGCCTTGGTCTGCATCAAAAAGGACTATGACAGATTCTCAACCTTCATCGATTATTACATGAAGAAGGCTGGTAAGAAGTACGATGACATGTAAGTCGGTGACTTCTGCTTCTCGATGTCAGACAGCAAGCTGAACAACATTCAGTTAATCGCCGACATGCTCAGTTCCCTGACGAACGTCTTTGTCATCGTCGGTGCTGTTCTGGCTGTCTTCTCCATGCTTCTCTTCTATAACTTCATCTCCGTCTCCATCAACAACAAGAAGCGTGAAATCGGCATATTGAGGGCAGTCGGAGCCAAGAGAAGCGATGTCTTCAAGATCTTCTATAGCGAATCCTTCATCATCGCTGCCATCAACTTCTTCTTTGCCACCATCATGACCTTTGTCTTATCCTTCGTCCTGAATCAGAACCTGGGCAGGTCCATCAACATCGACTTTGACATCATGAATCCCAATGGACTCATCATCCTGCTCATCCTTGGTGTATCCCTGCTTGCCAGCTTCATCTCCTCCCTTCTTCCTGTCACAAGGATTGCCAACAAGAAGCCGATCGACGCCATTCATAACAGGTAAGCAGACAAAAAACTCTCCCCGGGCTTCAGGGAGAGCTTTTTGTTATCTCTCAAGCGTAGAAAGGAACCTTCTTACGCCTAAGTATCCTTCTTCATCCTGCTTGTAGACGCCAGAACATTCCAGGACCTTCTGGAAGGTCAGGCCGATCTTCTCCTGAAGCAGGGATTCGATTTCCTCTTCTGAGGAGAGACCTTGGATTTCCTTCTGGAAGGAAGAGAGCCATAGGGCATGCTTTTCTGTCAAGGGGTCAATGGCGATATCTTCCTTATGAAGGATATGTTCCTTCAAGGCTGAGATTTCCTTCTTGAGACGGGAAGGAAGGATGGCCGTTCCCATGACTTCGATGAGACCGATGTTCTCCTTCTTGATGTTCCAGAATTCCTCATGCGGATGATAGAGGCCCAAAGGATGCTCCTTGGTCGTGATGTTGTTTCTCAAGGCTAGGTCCATGACGAACTTACCATCTTCGAAATGAAGGATTGGAGTGATGGTGTTATGCTCTATGCCATCCGTCTTGGAAAGGATCATCAGGGATTCGTCATCGTATCCTCTCCAGGAGGAAAGGATATGTTCGCTTAGATCGATGATGGCTTTCTCATCCTTGCTTCTTAGACGGATGACGGACAAAGGCCAATAGAGGTAGCTGACTTCTACAGTCGGATAATCCTTCAAAGGGAAGGAGAAGACATCTTTTGCCTTGAACATAGGGAAGATGTAGCTCCCGCCTTGATAATGGTCATGGCTGAGGATGCTTCCTCCGACGATGGGAAGGTCGGCATTGGATCCGAGCATGTAGTGAGGAAACTTCTTGACGAAGGAGACGAGGTGTTCGAAGGTCTTCCTGTTGACGGCCATTGGGACATGCTCTTTGTTGAAGACGATGCAGTGCTCCGGATAATAGGAATAGGGGGAATACTGCATGAAGTAGGATTCACCGGACAAATCCAAAGGGATGTAACGGATGGTCTGTCTAGCCGGATGGGACAAGGTTCCCCGATAGCCCATGTTTTCCTTGCAGAGAAGACACTTCGGGTAGCTCTTTGGCTTGGCCTGCTTTGCCAAGGCAATGGCACGGGGATCCTTTTCAGGCTTTGAAAGGTTGATGGTGATGTCCAAGTCTCCATATACGGTCTTCGTCTTCCATTTGATGTCCTTGCAGATTCTATAAGAGCGGATGTAGTCGGAGTCCAAGGAAAGATGATAGAAATAATCGGTTGCCTTCCTGGCTGAGATCTTTTCAAGCTCACTGAAGTGATGTTCGACCTGAGCCGGTCTCGGTGTGAAGCAGTTCATGATCTTCGTATCCAGCAAATCCCTATCGAGGACACAATCGTTCTTTAAGATACCATTTTCATGGGCATAGGAAAGAAGGTTTGCCAAGACTGTCTCTAAATCCACATCATGATAAGAGATGCCGTCATCGACAAACTCATCTATGTTCAATACATCCAGGAGAAGATTGATGGAATAATAGAATTCGTCCTCTTCGACAAGCCCCTTATCCAAGGCATAGCAAGCCAGCTTCTTGATTTCGCTTTGAATGTTCATCAGAAAATCCTCCTTCCTCCGTTTCCGACGGAAAGGATGTTTGCCTGAGCCCTTAGACCGGTGCTTAGGAAATATCCTTCCCCGACATTCCTGATAAATTCTTCCAGACAATCTTCTTTGACAAGGGAGATGATGTTTCCTCCCCATCCACCTCCGGTCTCTCTGGAACCGATACAACCTTTTTGCCTTCTGGACAATTCGACGAGGATATCGATTTCATGGCAGGTTGCCTCATATTCGCTTCTAAGACCATCTCCGGATTCGTTGATGAGCTTTCCGAAGGTCATGATGTCATCCTTCTTCAAAGCCTGGAGAGCTTTTTTGGTCCTTGCTTCCTCATAGACGGCAAAGCCTGCTCTCTTTTGACAGATGGGATCCTGGATAAGGCCCTTGTTTTCTTCGAATTGACTCGGTGTGAGCTGACAGAGATATCTGATATCAAGCTTCTTCCTTAGATCCTGCAAGGCAGCTTCACATTCCTTCCTCCTGTCATTGTAGTGGGAGGAGACAAGGCTATGAGGCTTGTTGGAATTGGTCACGACAAGACGATAGGAAGATAGCTTTAAGGGAACATACTCATATTGGAGGTTTTGGCAGTCTAGGAAGATAGCCTTGTCCTTCTTTCCGTTGGAACAGGCAAACTGGTCCATGATGCCACAGTTCATATGGCAGAAACGGACCTCTGCCTCCTGGGAAAGCCTTGCTATCATGACGCCATCGATATCCAGTTGGAAGAAATCACGGATGAGGTTTGAAACAACGACCTCCAAAGATGCCGAAGAAGAAAGACCAGAGCCAGGGATATTTCCATAGACATAGATGTCAAAGCCGTCAGGGATAGGATATCCATGGTCCATAAAGGTCTTGAAGACACCTTTTGGATAGTTGGCCCAGGAATCCTTGGAATCGTTAAAAAGAGAATCCAAAGATAGCTCCATGATTCCCTTATCCTTGAAGTTCTCGGAGAAGAAGCAAAGCTTACGATCGTTTCTCATCCTTGCTACGACATAGGTTCCGCTTTCGATGGCACAGGGAAAGACATGACCGCCGTTGTAGTCGATGTGTTCGCCTATCAGGTTGACTCTTCCGGGAGCAAAATACCCACGGATGTCACCTCCTGAAGAGAAGACTTCAGAAAAAGCTTCTTTCAATGAACTCTTGTCCAGCATCAGAGGTTCCTCCCTATGTGATGTCTTCCATATTATATACTTTTCCTACCCTTCTTTATCTAGGAAATGGATGAATCTTTCCTCTGACGCGGATTTCTTGATGGAAAGGCTAAGAGAGGGTATAATGGCTAAAAAGGAGGAACGGATGATGAAGGTATATGGAAGCAGGATGTGCAAGGACTGTGTCGAGCTGAAACGTAACTTCGACCATTATCATATCGAATATGAATTTCTGGATATCAATGAAAATCTCAAGACACTGAAGGAATTCCTTTTCTTAAGAGATACGCTTGCTGTCTTTGATGAAGTCAAGAGGGTACATGACATCGGTCTTCCTGCGCTCGTCCTGGATTCTGGAAAAGTGATTCTTGATTGGGAAGGATATCTACGAAAAAAGGGGTATGAACCCCTGTCTTGTGAAATAAAAAGCTGTTCCTTGAATGGAAAAGGCTGCTAAAGCTCCAGCAATGTAGCATATCTATCATCGTAGGTGATGACTTCGGCCTTTCTTGAATCGCTATAGATGGCAAAGCAAGGGGAATGCCTTCCGTTTTCAAGAAGGTCTTCACATTCGGAAGTGAATTTCTCATAGTCAGCAAAGGAATCGGTGAACATATCCATTTTCAGATTTGGAAAATCTCCATGATGATAGACAAGGATGGCACCTCTTTTGAGTTGGAAGAAGTACTGCTTTACGGCATCATAGAAGTTCTTTCCTTCATACATGACGACGTGTTCATAGATGTCCTTGTCGATTTCAAGATAGATTTCCTCGTTCTTGATATGGGCATAGCAATGGAGCAAGACAAAATCAAAGTCTTCTCCAAAACCCGGAAGCTTTTTTAGCAAATCGATGACTTCGACATAACCTTCATGAAGGGACAATGGATGGATTTCTTTCTTCATAGGGCTTGATTATAGCATGAAAGAAAGCAAAAGAAAGAAAAAAGCATAGGACTTTCGTCCTATGCCGTCAGTCATGATTGTCGTTGGTGATGAGGATATCCTTGGAAAGGCTGCTTTCAAAGGCATCGACGTTCTTCTTGAATTCTTCGTCGTCCTGGGGACCTAAGTCGTCCATGATTCTCTTCATCATATCTTTGGTGATGATGGCAGGCTTTCCATTCTTCTTATAGAGCTCAGCCGTGCTGTTTATCCTTCGGCAAAGCCTTGAGATTTCCTTGGATACATATCCGTGGGTCATGGCAGTCAGCTTATCGATTTCTTCCGGATCTTCGAATTCGATAGACTTCAGACGCTCCTCCATAAGAGCTTTTCTTGTATATCTGTCAGGATGATGTACTCTTAACAGATCATCAAAGAAACCTTTCTCGAAGACCTTTGGATTCATCTTGTCAGGAATGGATGTTGCTCCGATAAAGAGGATGTTGAGGTTCTTCTTACGTATTCTCTTCATCTCTTTTCTGAAGAGCTTGTAGAAGAGCTTGAAGGTAGCCTTGCTCTCCCTATCATCCTCCTTAGGGAAGAAACAGGTTGGCTTGGTGAAGAAGAAGACGACATTGTCCTTCTCTTCAGCCAATGCAAAGAGCTTCTGGAAATTGGCCTTCGTGTTTTCACTGAAGGGAGAAAAGTTCAGAATCGGTTTGATGAAGTATGGGGTTGCCGATAGCTCATGGATGAGGGACTGGACGAGGACAGTCTTGGAGATGCCTTCGGGCCCATAGATGAGGATGGCAGAATTCTGCCTGCTTTTCATGTCGTGGGCAAGCCAAGGTTCGATGACATCCTTTTTCAGATGATCCTTGAGTTTGTCTTCACCGATGAACTTATCAAAGCCTTTGGGCGCCTTTCTCTTCTTGAGCTTGGCGATTTCAGAATCTGACAGCTTGAGATGGGCGATGCTCTCACTTGCCTTCTTGAAGCAGTTCTCGCTCAAGTCGGCATATTTCTGGCTCTCCTTGCTGTCAAGGGTGAGATTGCCGATTTCGCTGGCAAGGTCTCCGCAAGCCATCAGATTGTCGTACGCAGATAGGAAGTCTTGGATGCTGGTCGCCATTTCGGCGGCAAGCTGATGTGTCTCGTAATCCTTTTTCAGGGCATCAAGATCTGGCATGATGATATTTTTCCTTTCTTGTCGTAACTTTATTATAAAAGTTTTATCTATTGTTATAAACAAAAAACGCAAAA